>CAYGQD010000224.1:0-11700 GCA_964351855.1 uncultured Verrucomicrobiales bacterium
AGCTGGATTCGGGCCGAATCTATGAGGTTTTGCTGACCACCGGTGGGGGCCTCTATCGCTATGCAACGGGGGACCAAGTCCTTTGCGAAAATGGGGGCGTTCGATTCGTGGGGCGGAGTGGCCGAACTTCGGATTTGGTTGGCGAAAAGCTGTCGGAGGTTGAGGTGATCGCGGCGCTGCGGTCCAGCGGAGGGCAATTTTTGATCGCGTCAGTTTGCGAACGAGTCGCAAATTATAAAGTCGCAACGATGAGTTCGGAGGTCGATCGGAACCGCATCGAACGCGAATTAAGAAAGAACGTCTATTACGCTCAAGCTCGCGATCTCGGCCAACTCAAAGCCCTGGAGGTCCACGAGTTCGACGAACTTTCTCGAGACCGATTGCTTTGCTTTCTGAGCCATCGAAACCGATGCTCTCTCGGCGATGTCAAGATTCCCGCTCTCATCACGGAACAGGAATGGACCGATTTCGAAGCGTATTCCGCGTAGCGCCGTCTACGACCCTTTGACGTAGTTGACCACGTAGTCGGCATCACCTTTGGCCGCCCACACCACCCGGAGGAAATCCGCCGGATGAATGTCGTTCTGATGAAGAAAAGCGCGGTCTCCACCGCAGGAAAACATGATATCCGGATCCAATTCACCACGGAGTTTGCCTTCCGCTTTTCGAATGATGCGCGGGAGCCACCGGATTCCGCCAAGCTCTTCACCTTTGCCGGGCAACTCGCTCGGTTTGACCTCTTGATCGCTCAATTCTCCATTCTGGATGGTTTTGAAATAGTCGCGTCGAACCGCCGCGATGAGGACGGCTGTCGAAGGTGAAGGATCTCCGCCATCGGCAAAGTCCTCGACGAAATCGAAGAACTCTCTGGGCTTGTAACCAATCGATTTCAGGAAAGCCTGATCATCCTCCGTGTAATATCCGGTGAAGTCGGTGTCGCCGCTTTTGTAGCGAGCAAGCGCGCGGTCGAAAAGATCTAAAAAAGTGGTGTCCCAGCTGTATTCTGTCATCGCAAGATTGGTGTTTAGAGTTTTGCCAAACTGTCATCCAAGGCGTGGAAGAGCGTTTGCATGGTAGCTTCTGTTTCGTTGCCCATATTGGAGAGTCGAAAGGTAGTTCCCTTGATCTTTCCGTAACCTCCATCGAGGGCGATGGAATGATTCTCACGGACGAGCTTCTGGAGTTTGGCCACGTCGATTTGTCGGTTGTTCGCCACGCAAGTTAACGATTTTGAACGAAAACCTTCCGGGGCAAAAAATTCGAAGCCATTTTCCCGAACCCAGGCGTGAGCCAGGTCATTGAGCTTGGAATGTCGAGCATGCCGATTATCGATACCTTCAGCTTCTATGGACGAGAGCTGATGGCTGAGACCAAAAATCGTGTGGATACAAGGCGTGCTCGGGGTCATGTCCTTTTCCTGATTTTTGGCAAACTCGACAAAATCAAAGTAGTAGCCACGATCCGGGAGTTTCTTTGCGCGATCCATCGCTCGCTCTGAAAGCGCAAAGAGCGCCAAACCCGGAGGCAGCGCCAGTGCCTTCTGGCTCCCGGTCAGCAACACGTCGATGCCCAATTCATCAAACGGAATCGGAACCACGGAAAAAGACGAGACGGAATCGACGATCAACATCACATCGTCGTATTTTCGCACCACCGCCGCGATTTCAGCTAACGGGTTCATCACTCCGGTTGACGTTTCGTTGTGGATCAGCGTGACGACGTCGAATTCTCCGGTCGCCAATTTGGCATCGACGTCTTCAGGCCGAATCTCCTGACCCCACTCTACCTGTAACGCTTCAGCTTCCTTCCCGCAGCGCAGGGACACGTCGAGCCACTTGTCGGAAAACGCGCCGCCACAGCAATTGAGCACTTTTTTCTGAACCGTGTTGCGGATCGCTCCTTCCATGATCCCCCAGGCGGACGACGTACTGAGGAAAACGGGGCGGGTGGTGCCAAAAAGGCGTTGCAGCTTCGGCTGCATCTCGCCGTAGAGTTGCTGGAACTCTTTGCTGCGATGTCCGATCATTGGGGCGGACATGGCCTCATAAGTCTCCGGAGAAATCTCGACGGGTCCGGGAATGAAAAGTTTGACGTGTGACATGGGTTGAATCCCTAACTAGGCGTCGTCAATTGTCGAAAGAAAAGTGAGTCATCCTTCCGAGAGCGGCATTGCGGTCAGCGCTGGGTTTGTGATTGCCCAAGTCGGGCTTTTCTGAGGAGAGGAGGAATCCTGGGGTTGGTTGGGGCCAATCGGAGCGCGACCTCAAGTTGTTTGATCGCGTCCTGATATTGTTGGGCTTTTAGGTAAAGCAGGCCAAGGTTGCTACGCGTTTGGTAGTCATAAGGATCCAGAGCAATCGCACGCAGCAGGGACTGGTTAACACGCTGCGGGTCATTCAGGCGACGATAGACGGAGGCGAGGGCCTTGTGCGGTTCCGCATCATCGGGCGACAATCCCGCTGCGAGAAGAAGTTCCCGATGGGCTTCCTCGAAATCGCCGTTGGCATACCAGGCCATCCCCAACGCGCAGCGGAAGGTTGCGTTTCGAGGATCGCTCCGGCAAAGCGCTTGGGCCAATTTGAGGGCATCGGGCAGGGCGTAGACTTCTGAGTAATGCTTCCAGAGCGATGGTCCCTCGGATCGAGCGACGGGATCAACGATCAGCCAGAACTCCGCCATTTCGTCGGAACTACTGAGCCCGTATCGAACCGGAATCGGGGGAAGGGTGGGGTTCTGGGCGTTGTTTTCGGAATTATCGAAGGAGTAGCGAATCCGGAGGGTGCTCCCTGCCGGAAGAATGGCCGGCTGGGCAAAGCGATAGGATGTTTGCCAATCGAAGTCCCATTTCGGAATCCGGAGCAAATCCAGCGACTTCCCGTCGGGAAGCTCCGCCCAAGCCAAGACGCTTTTCCCACGATGATGGAGATGAGAGCTGACTTCCAGCACCTTGACCGTGACGGGCAGGGTGTAGGAGGACTCAACTTCGTGATGTTCCGCTCCGACCGGGATTTCGAAGTCGAGCGCTCGTAGTAAGAGGCGCACCGGCTGCCAGGAAGGTGGTTCATTGGTAAGGAAGAACCCAACTTTGACCTGAATGCGCTCCGGTTTTCCGGTGGGGCGCAGATGGAGCTGGATCACCACATCGCTGGTCGAAGAGATGGGAACGGGAGCGCCTTCCGGAGCGACGGCGGCGGATCTTCCCGGTTGCCAACTGGCGAACATCGAAGACGGAGAGTGCACGTTTTCGCCGACGAACATACCCGAAAAGCCAACTTCAGGGGTCGCGGCATCCAGTTTTCGCGCATCGCCACGTTCGTCAAACAGGACAAAGGCGTGGTGGACTGCTCCCGACGCTTCCGGGGAAAACTCCAGCGCGTCGATGAAGCTTTGCCCGGCAATGGCTTCGGGAATGACGAAGTTCTGGTAAATATCGGGTCCCTCCGCCGGGAGCAGAAAGGGTTCCGGCATTCCCACGATCAAATCCGGCTCCCCGTGGTTCCAGCCTTTCCGAGTCAACGGGGGTGTCTCGCCCAGGTTCTCTCCCTCCGGCATTCCACCAGCGATCCAGGCTTGGACTTTCGCGATCTGATCGGGCGTCAAGCCGCGCTCGTTGAGATAGGTGCCTCGCGGCATATCCGGCAGCCAGGGCGGCATGTAGCCATCAGCGATGACCTTCGAAATCGTGCCGCTCTTTTTGCGAATCTCCGTGAATGTCGAGAGGGGAAAGGGAGCGCTTCCACCGGAAACGTGGCAGTCGCCACAGTGAACGGCGAAAAGCGGAGCAATGTCCGGATGAAAGGTTGGGGGTTCCTGAGTAAGCCCTTCGCTCGCGAGCCCAAAGATGGCTAGCGAGGCAAGGATGTGAGGAGTCAAGAACCGGGAATACGCCATGTGCCAAAATCGATCAGGAATCCTCGTAGCTGAGCAATCGCTGACTCTCTTCGAGGATGAACTCGGGGTGCATGAAGGGTTCGAAGCCGATTTCTTGCCAACGAATTCGACCGATCTCATCAATCAAGTAGGTGCCGTGGAGAGGCATGGACTCGAAGTCGTCGTAGGCACGATAGTCCTTGAAGATTCCGAGGTCGTGATCGGAAAGCAGGACAAACGGAAATGGGTTTTTCACGTCTTCGTCTCCGGCCAGAGTCTCACGAAGACCTGCCGGGGTATCAGTGCTCACTGCGAGGATCTCGATGCCCGCAGCGGCGAACGTTTCCTGAACCGGGGCGAAGGTGTTGAGCTGTTCCATACAATGGACGCAGCCACGCCCCAGGAAGAAAATCATCAGGACCGGTTTCCCGCTGAAGTCGGCGAGATTCACCGGCTTTCCGTCGAGATTCCGGAGGGTCCAGTCCGGGGCGACGGGCGGCTTCCACCGAAATGGACCCAGCGAATCCAACTCCGGTCGCTCGCCTAAATCCTTCGCTGGTGGCTGCTCCAAGCGCCAATCGCCTTCAATCCCCATCGCCTCGGCTAGTGGCGAGAGACGGGCGAAAACCGGATGGGAGGCGTCGGCCAAATGACCTATTTTCCGTAACTGTTCGAAGGCTGACTCCGCCACGTTCTCCTCACCCGATTGCCAGGCCAACCAGGCTTGATTCGCGAGTGGGTAAACCTGGTTTTTCGAGGAATCGACGTCCTCTTTCGCCAACTTCAGGGCTTTTTCTGAGTCGCCCAGCTTGGCGATGAGGCGTGCTTTTCGGCCTTTTTCCATCGTTTTCACTGCCTCTAACTCCTTGATCACCGCTTCGACGTCAGGCGACGAAACCAGGACCGTTTCGTAAACTCCCAGTTCCTTGGTCGTTTTTTCCCAAGCCTCCAGCCGGCTTTTAAACTCCTTCTTGGCCGCTTCAACCGCCTTCTTTTTCTCCGCATCGGTCTTCTCGGCATTCTTCGCCTCCGCATCGGTGACCGCCCGATCTCGATCCGCTTCGACCGCCAGGCGCTGTTCCTCGGCCGCATCGAGCAAGGCCTTCCCGCGCTCCAGATTTCCGCTCTCGAAAGCGGCGATTCCCATGACGCGATGCCATTCCGATTCGTTGATCGTGTTGGGTCCCGCTTTGAGATAATCGGTCTCGCCGAGCTCCAGCAACTGTTCCCAATGCTCGAAGCGCATCAGGGTGTCACGCAGCCGTTGCCGTCCGAGATTCCAGCTCCCGCCGCTGTGGTCATAGGCACCGTCCTTCAATTTGGCGAGCCGAGGCAACTCGATCATGTTCATCGCTAGGTCGATCGCTTTCTCGACTTGGCCCAGGTTGTTGAAATTCCGAATCAACCACTCGTTGTTGTGGGCGAAATTTCCGATGTTGTCGGGCGTGATCCGGAATCGAATCATGTGCGCGTGATCGACGCGAGCAGACGCTTCCTGCTGCCAAGCCGCGTCGCCATAGCGATGAAGCTTGGAGTAAATGTGACCGGGCATGTGCCACATGTGAGCAATCCCGGGCGCCGTGGGGCCGAGCTTCGCGGCCGATTCCAAGGCGCGTTGCGGTTTTTCCTTATCCCAGTGATGAATGCGATAGTGATGGGCCGGATGGTCCGGAGAAAGACGAAAAATTTCGTCCAGCAGCAAATTCACGGCGAGGTGGCTAGAGACGGGAAGCCCTTTTTGCGAGTTCTGATAGATTTGCTTCATCAGAAAGGCCTTCGCTTCGACGTCATCAGGATACTCCAAGACCAAGTCTTCCAGCGCCCGGACCAAGTCGCGCCGCCGCTTCTTCTCATCGATCTTTTCGTTCTCGAAATACTTGGAGACCGCTTCGATCCAGCGTTTTTCCCGGGCATCGACAGTTTCGATGCGTTCGGTCGCTTCGTCGATCATCTCTTTGGCCCGCTTCGCATTGCTGAAGTTAGCCATCGCCATCCCCCAAAACGCCATTGCACAATCGGGATCGAGCGCGGCTACTTGGCGGAACGTCCGCTCCGCCTCAAAATCCCAAAATCCGTGGAGCTGGCCCACGCCCTGGTTGAAGAACTCCTGCGCTGCCGGAATGCTGGTGGTGATCGGGAAATGCACCTCCCCGGTTCCTGGAATCCGCACCGCCGCCTGGCGAGGGCCTTCGTTGAACGCTTCTCCGTGGGCGGATTGCCCATAGGCGGGATCTTCGGAAGCTTCTTGGCCGGATAGGTTTCCCAGGGCGAACATCGCGAGTGGGACAAGGTGCAGCGGGGTTTTCACGAGGCGAATCTAGCGGGCGGTTGGGCGGAGTGCAATCAGTTGGATCGCGAGAGCGCGGAATCGAGGGCGTTCTCATCGATCTGCCCAATGACCGTGATTCCTTCTCCCGCAGCTTCGAGCAAGCCTGCGACATCCCCGTATTTGACTGCTCCGGGGATGAAATCAGGTGCCCGATAGCTGGTGAGATCGGCGAATTGGAAGCCACCGGGTTCGAGCAAAGTTTGGTCCAAGGCATCACCGGCGATGAGATGGGCGGCGGCGGCGTGAATCCCGAGCCCCTCTGTGGCCACGAGCGTGATCTTCAAGTCCGATGCCGTTTTTTGGGCGAACGCGATCAACGTCAAAAGGTCGTGGGTTCGTTGCGCGAAGAGCGAATGGTTATAGCCGTGGGTGTAGCCGGCGAACTCACGCGGATTAGCGACGGTTCGGGTTTCGGTCGTTGATGATTCCTCCGGGAGAAATTCGCCCTGCTGGAAGACATCGCCGGTGATAAGAAGATGGCCTTGATCCAGGAGTCGTTGGGCAGAAGCCCGAAGTTTTCCATCCGCCTCGTAAAGCCTATCTTTGCCGCCGCCTCCCACCCAGATCACGACCGATTTTGCCGCCTCTTTCGGAGGACTGAGAACGACGGGAAGCTCTTCTCCAGCTGACTTCAATCGCAGTTTGCCATCGGCGAACACCACATCCTCAGTGTTCGGCAAACCTCGCCCGATCATCGTCTTCCAAGCGCTTGCGACCATTTCCATACGTTTTTCAATCGGCAAAGCGGCGAGCTGAGCTGCATCTTGATCGGCGATCCAACGCGTCAGCTTGCGCTCGAAGGAATCGCCACCCTCAGGTTCCGGATGCGCATCGGTCCAGACGGCTTGCTCCTCGGCGGTGAGGA
This sequence comes from uncultured Verrucomicrobiales bacterium, assembly GCA_964351855.1. Taxonomy (GTDB): domain Bacteria; phylum Verrucomicrobiota; class Verrucomicrobiia; order Verrucomicrobiales; family DEV007; genus JBCDHN01. Next base: position 7,065 of record CAYGQD010000224.1, read on the forward strand.
GTTGAAAGTCTTCTTCGACAATGGGTTCTTCCAGTCCCAGACCGAGGTGGCGATTGAACCATGAATACATGATCGCCCGAGTCACATAGTTGTAGTTGTGAGGAAAGTGGAGGAGGTCCGGGCAAATCACGTGGTCCGGCTTTCCGTAAAGACTGTAGAGCTGCTGCAGCTCGGGAAACCCCTTGCCGGGAACCAACATTTCCTCGGTCCAATCATTCGCCGCCGTCATTCCTTGCGGGCGAGGCGCGAACAATGCTGCGAGTTCGACGTTTCCGGTCCCGATGCGAAGCAGACTCGCATTCTCACAGGTGCAGCCGCCCTGCATCGAACTGGAAACCATTCCATTGGGAAACGAGGCGATCGGGCGAGAATCGATCGCTCCCAAGATGATGGCCTGAGTTCCGCCTCCGCTTCCTCCGGTGACTGCGAGACGCTTTGGGTCGACATCAGGCAGGCTTTCCAGGAAATCCAGCGCCCGGATCGAGTTCCACGTTTGCAGGCCGAAGATCGATTGCAGCCGCAATTCTGCCTGAGCGCTGTAAAATCCCCAACTTATTTTCCCCTCAAAATCGGGCCGCTGTTTCGCAAAACGATGACCAAGCTCGAACGAGAGCTGGGTGTTATCGGCATAGCCAATCATGTCGTAGAGGAACACGACGCAACCCATTCGAGCCAAGGTCGCGGCTCGGGCGACTTTCGGCATGCGCCCGGACTCCGCAAAGCGTTCGCCGCCGGTCACCAGATATTTACGAATGCCTTTCTCGCCATGGTCCTGGAGACGACCACCATGGCCATGAGGACTGAGCACGGCGGGAAGTTTCCCAGCCGGAGGGTTTTCAGGCCGAAAGAGCAATCCGGTGACAAAGAGACCCGGGAAGCTTTCAAAGTAGACTTTTTCGATGGTAAATCCGGGACGGGATGATTTCCCATGAATCACCGCGTTGAGCGGCGTTTTCTCCGGCATCGGCCAGAGTCCGTTCGCCACCAGGATCCGCTGGCGAAGTTCTGCAGCTCGATCTTCCCAGGCTTCCAGGTTGTCGGGAACGTGAAACGGAAAGAAACCGTTGAGGTCTTTGAGAGGGAGAAGCCGGGAATCGTCAGGCAGCGACCCATCCGGGTAGATCTGCGGGGATTGACTCCAACACGGGGCGACGAGGGACAGACAAAGCAACGAAACAAGCAAGGGGTTCATTCAGCTAATCAGGCGACGATTTCTGCCTCGCCAAGCAGAAATCGCCGCAAAGTTATCTTCAAGATTGCGAGCTATTTCGCGCCGTAATTGATTCCTTTGGCTTTGGCCTGTTCGCGAATCATCGTTTTGACCTTGAGATCGAAGCCGTCGCCTTTGCCTTCGGCAGCAAGTCGGCCTTTCTCTTCCGTGACGAACTCGCCGCGTTGTTTGACCAGCGCAGCCATCTTTTCCTGAAGGTCGGCACGTTCTTGGCGCAGGGTTGCGATGTGGGCCTCACGTTCCTCGACGCTCATCTTGCGCACTGCTTCGGGGAGTTTCTTCTCTTCGACCTCATTCAACTCCACCTTCCCTTCGGCGATCAAAGCGATGAGGTCTTCTTCGCCACTAATCACTTTGGCACCACCAACGAAGCCATCATCAGAAGCCGCCGGGGCTGATTTGAGGAGAAAGTCCGCCCGATCCGCCGCCGCTTCAGCCTTCGCCCCGGATGCTGCCATCGCCTTGCTTCTCGCGATCGTTTGCGCCTTGGCATCGCCGTATCCCACCACGGTCGCATTGAGCTTCCGATTGATTTCAGCGATCTCCTCGTCATAGGGCGTGGCGATGGCGACCGTTCCTCCCGTTTGAAGAATGGCGGCGTATTCGCCTTCCGCTTTGCTGGCGATCTCTTTCCAGATTTCGGCGGTGCCGTTCATCGTTCCGCACTGGATCGTATTGATGATGAGATCTTTCTTCATCGCCATCTGACAGACTTCGGGATACTTCACGTCATCCTGGTAGTCCATGTGAGGCGGGGCGTCGCCGACGAGGAAGACGAGCTTGAGAACCTCCTTGCTCTCATTCCAACTCATCTTCGTCACGGCTTCGTAAAGCGCCTGGTTGACCGCTTCCGGGCCGTCCCCGCCGCCATTCGCATGGAAGCCCATTAACTCTCCGTAGATCGCATCGATGTCTTCACTCAAATCGAAAACCTTGGTGATATAATCATCGCCCTTGTCACGATAACCGATGAGGCCGAAACGAATCTCCGGTGCGGGCTTCGTCGAAACCATTTCATTGGCGATCGACCAGATTTTATCTTTGGCGCCTTGGATCAAGCCGCCCATCGAGCCGGTGGTATCGAGGACAAAACAGACTTCGACTTTGGGCCGCGCGATCTTCTCGGGTTCGCTTGCTGCGTGAATGAGGTTCGACGTCACGCCGAGCGTCAGCGTGGTTATGAGGAGGTGGAGTATGGGTGTTTTCATCGGATTTGAATCAATTCATCGTTTAAGACAACATCGACTTGTGGCCCTACGGAGAGCCACTGGGTGAGATGCAAATTCTGGGAGAGGAGGGCGAAGTAGGCTTCCGAGCCGAACTGGATCTCGCGCTTCTTCAGCTCATCCACGTTGGCCTGGGCGTCTCCATCGATCCAGATATCGCCCTTCTGATAAAACGTTTTTCCGGCAATGTTTTGCGTCGCGGTGACGCTAATACGATAGCCCCGCGCTTCATCGGCTTCCGCGTTGGCCTTACGGTAGCTACTGGCGTCCTTGGCCTCTTTCAGTCGGCTATTTGACTTGGCTCCGGCAACGGCCGGGGCTCCGGCGCTTTCGGACTTCAACGCTTCATAGTCGGTGGAGAGTTCAGTGAAAGCATCATCTCCTGCGCCGCCACTTCCTGATGCGCGTGGCCTCACCGTCTGAGTGCGGAGGGCTTCCGGAACATTGCGGCGCGCTTCGTCTTCGACGATCAGGAAGGTGGTATAGGGAGTGACAATTCCGTAGTTCCGGGCCAGCTCGACGACTTCCTCCTTCAGTTCGTCGCTTTCGCCGTGCAGCCGGATTTGATCGAGCAAATAGCCGATTCGGCGGGTCGCCCAAAGATGAGCGATGAACTCCGTGTCAGACTTCGATTTCGCGAGTCGTACTGGAATCTGGAAGGTGCGCTTTTCTTGGTTCACCATTCCCGTTAGAATGACTTCTCCCTTCTCCTGATCCTTTTTGAACCGGCCTAATACCACCAATTGATCACCGCGAAATAAGTCCGGGAGATCTTTGGGGTAGCGATTCCGGACCCATTCTGCTCCCTTCAACTTGAGGCTTAAATTCGTTATGACGGGGTCCGAGATCTTGGCGTAGAAGGTGGAGACTTTATGCTCGATATCTTCGTCCGGAAGCACGTATTGACTGACGGCTCGGGTTTCCTCGGTGACGAGATCCAGAAGATGGGTGTTGATCGCGGTGCCGATCCCGAAGCAGAAGATCCGTGGCTCGATTTCCGCTTCCTTCATGGCTCGCCGAACGGTGTTGAGGATCACGTCTTGCTTGGTCGCACCCAGCGTTGGTTTACCATCGGTCAGGAAGATCACTTGGACGGGCCTCCCGGAATCCTTGGAACGAGCTGCGGTTTCGACCGCGAGGCTTAGCGCTTCCTCAATCGCTGTTCCGCCAATGGCGCGGACCGATGCGATGAAATCGGTAGCCTTCTTTTGATTGGCCTTGTTCGCCACGACCAAATCTTCGAAGACCGGCTCTGCCTCGGTCGAGAAGCGAATCACCTCGAAGCGATCTTCCGGGTTCAGGCTACCGATGCAGAAATCCATTGCTGCTTGAGCCTGCGCCATCTTCTCTCCCCGCATCGATCCGGAAGAATCGAAGACAAAGATCACGTCTTTCGGAACGATAGCGGCCTTCTCGGAATCTTCCGGGCTGAGAAGCAGCATAAAATGTCCCGGTCCATCCTTATCGCCGTCGTAGTAAGTGAGGAAATCGAGAGCGATAGGGTCATCGGTGTCAGACTTCAGAGAATAGTAGATCTGAAAATCGCGATCTACGGCCATTTCATCTTCTTCCAATCCGAGAATGGCTCGCTGATTGCTTTTTTTCGAAATCTCGATTTCGTGAGAAGGCGAATAGATGGTTTTGAGGGCTTTTCCATCACCGGCTTTGATCTCTACCTTCATCGAGAAGTCCGGAATCGGCTTGGGGCAATATTTCGCGACGTTGAGCGGATAATGATAGTGCACGAGATTGCCGTCTTTCTTAAGCAACTCGGTATAGTTGATCCTGACCTCTTTTTCGGAGTGTGGCTTAATCGGAAAGATCCTCACCTTGAACAAACCCTGATCGCTATATTCGAAGAGCGCGGGGTCGAGAGCTCGGCGGACAATATCTTCATAGATCTTGCGAGCTTTCTTTGCATCCAACAGTTCGGCTTCGACCAATTCTCCATTCACCTCCATGGCGAATTCTTTGACCTGGGCATCTTTGGGAATGGGAAACAGGAACGTCCCTTCCAGTCTGCGAGAGGTTGGGTTCTTAAAGACTTGGAAGACCTCTGTCGTGGCCAGTTGATCAACAATGGTAATTTCGACTTTCTGACTCTTCAAGTCGAGCGGAAGCAGACGATGAATCGGGCGAGGTCGCGGGATGGGCCAGGGGCGAGGATGAGGGAGGGGAG
>CAYGQD010000225.1:0-11600 GCA_964351855.1 uncultured Verrucomicrobiales bacterium
GTATCCCGCTGGAGAAAGAGCCCGTTCGCCTCGGGTCCATTCCCGGCAAAGATATCCGGTCGTCCGTCCAGATCCAGATCCCCCACCGCCACGGCCGAACAGGCGGAGCTGGAATGATAGGCTCGCGCCATGGGATGATCCTCCTCGATCGGAATCGTCAAATCGACTCCGGTGGTCTGAGGGTCTAGCAATTGAAACAGGGTTTTTGGCGCAGGCTCGCCGGACGCTTCCGCCAGGGGCGCGGATTCGAGAAGGGTTTGGCTCCATCCGGCGGAGGTCAAACCCGCGAACACCGTCCATCCCGCAAGCGTCGTAGTTTGGAAAAGGCGCATAGGCGTAAGGTAAGACGAAATCGGTCAGGAATAGAATGAAATTCCCTCAAATTCCCTTGGGAATTGTTGCCTCGGGTGGAATCGTGACGAGCTGGGGAGTTTTCGCCCGAATTCGTCTCAGTCGCACACCTCGCCATACAGCGTATGGCCGGTTGTCTCGGTAATGTTCACATCGAACACCTTCCCAATCAGCCGATCATCCCCTTCGATGATCACGATCCGGTTCGTGCTCGTCCGCCCGCTTAATCGCGCCGCATTCCGCTTGCTCGGCCCCTCACAGAGAATTCGCACCGTTTTCCCGACATGGGCCTCGTTCTTCCGGACCGAAATCTGATCTACCAGTCGCAACAGATCCTGATTCCGCTCCTCTTTCACCCGCTCGGGCAGTTGCTCATCCATCTCCGCCGCGGGCGTGTCCTTCCGCTGACTGTAGCGAAAGACGAACGCGTGATCGAAATCTACCCGGCGCACCACTTCCTTGGTCGCCTCATAATCCTCCTCGGTTTCCCCGGGGAAGCCCACGATGATGTCCGTGGAAATCGCGATGTCCGGCCGCGCCATTTTCATCCGATCACAAATCTCGATGAACTTCTCCGCCTTGTAGGGCCGATGCATCCGCTTCAAAATTCGATCACTTCCGGATTGTAGCGGGAAATGCACGTGGCTCGCCAGCTTTGGTAAATAGGTGTAGGCATCGATCACGTCCTGCTTGTAACCCACCGGATGAGGCGAAGTGAACCGAATCCTATCCAGACCCTCCACTTCATGCACCGCTTCCAGCAGCTGGGTGAAGGGCGTCTTGCCATCGATCTTCGGAAACTCATGCCGCCCGTAAAGATTTACGATCTGGCCCAGCAGCGTCACCTCCTTCGTCCCCAGATCCACGAGTCGCCGCACCTCTTCCACGATCTGGGGAATCGGCCGCGCCCGTTCGGAGCCTCGTGTGTAGGGCACGATGCAGAAGGTGCATTTCATGTTGCAGCCTTGCATGATGCTCACGAACTCGCTCACCCCGTGCGGTTTCACGAGGTGATCCCGAATCGTATTCTGCGACTCCGTCTCCTCCTCGATGTCCACAATCGAGTGCCGTAAATCATCCATCTGCGCCTCCATTCGTGGCCGCAACAGCGCCTCCACGTGATCCACCACCTTGTGATACTTCTGCGTCCCCGCCACCAGATCCACATGTGGCATCTGCTCCACCAGCTCGGCTCCCCGGCTCTGCGCCATGCACCCCAGAAAGCCGAAGACCACATGCTTCTTCTCGACCCGTAGCTTACTCAGCCGGGCCATATTCCCCAGCGCCTTCTGCTCCGCCTGATCCCGCACGCTACACGTATTCATCAGCACCACATCCGCCTCCGTCTCGTCCGCCGTGAGCGTGTAGCCACGATCCACAAACATCTGCTCCACCTGCTCGGTATCGCGGACATTCATCTGGCAACCATAAGTACGGATATAGACTTTCGGCATGATCGGGGAGGGGACTATGCGTGGAAACCGGCCAAAAACAAGCCCCATTGCCAGTGGCGATGGTGGGTTTGGGATTGTCGGAGGAGCGGGGGATAGGCGGTGGATGATATTCTGATAGTATTCGGATTTGCGTGGTTCGGAATTTGCTTCTGATTGGGGAGCATGAAACGAAAATGGATGCTGTTGGGATTCGCGCTCGTGGTCGTTAACCTCCAAGCGAGCTGGGCAACGGACCGAGCACTTTTGATTGGGGTGAGCGAGTATCCGAATTTGGCGAAGGAACAGTGGCTGCAAGGTCCGGTTCATGATGTGGCGTTGGTGGAGGGTGTTCTGACGAGCGAACGGTTGGGCTTTTCTACCAAGATCATGCAAATGCTGTCGGGCTGTCAGAAATAGTATGCCAATCGACAGACGAAGGCGATTATCAAAGCGGCGTTTCTTACGCTGGCCGATCAGGCCAAAACGGGAGACCAAGTGTTCATCCAGCTTTCGGGCCATGGTTCACAGCAGCCTGCCAATCCGGACCCCAAAGACCGGGAGCCCGATGGTTTGGACGAAATCTTCCTTCCGGCGGATACGGGGGAGTGGGATCCGGAAAAGGGGACGGTGAGGGGTGCGATTGTGGACGATGAGATTCGCGAATGGGTCGACACAATCCGGGCGAAAGGGGCATTTGTCTGGATCATTTTCGATTCCTGCCACTCTGGAACGATGACGAGAGGGGCGGAAAGCGCCCAACGGGTGAATCGGAGGATCGATCCCGCAGAGTTAGTACTGGCGGAGACGTTGGCGAGCGTGCCGATCGGAAGTTCGATCGAGACGAGGGGCGATTTCCATGACGAGACTGTGGCCCGGGGAGAAACCGTGGGGGCGGATGCCAAGGGCGGTTTGGTGGCGATGTATGCGGCGCAGTCTCTCGAGCCGACCTTTGAGATGCCGCTACCCACTCTAGTGAGCCACCCTCACGGAATTTTTACCTATACGCTGATGCAGGTTCTTGCTTCGACGGAAAAGGCGCTTTCTTATCGTGATCTGGCAGATTCCGTGAGTTTGATTTATCGCGCGAACGGGATTCTCCAGCCGACCCCACTGATGGAGGGGCCTGACGTGGATAGTGAAGTGCTGGGGCGCGATATCCTCCCTGACAAAGCGCCGATTCGCTTTTCCGGCCGAGCCGTTCCCGAGTTCGGCTTTGAGGTAGATACGGGAATGTTGATGGGAGTTTCAGAAGGGAGCATTCTGGAAGTGTACCCGCCGGCGGTCGCGCCGAATGCGGAGATTCCGCTGGGAACTGTGGTCGTTTCTAAATCCGGCTCCACCACGGCGTTCGTCAGGCCCGAGAAGTGGCGAGGGAGCGACGCTGCACCGCCAGAAGCTCTGGGGATTGGTTCTCGGGCTCAGATCATCTATCGCAAGCTGGGGCGTGGTGAGTTGAAAGTGGCGTTGCAGTTTGAGGAGGTGGACGAGAGCTTGACGCCGTTCTCGATCATCACACCGCCGGAAGTGATCGGCAGTGAAGTCCGCAAGTTGCAGGCCTCGGCGAAGGGAAGTTGTTCCTTTGTGAAGGAGGTGGGTGAGGCAGAATGGATCGCGCGATTTCATGCAGAAGGTGGTGTGACCTTGTTGCCGGTCAGCGGATGGTCGAAGGCGTTCCCGGTGGTGGCGGGCCAGGAGATCGGGCGGCAGTTTGCCCTCAAAGGTAGCGCAGAGGCGGCGAAGGCGCTCAAGCAAGTGGCTCGGGCTCGGCAGTTGGTGGGAGTCGCGGCTGATGGGGTAGAGGGATTGCCCATGAAAGTAGAGTTGCTGCGTTTTGAACCGGGAGATCCCGAGGGGAAACCGGTCACCCATGGCCCTCAGGGGCGCGTTCTACGTCACGGAGATGAAATCGCCTTTCGCATCCAGAATCAGAGTCCGGTATCGATCGATGTGACTCTTTTGTTTGTGGATAGCGCCTACGGTATTTATGCCTTGTTTCCAGAACCAGGGACGGTGGATGACAATCGGCTTCCGCCCGGAGTTGAGCTCGTGACCCCGAAGTTGGAAGTCACGTCTGATACCAGCGGCTTGGAGCAGGTGGTGGCTCTGGCGGTGCGTTCCACGCGAGATCGCGTCAGCTTTGGATGCCTGGAACAGCCATCCATTGAGACGACGCGAGGAGATGCTGCGTTGAGTTCTCCTTTGGGCGAATTGCTGAAGACGATGGTCTATGGAGAAGGTGAAACCCGCGGTTTGCGACGCTCCGCCAGCGGCGACCACGCAACGAGGCTGATTTCCTGGACCACGGTTCCGCGATAGTTCCTACAGCGTGCCGCTTCGCCCGGAAAGGATGAATGCTGCCCAGTAGGCGGGATGCGGATAGGTATCGCCTTTCAAGAGTTCCAGGCGCGCGTTTCGCAAACTGGCCGCAATCGGCTGGCCGTCCTTGAGTTGCCGATAGAAGGAGGTCATCAATCGCTGAGTGGCATCATCATGAACCTTCCACAAACTGAGGACCTGGGTTTCCGCCCCAGCCAGGAACAAGCCACGGCGTAGGCCAAACACACCTTCTCCGGTGATCACATCGCCAACGCCGGTTTCGCAAGCGCTCAACACCGCCAGTTTGGTGCCACGGAGTTCGAGTCCGGTGAGTTCGAGTCCGGTGAGGATTCCGTCTTCATTCGCTCCTCCGGCTAGTTGATTCGCCCCGGCCAACGCCAAGCCTGTGCGGAGGAGGGGACTCTGCATCACGAAAAATCCCGGCGCAGACGTGGCGGTTTGCGAGGGGGGAGGGGTTTTCTTCCGCTTCAAGCCGCGGTCTCCATCTTCTCCTGAGAATTGCGCCCCTTGAAACTGCGGCGTGCTGGAGAGGTAGAAGCCGTGGGTTGCGATGTGAAGGATATTGGGATTCTGGGTGGCCTTGAGGGTTCCTTCTGTCGCGGCGGTTTCCGTAAATACCCGGGAAGTGGGCATCAGGTTTCGTAAGGATTCTGCTTCGGTGAGGGTTCCGGGAAGGGGCGAGAATTGAAAACTGGCCGCAGGGCCGTAGTCAGGACCCGCGAAAATGGCAGGGTGACTTTCAGGATGGGTTGGAGTCCCTGGATGCAAGAGATCTCGCCCGCTGGAGAGATAGGAGATTTGGTGAGTTTGCAGCAAGAACTTCCCCGATGCGTCTTTCAGGGCAGAGAAAGGAACCAGATTCAGAACGCCGTCCGGACAAACAATCCAACGGGTGAGGCCATTCGCCTTCGCCTCGATTGGCGCAACTACCATCTGATGCAGGCGGCGGCCAATCTCTTCGAACCGTTGATCTCCCGGGGACGCCAGGCTCTGGCGAAATTCCTGAGCTGCTTGGTGAATGGCCCCATGATCGCCTAGCTGAACCGACGCGATCTGTCCATCGGGAAAGAGGAGAAACGCGGCACACTTTAGCGGGATCTCGTCTTCTTTCGACTTCGGAATATCCTTACGGAACGGACGATAGATCACGTATTCCACCATCACATGCTCCGCCGGGATCGCTGCCGCCACCGTTTCCAGCGTCACCTCGGTTTTGGCAAAGGCATCGGGGTATCGTTTCCGCAAATCGCGCTCGATGCTTTCCAATTGAAGTTGCCAGGCGGCGACCTGCTGGATTTGTTCTTCTGACCGGCGCTCTGCGATTGCAGCTCTCGAGATGTTGCCCAAGAGCACATTTCGCCGCTCAACCTGGGCGAGATCAGGCTCGGCCCAGTTGGCTCCGTCGGCATTGCGTGAACTGAGATCTGCGGCGCGCCCCTTGCGCTGCAATACGGTAAGAAGAGCATCGCGTTGTAATCCACGATGCTCCGGAAACTGGTCAAAGCCGAGGCTCAAGGAGAACTGCGTTTTTCCACTAATGGAGTGTAAAAAGGACAACTTCTGGCTATCGGATCCCAGGTAAGCAATCTGCTGAAGCAGATGTTCGTAAATCTGATTGGATTGGGAAAGGAACTGCTGAGCTTTATCTGGATTGTTTCGGAGCGATTCCAGAAGCGCCAAATTTCCAAGCACCTGGGCCATCTTCATAGATCCGGGGCCTGCCGCAGTCTTGGTTTCTGTATAGGCTTGGCGAAGCAGACTTTCGGCGATGTCATGTTGGTCTGCATAAAGAGCCAGATAGGCCATGTTATTGAGATCTGTTCCCTTCATGGGATATCGCCCGCGATATTCCTTCATCTGCAGTTCATGAGACTCCTTGGCTGTGCGAAATGCTTCGATGAATTCCCCCAAAGCACTCTTCAGATTTACCTCCATCCCCGCCACTAAGGCGTAATCCGTCGCGCTCATGTTTTCACCGCCCGCTTCAAGGATTTCTCGGGCGGTCGCCAAGGTCTCCTTCGCCTCATCATAGCGCTTCATCCGAATGCAGGTGCGGGCGAGCGCGGTGAGGCGATCTACGGAAAACAGCCCTCCGCTCCTTGTGGACATGCGCTGGTATTGATAAGCGCGGTCGAATTCCCCCAGAGACGTGTAAAAAGAGCCCAACGTGCCAAGGGCCTGGCTTTCGAATCGGGCCTGGTGAGGAGGCATGCAGAAGCGGGCAGCCTCCAACGCTCGATGGAGAATCAGTTCCGCCGCCAGGTATTCTCCCTGATCCAAAAGGACCGCGCCGAGGCTGAGGTAGGTTCCCACCGCAATGTTGCGAAGCTCAAAAGCGGCCTGGGTTTCGCAAATCCTGGCGGCTTCTCGAAGGAAGGCCTCGGCTTCCGCGTCACGGTTCAGTTGGTGAAGTATGCTTCCGTGGGTGGATCGAATCTTTGCCAAGACCACCGGGTCCTGAGTTTGGGTGCTGAGCTCCAGGGATTTCGTCGAATACGCGATCGCATCCGCATACTCTCGTTGGGTCAGGAGAATGGTCGCCGCCAGTTCATGAAATTGGGCAGGTGCGTTGGAAGGCAGTCCCTCGCGCGATGCTTCCGTAAGGGTAATGGCCTCCTTGATCTTCGCCAATGCTTCCGTTCGTTCTCCACGACCAAACAAGCGTGAGGATTGCATTGCGAGACCGAGAATCTCCTTGGGATCACACTGAGCATTTTGAGGCAGCGAGACCAGCGCAGTCGCCGCCATGACCCCCAACCAGGGAAACGCGTTTTTCATGCAACGTGGAATAACAGAATCCGCCCTGGATGCAAACGCCGAAAACTACCTTTCAAGGGATTTGATGAACCAAACCAGGCGCGGTTCGTGGTTCATCTATGCGATTTTGCTGAGCGAAGAGCAAGACTGATCGCGAGATCGAGGAATCAACAAGGGTTGCGATTGCGAGAGACTGCCGGTTAGTTAAGGATGACACCTCAACGTTTTGCCCTTATTCTCAGCGGACTCATTGGGGGTGCCGCTTCTCGCCAGTGCCGAAGTGGTTGAGGTTCTGGGAGTGTCGAGCCGATTACAGCCTTCCTCGGATCAAGTCAGGGTTCAGGGAGAGTCGGCCTCCGTGATTTCGGTGTCGATCGAGCCCGGGAATGCGGGTTACCCGGCTGTTGAGATTCGACCGACCGAATCCAAGGCTTGGGATGCGTCTATGCGTGGAAACCCACCAAAAACAAGCCCCATTGCCAGCCCGCTGTTGCTGCCTTTCTTTTGCTCAATCTGCGGACCTAAATCGCTCCACCTGGGTATTGGACAAAGGCTGGCCGATTTGTCATGATCGGTTTTATGCCCGTCATTTCTCCCCAAGAAGCTTCATCCACTTACGACGTCGTCATCGTTGGATCTGGAGCTGGTGGAGGCCAGGTGGCTTATTTGCTGGCGATGGAGGGCGCCAAGGTTCTCGTGCTCGAAGCCGGGCGGTCTTTTGATCCGGTTCGTGAGACAGCAATGTTTCACACGCCGAACCAGGCACCGCTTCGGGCGATGGCGACGCCAGATAAGCAGTATGGCTTCTACGATGCGTCGGTCGCTTCCGGCTGGGAGATTCCGGGCGAGCCTTACACGAACGCTTCCAACGCCGAGAAACGGAACTTCGCCTGGTGGCGTCAGCGGATGATGGGGGGACGGACGAATCATTGGGGCCGGGTTTCCTTGCGCAACGGACCCTACGATTTTGAGACGAAAACGCGGCAGGGCGTCGGGTTCGACTGGCCGATCGGTTACGACGATTTGGCGCCCTACTATGATGAGGCGGAGATGCTGGCGGGGATTTTCGGAGCGAACGAAGGGATCGAGAATTCGCCGGACTCATCGCCGGGAGTGCTGCTCCCGCCGCCGAAATTTCGGGCGGGCGAACTCCTCGCGAAAGAGCGCGCCAAGAAGCTGGGCATCGCGGTGGTGCCGGTTCACCGCGCGGTGTTGACCAAGACCCAGGACGCGGATCGGATTCCGGCGAAACTCCATCCCGGCAATCCGAAAGCGCAGCAGTTGTTGGCCGAGAATATGCGGATGCGGGCGAAGTGTTTTTTCGCGACGGACTGTCATCGCGGCTGTTCGATTGGGGCGGCATTTGATTCCACCACGGTTTTGTTGCGTCCGGCGTTACGATCGGGGAACCTGGATATTTTGCCCAACGCGATGGCCCGGGAGGTGACGGTCAATGACGAGGGCAAAGCCACGGGCGTCACCTTTATCGATAAGGTGGACGGGAAAGAGAACCATGTTTCTGGTCGGGTGGTGGTTCTGGCAGCCAGCTCCCAGGAATCTGTCCGGTTGCTCTTGAATTCCAAGTCGAACCGATTTCCCGACGGGCTGGGAAACGCGCATGGAAAGGTGGGGAAATACATCACGGATTCGGTCAGCAGCAGCGTTTCCGCCCAAATCCCCGCGCTGGAAAATTTGCCGATTCACAATGAAGACGGCGTCGTGGGTCAACAGGCTTACATGCCATTTTGGCTGAGCAAAGACTTACTGGCCGGCAAGCTCGGCTTTTCCGGCGGCTACAAGATGCTGACCGTGAGCGGTCGCAAGATGCCAAGCCTGAATACGGGGAAGAGTTTTGATCGGTTTTCCAAAGGACAGGGGATCCCTTTTGGGAAGCAACTGAAGGAAGATGCCCGGCGATATTACGGCTCGTTTCAAGGCATTGGATCCCAGGGAGCGATGGCGGCGAACGAGGACTGCTACAGCGAGATCGATCCAGGCGTGGTTGATCAGTGGGGGATTCCCGCGCTGCGATTTCATTGGAAGTTTTCCGATGACGAATTGAAGCAGGTCGCGCATCAGCAGGAGATGATGGCGGCAGTTCTCGAGTCGATGGGCGGTCGGCTGTCCCGTCCGCCTGAAATCGACAATCCCCTGAAAGCGGTCAAGGAGGCCGGGAAAACGATTCACGAAGTCGGCGGTGCAATCATGGGCGATGATCCCGCCAAGTCGGTGACGAATCGGTGGTGTCAGGTTTGGGAGACGCCGAATCTGATCGTTGCCGATGGAGCGACGTTTCCAAACACCGCCGACAAAAATCCGACCCTGACGATCCTGGCGGTGGCATGGCGAGCCGCAGACCGATTGATGGACGAAATGAAGAAAGGAAACCTGTAACCATGACCGAAGCTGATTCCCATCTTCCACGAATTGACCGGCGCGTCGCGCTGAAATGGATCACCACGGCAACGGCGGCTTTGCCGATCCTGAGTCTGGACGCGGTTTCCGCCGCCGAAGGCTCCATCGCTACGGGCAATGGCTACGGACCCGATCCGGATTTGCTCAAGATCTACCAACCCGGCGATCTGTGGCCGCTCACGTTTTCAGATCCGCAGCGCAAACTGGTGATCGTGCTCAGTGATATCATCATGCCTGCCGACGAGACCTCGCCAAGTGCATCGTCGCAAGGCGTTCACGATTTCATCGACGAGTGGATCAGCTCACCCTATCCGGGCCAGAAATCGGATCGGAATGCGATTCTCGCGGGTCTGAAGTGGCTCGACGAAGAAGCTCAACGCCGAGGTGCGACCGATTTTCTCGCGCTCGCCGCAGAGGTGCAATTCGAGATCTGCCAAGAGCTTGCCATTGCGGCGAAAGCGGATCGGAACAAGTCTCCCGGGAGCTTTTTCTACCGGCTGCGAAATCTGGTGGCAGGCGGCTACTACACGACGCCTGCCGGGATGAAGGACATCGGGTATCGGGGTAACGTTCCGATGGCCGAATGGAAGGGTCCACCTCCTGAGGTGCTGGAGAAACTGGGGCTCTCACCGCAAGACTAGTTTCCTCAGCGCGGCAGGTCTCTGGGAGTTGCGTTTCAGAGAAGACTGCCGGGATGGATTCGTCTAACATATGCCGCTTTTCTTGGGAACCGGATCGCGTAGGTGACGCTGTTCGGTTCGTGTCACGGCAACACTTCACCTCCACCGCCGCCATCGCTTTTCCTACCAGGAGAGTTGGAACCACGGAACATGTAGAAACCGGAAAAACCCGAAGGTGGCAAATCAGGAAATCCGATCCGCCCCGAACAATCCCCGCAACGCCTCCGGAATCTCGATGGATCCATCGGCTTGCTGATAGGTTTCCATCAACGCGACGTAGATTCGGGGTAATGCGGTTCCTGAGCCGTTCAAGGTATGGCAGTTGCGGTTCTTTCCGTCTTCGTCTTTGAAACGGAGGTTCATGCGGCGGGCCTGATAGTCGAGGAAATTGCTGCAGCTGGAAACTTCGAGGTAGGCGTTTTGGCCGGGGGCCCAGACTTCGATGTCGTAGGTTTTGGCCGAGCCGAAACCGATGTCACCAGTGCAAAGTTCAATGACGCGATAGTGGAGACCGAGCAACTGGAGCACTTTTTCCGCTTCCGAGGTCAATTCTTCTAAGGCGGCGAAGGACTTTTCCGGATGAACGATGCGAACGAGCTCCACTTTATCGAATTGGTGCATCCGGATCAGTCCGCGGTTTTCGCGACCGGCCGCTCCCGCTTCGCGGCGAAAACAGGGCGTGTAGGCAGTCGCCTTGATCGGCAATTCCTCCTCTTTCAGGATCATTTCACGCCACAAGTTGGTCACCGGAACCTCCGCTGTCGGAGCCAGGAAGAATTTGTTGTCCTCGATGCCATACATGTCGTCTTCGAACTTTGGCAGCTGGGTGGTGCCGAACATGCAATCCCGGTTCACAATGAACGGAGGGCTGATTTCGGTATAGCCGTGCTCTCCGGTGTGGAGGTTGAGCATGAAGTTGATGAGTGAGCGCTCGAGGCGCGCCCCAGCCCCACGGAAGACGGAAAAACCACCGGTGCTGATTTTCGTGCCGGCTTCGAAGTCGAGCATGCCGAGGGTGTTCCCGAGTTCGAGGTGATCTTTGGGTTCGAAGCCGTCGAACTTCGGCTTCTCGCCCCAGGTGCGGATTTCCGGATTTGCGGTTTCGTCCTGACCGACCGGGCAGTTTTCGTGAGGCAAATTCGGGATCTGGAGGAGGAGGTCGCGCTGCTTTTCATCGGCGGCGTCCGCGGTTTCTCCGATTTCTTTGATGCGTTCGCCGATCGCCCGGACCTTTGCTTCGACTTCCGAAGTGTCTTCGCCCTTGCCTTTGAGCTGGCCGATCATCTTGGATTCGCTCTTGCGTTGTCCCTGAAGCTGCTGCTTCTCGGTTTCGGCAGTCCGCCGGGTTTCGTCACAAGCCAGGACCTCGTCCACCAGCTTCCAGGCGTCTCCGCCCCGAGTTTTGAGGCGCTCTTTGATCATTTCCGGTTCTGCCCGGACGATGCGAATGTCTAACATGGGGCAAACTAGCCACCCTTCCCGGTTTGCCAACCGGGAAGTCGATTCGGGTGGGATTGGTGCCGATGAGCACGCCACCGGGCTCGTCCCGATGATTCGCCCGTTCCTCCACCAGACCCGCACTTACCGATGATCGCCACCACCGGAGCAAAGACACGAAGGATCACGA
>CAYGQD010000226.1:0-11468 GCA_964351855.1 uncultured Verrucomicrobiales bacterium
GTCAGGCGCTGTTTCTGAGTCGCTTCTGGATCGGGATCGGCGACGACGTCTGGCGCGCCATCAGGACGCGCCTGGCGTTGTAGCCTGGTGACAGTCACGGCTAAATTTTGGCCGTGGACCATGTTATCGTATTGCTCCACCATGGAGTCGCGCCCTGGCGCGAGCTGAATATCCAGCGGCGCGAATTGATAGTCGCCATTTTTGGCGACTCTGACGCGGACGTTGCTGGGGCCTGCGTCTGAGGCGACCAGGCCAGAATCCGGGTGATAGTAAACCAGGCCGGAAATCTGCACAAAACCATGCTGCGCGAAATACCAGGCGCGCTCTTCCGTGGTGGACTCTCTCCCGTCAAAGAACGGTTGCGCGGTGATCAGGCTAAGATGAGCCTGGCCGTCCAGTCCTTCGATCTCAACGCCTGCGATTAGCTCCGTTTTCCAGCCTAGGCGCTCTTCAATGTTGGCCAGGTTGGCCAGGTAGTCGCCAGCGAAACTATGGACGCCGTATTCTCCTTGTGCGCGGCTGTGTGGGTCAGGCGCTAGGGTTTGCTTGTAAACCGTTTGACCGGCGCGCCTGACTTTGTGTTCTTGCCCGCGTCCGAGCGGGGTGGTGTTTTGCTCGAACCACGCCTCTAGCGCTTCGGCGTCCGGAACATAGCGCGCGACTCTTCGGAGAATTTGGCCAAGTCGGCC
This sequence comes from uncultured Verrucomicrobiales bacterium, assembly GCA_964351855.1. Classification (GTDB taxonomy): domain Bacteria; phylum Verrucomicrobiota; class Verrucomicrobiia; order Verrucomicrobiales; family DEV007; genus JBCDHN01. Next base: position 690 of record CAYGQD010000226.1, read on the forward strand.
TCGTTCTTCAGTCCGTTTGCTTCCTGTATCCGGCGCGCTGATTCGCGCAACGCGGCTTTCGACAAGTTCCGCGTTTCCTCGATACCATCTTGGGTTGCTTGTTTGGCTTTCTCTGCTGGAGTCATCATCTGGATTATAAGGGAAGCTTGCCGGGACTTCAACCACGGAAAAACCGGCGCGCGGGCGCTGACGCGGCGTAACTCCGACTCGCCCTTCTTGGTTGATCGTGATTTTGCCTGGATCTTGCAGGGCGTTTTTTGCGGCGGCCAGTTCCGGCACGCGAAGCGGTTCCGCGCGCGCGCGCTCCAGCTCCGCAACCAGGGCCGCTCTAGTGCGTGGGTTGCTGCCGCTTCCTGACCGAAGATAGATGACGCCTGTTTCCGCGTCATGGCCAGCAATGCCGTCGATCGGCGCGATATTGACGGGAAGCCGCTTCAGTTCTGGATAGAGAGCGAACAGATCGTCATGTCGCAACAGCGTTTTCAGGAAATGAGAGCCGGAATAGTTCGGGTCGCTGAGAAGTTGTTGAGCGCTAGGGGTGAATGCCGCGCGCTGATCGTTGATTTCAGCGCCTTCGCGAAGCGGGATTGAACGGCCCTCGCTCTGGCCCTGGCCGCGCGCGCCTCTGCGGATCAGGCTGAAGCCTGCGTCCGCATCAAACGCTTCTGCCGGGGCAGAGCGGTCATGGCGCTGAACATAGATCCGATCGTTTTCTTCGATGGTCTGCCAGCCGTAGGTATCGCTGTTGCTCTCCAGCGTGATAGATCCGTCATCTTCGTCGATCTTGAACACTTCCAGCGCTTCGCCTTCGATCTCGATAACATCGCCAACAGAAAGGTCGCTACCGTAGAGAGCGATTTCGCCCGCGTCAGAATCGAACGCATCTTCCTCAAAGCGAACGCGCTGCTTTTCCGCCAAGTCCAGGCCAGCGTTCTCTTTCGAGTCGGCGCTGGCAACGCTCATGACGGAATTGGAAATCTCTTCGATCGTGCGCCAAAGCTCGCTGACGTCGGCGCTTTCGAGCAACCCTTGATCAAACAGCGCTTGAGCAATCTGGTCCGGCATCTGGCCGCCAGGATTGTAAATCGAATTGTGGGAAGGGCTGGCCATTGGCGCGGCATCATCCCAAAGCGCGCGATCTGCATCGGCTGGCGCGGCGGATCTGCTGACGATTCCGCCGTGATCGTTGATAATTGCAGCAATGACAGGGTTCGCCTTGAAGTCGGCGCTGGCGCGCGGTGTCGGGTTGAAGAGTTTACCTCGTTTCCAGCTCAGTCTTCCGATCAGTTTACCCGTCGGTTCCTGGGCCTGGGCGGGCTCTGCCTGGGCCTGGGTTTCTGTGAGCGGCGTAAAGCCTAAAACGGCGCTGGCGTATTCATCGAGAAACGGGTCAATCTTCCCGTCTTTCAATCCGTCAACCACGGCGCGACCTCCGCGCATAATCGCGTCTCTCACGCTGGCGAGTAGCGTGGTGATCCAGTTCCAAAGCGCGCGGCCTGCCTTCGTTTCATCGAGTTCGGCGCGGCCTGCGATGTAGTGTTCAACGGCGGCGATAAAATCCTCTTCCAGCGTTACGTCAGAATCTCCCATCTGAGCGGCCAGTTCAGGCGGGAGCTGGGCGCGAACCTGGTCGCGAACGTCGCGGATTTTCTGAGCGGTGAACGGCGCGGCATTGCTTCCGCTCGCTTCCGCTTCCAGGGCCAGTTTCAAATCTCCTTTGAACGCCTCTTCCAAAACCTCATGGTAGGCCGTGATTGGCGCGCGTGGATCAGCGAGCGGGAACAGTTCAACCTCTCCGGGGGTATTCATCCCGCGCACTTCGATCTGGTCGAACGGGAGGTTGGCGACGGTCGGGTGAGCGGCCCGTTCTTTCTCGGCCTGTTCAGGGGTCAGTTTCCCCTCGTTAATCATCGACTGGAACGTCGGCAACTTCTGGTCGTTGTTCAGCTTGATCTTCAGGCCGCTCGCTTTCTGAAGATCCTGGACAACGGCGGCCAGGGTAACTCCGCGCGCCTCCATGGAGCGGCGGCGAACTTCACGCGTGAGAACAGGGTTCAGCGGGTCCAGCTCCATCGCTGCCTGAAGCGTCTCGCTGCTAGCGTTTTCCAGCATAGGCTGGAGCGCGGCCACGTCATCGAGCTTCGCCTCGATTTGGTTTAGCGCATCGAGCTGGATCGGGTCGCCAGCGTCTTCGACGGCCTGGCGCAAGGGGCGCGGCAGATTCGGATTGTTGCGGCGTGAATCGCGAAGGGTTTCGCGGACTCTGGCTTCAACGCCTGAGACGTTGGGCTTCCCGTCAATTTCGGTTTCCAAAAGCGCTTCCTCGATCGCGCTTTCAACGGCGGCGGTTTCTTGTGCGGTGATTCCCAGCGTTTCCGCGACGCCCTGGCCAGTGATCGCTTCCGCTCCAGCGGTTGCGGCTTGCTGGATTCTGGCGACGGCCTGGCTAATCGCCGGTTGATTCGCGGCCACGTATTCAGCGCGCGCGGCCTTTGCGCTCTCCCGGTTGACGTCCTTCTCCTGATCAGCCTCTTGGTAGATATTGAACGCGGCCAGCGGGTCGCGTTCATTAACGATTTGGCTGGCCTTATCTTCCGCGATTCCACGCGCCTTCAACCAGGTCGCGTTGGTGAGGTAGGACGAATGGAATCTCCCGATCGCCTGGCCGCGCGCCTCCCCTTTCAGTCCGGAAATTCCGCCAGGTAAGACGCTCATCATCGCCATACCGACAACCATCTCTGGTCCCATATCCGCGAACGCGGCCAGGCTTTCCTCGAAATTATGTTCGGGGTATTCTTCATTGAGGCTGAGCAAAACCTGTTGGCCTAACTCTTCGAGTCCGAATTGCGCGATTTCCTCGCCAACTTCAACGATGGTTGCGCCAGTCGCTCCACGTCCAAACGCGACGGCGTTCGTTCCTAACCGTTGAAAAATATTCCGTTGCGCGTTAGCGACTCCGCGTTGCACGGCGCGGTTGACGCCTGACAGCTTGAACCCTGCCACGCCTCCGGGTGTCTTCTCAACCAGCGCCATCGCGGTCCCAATAGGAACGGCGACGACTGCCTTCTGCCACGCGGGAAGATCCTCCAACGGCTCTTCGCCTCTCTCTGCCCGCGCGGCATTTTCGGCGTCAATGGTATCTTCCAGGCGCGTAATTGATTGGTCCGCGAACGCTGACGCGGTTAGATAAATTCCGCCTGGAACAAAGGCCGCTCCGGTGTAAGCGGCTGAGTCTGCGGCAATGAGCGAAGCGCGTCCCATAAAGCTTCGCTTCAGATCGTCCGGCGCGTCAATCTGCTCGGTTCGTAGGTCGAAGAGTTGCTGACCGAAGCGCGAGCGACGCAATGAGCGGTCGCCTGCTTCGCTGCCAAGTTCTTCCATTTGTTCAGCGATCAAGCGACGCGGCGCTCTGGCGGACTCGCGCGCCAGGCGCTCCGCTCCCACTCCAACACGGTTGAAAAAGTCTGACGTATTTTGGCCTAGGTCCAGGTGAGGGGCGAAGCTGGACGCAACCGCCAGAATTTCCGGGACGTCCTCGTCGTCCACGTCATCAACCAGGCCAATCAAACGGTTGAATTCTCCCAATGAATCGAAGTCCTGCTCCATCCTACCGACAATCGCGTTGCGCTCTGCGATGGCGACTTTGGTGAGGCCGCTTGCCACGTCACGGCCTCGATCCATATTTCGGCGGAAACGCAACGCGTCAGCGGCCAGCTCTCCCAGCTCGGCAATATCGGCCCTGGTCATTGGGTCGCCGTCTTGGTTGACCAGCTCGCCCGCGTCGGCCTGGTTCTGGAGAACGGAAACGCGAGCGTTTAGGCTCTCGATCTGAGCGTCAAAATCGCGGGCGTTGAACGCCTCGAAACCAGGACCAAGGAAATTTTTGAGCAAGGCGTCTGCCTGCTTCCCTGCCTGGTTGAACTGCGCCTGAGCTTTGGCCTGGGTTTCCGGCCTGGTCGCCAGGGCGTCCAGCTCCGTTTTAAGTTTGCCCTGCTGCTCGCGCTTATCAGCGATAAAGCTTTCCAGTCCGTCCTCGGCCAGCCGCTCGCGCTGTTCGGGGTCCAGAAATTTCATGAACGGCGTCGTCTCATCCGGCGCGCTGGGTTGGGCCGCGGATAGGCCGCTAAGCCGCCCGCCGAACGCGGCGCTGTTGTCGCTGATCGCCTCGCGGCGCTGATCCAGGTCCGCCTGGCGGTAGGTGTCGGCCTCTTTCAGAATTGCGTCCGTCTTGCGAAGCTCTTGCTGCTTAGAGAGCATGAGGCCGAAACGGTCCATGTCTCCCAATACCGTGCCATGAGCGACGGGGTCGGACGTGAGAGCTTCCGGAAAATCCGCCTGGTGAGCTTCAGCGACTTGTTGAAAAATTTGGCGCTGTTCGTCGTCGCTCGCTTCCTGGAACGCGGGCGTTTCGAACAGCGTTGGAAACGCAATCTTCAGTTTTGACATAGGTGCGATGGTAAAAGGTTAGTTTCCGCGCAATGCTTTTAGCGCGTCATCGACGGCGGAATTCGCCGTAGAAACGTCCGTGACTGGTTTAGGGACGGAAGGGGCGACCAGCGGTTGCGACGGCGCTGACGCGCTGCTGGGCGGCAATGCGGGCGAGCTAGGCGCGGGTGCGGAACTGGAACCGCCGAAAAGTTTTCCGAACGTATCTCCTAACGCCTTGAGCTGGTTGTTTGTGGCGTCAACTTCGTTAGGATTTAGCTGAGCGGCTTTTGCGACCAGGCGCGCCTGTAGCAATGCCAGCTTGGCCGCATTCTTAGGCTGGCCGCTTACCGGATCAATATCGCCTTCCAGCTCCGCGACTTCGAGTTGCAAGTTCTCAACCTCTTCGCGTAGCGCGTCGCGGCCTTCTGCCTCAACCTCTCGCGCTTTCAGTTCGGCCAGGCTGTTTTGCATGGCTGATAATAGTTGATTTCCTTCCGTGTCCAGGGGGCGGCCTGCGAGTTTTGCTTTCGACTGGATCGTTGAAATGGTTTCGGCTAACTGCGCGGATCGTGCTTTGATTGCCATGGTGTCCGTGACGCTGTCAAGGTCTGTCAATTTGCTGAGCTGCGTCAGGATCGGCGGCGGCCCTGGTGTCGCGGCCTGCTGCGGTTGCCGTCCGATTGGGCCAAGCGCAAAATTATCCGGAACGGAAACGCTTCCGGTTGGGGTGGACGTCTCTCCTGGCACGGCGAGGTTCATATCCTCAACGCCTGCGGTCTGCGGCGCTGCTGCCTGCGGACTGAGGCCAAACATTTCCGTCAATCCCAGCGCTCCGTCGCTGGCGGCTGATCCTCCGGTCGCGCTCCCTGTTCCCGTCCGCGCGGCGATCAGGCTCTCTGTGTTCTTGGTTGTCAGCTCTAATTGCTTGCGCTTCATATCGAACAGCTCACGGCCTCGCGCGATAAGAGACGGATCAGTGACGTTGATTGTTTCGGGCGGGACGCCTTGAGCGAGAAGCGCGAGCTTTTTGCTGGTGTCAGATAGCGCGGTCGATCTGAGTTTCAGGGCGTTTTCTTGCTCTGTAACGTCTCTGTTATATTGGAAAATTTCTCGGCCAGCGGCAGAAAGGGCGGGATCATCGACGCCAATCGAGCCAGGCGGCAATCCCTTTGTTATCAGGTCGAATTGCTTGGCGGCCATGCCTAAGTCATGCGACTCGGCCTGGCGCTTCTCAACGCGTCCAGCGCGGGCTTCGCGCGCAAGGTTCAACCCGTGTTCATGGGAATCGTTCGCCAGGGAACGGCTGAGCTGCGTAGCCTGAACATTCAGAGACATTAAGCGCATTGCGTCAGCAATTCCGGCTGAAATCGCGTTAGGGTCCGCCAGGCTTAACGAGCGGTTATAGATATTAGAGTCGGCCATGGTTGGAGCGTGTTAGGCGGGCGAAACGGAAGCGTAGGGCTGGCGCTTAAAAATGGGGGCAACGCTGGTTTGAGAGCCAAAACCGCCGTTGCCGCCATTATTCCCGAAACCGTTCTGAGCCAGGCTGGAAAGGAAGGCCGCGCCAAAGGAAGGGGCTTGAACGGGCGGGGTGCTTTCCAGTCCCAGCTCCATCCCGCGAAGCTTCGAGCGCAAATTGAATAGACCAGCGACGGCGGGGTCTGCCATCGCGTCCGTTAATCCCAGCGTCTTCATCGTCTGGTTATACTGCCCTTTTTCAGTCAGGTCGAAGTTCGCGCCAAACTGGTAATTATCCTGATCGAATCCAGCTTTAAAGCGGTTGTCTCCAGCGGCCAGGCTGATTGCTCCGTTGGTGTCAACCATGTAGGAGTCAGGGCGCGCTGTTAGATTCGTCGGTAAGAACGTACTGAGAATCTGCGCGAGCTGGCCCTGGCCCTGGTTGCCTTGCTGCATCAAGCTCAGGCGAGACGTGCCAATGTCCCGCGCGGTGATCGCGCGACCATTGAGCGGGTTGCCTGTCAGCGCGGCGGTTTCCGCTCCGCGCGCGCTGGCGTCTTGCACGTCGCTGAACGGCATTACCCCTTTCAGGAATCGCGTGTTGTTCTCTCCCTGTTGCTTTAGGTTGCCACGGAAGGACGGGTCCAGAAAATCCATATTTTCGCCAACCTCGGCCCGCAATGAATCGTTGATCGCGGCGGCGAGCTGGCTGAATAAATCCACATTCGCCAGGTTCCCTTTTGCTACCCTGGCAGCGGTATTCTGAAAGCCTGGGTCTTGGTCGTAATATCCTTGGAATTCGGGCGCTGGCCCTGGGTCTGTCCGGCTGGCGTCCAGGGCGAAACGCTCTCCAGGAAGAATTTGCGGCTTGGTTCCGAAGACGTCGTCGGCGTCTTCACCGAAAAGCAATTCGGAATCAGGGCCGTTGATTAGGCCAGTGACTCTGTTCAACGTCCGTTGACGTGCCTGGTTCGACGCCTTAGCGGCCTTGCGTTGGTCAAGCGTACTAGCCAGCGCCGGGATCGCGCCCTGGAAAACTCCGCCAAGTCCTTTCGCTATTCCTTGCAATGCCATTTTGATTCAGGGGTAAAGGGCGGGCGATATTTCATCGCCCGCCCTTGCTCAACTAACACACTCAAATTTGATTACCTCGAAAGGCTCGCGAACGTCTGAACTTTGGAAAGTTGGCTGTCGCCTCCGTCTCCAGAAGATCCGCCTCGCGGCTTAACCGTGGTGCTTCCGCTTGCTGAATCTGCTCGCGCTTCCGCTCCAGCCAGCCTTGCTGATAGTGCGGGATAGGCTTTCAGCATCATTTTTCCGAATACGGAAGCGCCAATCAGTTCGCCTAATTGCTCCTGTGCGGCTTGCGCTTTCTGACGGTGGGCGGCAACGCCTTCTGGAGAGGTATCAACCAGCGGCTCCATCACGAATTCGGGGGCGACCAAGCTAAGCGCCTCGGCCATGCGCGGCAACTCTGCGACAACGGCGTCGTATGCGTCCCTGTGATTGGTCCGAATATCTCGAAGGATTAATCCGGCTGGATCGTCCGGGTTCGCTGCTAACCCTTTTTCCAGGTCTTCGTCGCTGACTTTCAAAACGCTTCCCAGCATATCGCCATAGGTTTGCGTTCTTTCTTCCCAATGCGCTTTGGCAATTTCACCTTTGCGTGAATCGAGTTCTTGAAGGCGGCTGACTTCTGAGGATACGCTTGGCATCGCGGCGAGTAGCGCGCCCTCGATTTGCTGCTGTGCTTCTCTTGGTAGCTGCGAAATATCGTCGCCTAATCCAAGGGCGTAGGTCGCGGCTTTGAGGCCCTGATTCAGTAGATCCTGATTGCCGCTATCGTAGCCGTTCGAGACGGCGACGGCGGCCTGTTTCAGAAGATTGGTGCGATCGCGGTCTTTGAGGATATTCTCAACGAAGATTTTCTTCCCGTCGTTGAAGCCGTCGTCAATCGAGCGCGGAAGCTTGGATTTCATGGTGTCGATGAATCCGCTTCGCGCCCTCTGAACGCCTTCGTCACGGTCGGGATTGACGCGGCCTTGCCAGCGGTTCACGTAAGCCTCTTCCGCTTCTTTAGTCCGCCTCTCCAGGTCGGCGATTCTCGCGTCTTTGGTTTTCTGCAACTCTTCCAGGTTCGCGGCAGTTGATCGCAACGTCTCTAGCTCGGCGACGCTCTTGGGATCGTATTTCTCATAAGCCTCTTTGAGCTGTGGGTGATCTTCGAATACCTTCGCGAGTCGCCTTTCAGCGGCAAAGTCGGAGTCCGTTTTCTTAGGCTCTTCAACCTTGGGTTCAACCTTGGGTTCCTGGGAGGTCGGTTCAACCTTGGGTTCTTGAGAGGTCGGTTCAACCTTGGGTTCCTGGGAGGTCGGTTCAACCTTGGGTTCCTGGGGGGCGGTGTACGGCTTGACTTACGGGGTGGTTGCGATGGCGAACTCGGAGAACGATTTTAGGTTCGTTAGGTCCATATCTTGCGATGGGTAGGCTGCCGCGCAAAGCGCTGACAGTAATAGTAGGGTGGTGGTGACTTTCATTTTGTGGGTCGGTTCGGTTTGTTGGGGGATTAGCTATCGCCGAAAACAGCTTCAGCGGTGAAAGTGGCCTCGGATTCCTCTTCTTGCGGCAAGTCAGCGGCGGCCAGGTTCCGCAACTTCAGATCCTCGATCGCCGTCGCCAGCTCGCGGCCTACCCAACCGTTCACGATACTGTAAAACAGTCGGTGATACCACGGGCGGGCGCTGATCTGCTGGCGAATCAACGCTTCTGTGAGCGCGGCAACGGTCACGTTGCGAACATGGTCGCGAAAATCAGGATGCAGTTTTTGAATCTCTGCAAAGACAGTGTCGGCAATCATGGTTTTAAAGAGCTGCGCGAACTGCCGCGTCTTTCGATTCTAACAATTTCCGAAGCGCGACGGTTGCCTCGCGTGGGTTTGTAGAGTCCGCGATGCGGTAGGCCAGGGCCGCAAAAGGCGCGCTGACTTGCTGCAAGTGGGGCGGCAAGTGATCGAACGCGAAGAAAGCCAACAGCTCGCGATGCGCGGGATTCTCCACGCTCTCGGCGGAAAGCTCTTTATAGGCTGATTGGAACACGTCGCCAGGCGACCATGAAACGTAGCCGTTTCCATAGTGGACTTCGTAGCCGCTTGCTGTGAGCTTAGCGCTGCCGATCGAGTAGCCTTTTCGTTGCGCGGTTCGCGCGATCATCAGCTTGGCGCTGATCAACTTGAATCCGCCATAGTGGCGTAGTGGGTTTGGTTTTGGCATTGCGTTAAGCGGCTAGTAATTCAGCGATCGAAATTGGAGCGGGTTGTTGCTGGGGCTGGCTTTCCAGGGCGAGCTTTGAGGTTTGCGCTTGGTTTTTCTGGACGCGGCTTTGGGCCTCTTCTTCTTCGTTCAGAATGCGCTGATCGCTCTCCCATTCGCGGCGGGACTGGTCGCCATCTTTGCGCTGCTCGGCTTTGGCGCGAGTCTCGACCAGCGATTCGCCAAGCATCTCGCGAAGCTGTTGCTCGCGTTCCTTTAACTGAAGTTTCTGTTGCTCCAAGTTGAACGCCGTTCCTGGCGCATTGAGAGGGATCTGCGCGAATGCTCCGTAAGCCTGCTCGATCATCGGGCCTAGAGACTGGCGCTCTTTTGGTGACGCTTTCCCTAACTCGGCAACAGCGGCGTTGACCAGGCCCTCGAACGCGGCGGAATCGGACGCGCTTCGGAAACCCTGAGCGGTGGCGGCCTGGATAGCCTGGCTCATGGCGGGCAGGTGAACATTTTGCAAAATATTCGCTGGCTCGCGGCTCGGATCTTCCGGCTCAATTTCATCGGCGACTGAATCGCCAAACATCACGGCCAGGATATTGCGCCAGGCGAATGAGCGAACGCGCGGCGTCGCTTCCGGGTTTTGCAGAATCGTATAGTAACGATTGAGCGCGGCCTGGCGATCGCCTCCGCCAGCGAAGCGGCGCGCGGCGAATGAAAGGCGCGCCAGCTCAAACTCTCGCGGTGTCAATTCGTGCTTGAGAGTCAAACAATAATGCAGATCGCGCGCTGAACGATAAGCCGCATCGCTCTTACGGTATTGATTAATCGGGCGCAACAGCGTCTTTGCGTATTGCGTTATCAGCGCGTCAACCGCAACCAGAAACGGGTCAACCAGGGCAACGCTGCCGTTGTCCACTTGTTGGCCTAACCGAAGCGCCTCGGCTTTGAAATTCGTATCAACCGTCCTCCCCATGCTCATAGGAACCTCGCCAGTGTGCGAGTCCTGTTCGATGCTCGCTCCCCATCCTTGAAGGAGGTTCAGGGTAGAGTTGCTTGACGTGACTGACTTAGATTTGTCCAGTAACTCGAACCCTTCTGGAACCATGCGATAGGGCGGAAGTCCGTGCGCCTCGATCTGCTTGGCAATGTCTTTATTCAGTGGGCCGTTTCGCGAGGTCCAGTTCGGCGCTGCCATCCAAAGGCCGCATTCCGCTAACCTGTGCATCAAGCGCTCTTGGATTAACAGGCGGTTCAGGCTGACGCGGCCAATTCCCGTGACGTCGTGCAATTTCGGGTCGCCACAAATCCGGGTGTCGTGAATGTAACCAATCAGGCATTCGTCAACCGTCTCGAACGCTCCCTCCAAACGATAGAGCGTTTGCTCGCGATCAACTTCCGAGTTCTTGAATCTGGTATGGTAGCCGCCTTTCGTCGCTGTCGTCTCGGCATTCAGGCCGTGCAAACTGACGATTTCCAGGTCAACTTTTGGTTCAGGCCGCTCAATGCCTGTTGCTGGGTCGATTGCGTGTTTGTCGGATTTCCGGAAATAAAAAGCAACCGTGACGTGTTCCTCGCTTCGGCTGTCCGGCCAGGGTGTCATCACCATTTGGCGAGTGATCGCTTTGGTTGAATC
>CAYGQD010000227.1:0-11466 GCA_964351855.1 uncultured Verrucomicrobiales bacterium
ATGAGGGGGAAGGACTCGATCTCCAGGAATTTCTTCCCGACCACCGTGCCCATGTAGAGGAGGAAAAAGACCAGCATCCCGGTAAACATATCGCCGCCAATGAAGGCGGAGAGCGGGGAGTCTTCCGTGCCCATCGCGGTGAGGACGAAGCCGATCGCCATGCTGCCGACCAGGACGATGAGAGTCCCATCCGTGAGCGATTCATGGATGACCCGCTTCGTGGATTTCCGGCCCGTTCCTTTGAGAGAGAGTTGGGCAAGAACCACGGCAAAGATGATCGCCGGGGTTTCCATCACGACCAAGGCCACGGTCATGTAGCCTTCGTAGGTGGCCCCGATGGAGGTGAGGAAACCGGCTGCGGTGATGTAGGTGAGGGTGCTGTTGGAACCGTAGGTGGCTCCGATCGCTGCCGCGTCCGCCACTCCCAGCTGTTTTTTCAAGAGGAAGTAGGAGTAGATCGGGACGATGGCGCTCATCGCGATGATGATCCCGATGATGATGATTCCATCTCCGAAGAGACTGGAATGGTGCAGGCTGACCCCGCCTTTAAACCCGATCGAAAGCATCAAGTAAAGGCTGAGGAATTTGACGACCGATTCCGGAATCGCGAGGTTGGATTTGATGAGGACGGCCCCGAATCCGAGAAGAAAGAAGAGGACTCCCGGATTGAGGACTGAGGTGAGCATTTCCATAATAAGAGTAAGTTAGGTGTGCGTGTTGGTTGGTTGAGGCTGGATTGCCGTGCGCTCCGAAGTTCCCTTTGCGAATAATTCTTTCCAATAGATGTTTCGCGAGATATCGTTCTGAAAAACCGAACGAACGATGTCGTTTCTCAACTACCACCACCTGCGCTATTTCCGCGCGATCGCGAACGAGGGCACCTTGACCGGGGCGGCGATGCGGCTCGGCGTTTCCCAGTCGTCCATCAGTGTTCAGCTCAAACAGTTGGAAGAAAGCCTGGGTCAGCCCTTGTTCCGCCGAGAGAGCAAATCGCTGGTCCTGACCGAAGCGGGCCGCATCGCCCTGGAATATGCGGAGGCGATTTTTCGCTCCGGGGATGAGCTGGTCAGCGTCTTGCAGAATCGACCGACCGATCGGCGGCAGCTCTTGCGGGTCGGCTCCGTGGCCACGCTGTCCCGCAACTTCCAGCTCTCCTGCTTGCGTCCGTTTATCGGAAGATCAGACGTGGAGCTGGTCCTCCGTTCCGGCAGTTTGCGAGAACTGCTCCGCCAGCTCAAAGCCCACACTCTCGATCTGGTGCTTTCGAATCTTCCGGTGCGGCGCGATGCGGAGACGGAATGGCACAGTCACCTTCTGGAAGAACAACCCGTGGCCTTGGTCGGGATCAAGCCGGAGGGCAAGAAGCGATTCCGGTTTCCCGAAGACTTGGCCAAGGAGCCCCTTCTCCTTCCGACCCTGGATAGTAACCTGCGCGTTGCTTTCGACCTGGTGCTGGAGCAGCAGGGAATCCGTCCCATCATTGCGGCGGAGATCGATGACATGGCGATGATGCGGCTGCTGGCGCGAGAAGGTGCCGGGATCGCCCTGGTTCCTCCGGTCGTCGTTTCCGGGGAGCTGGCTCGGGGGCAACTGATCGAGCTGCATCGCTTTGCCGATATCCGCGAGAGTTTCTACGCGATTTCGCCAAGCCGCCGGTTTCCGAATCCGCTGGTGGCGGAGTTGCTGAATCCCGAGACCTCCTAACGCTTGTGAATTGTGGGATTTCGCCGACAATTCTGCCCACCATGCAATTCGGCGACTTCCGCAGCATCCTCAACTACGTCCCTCAATTTCGGGGGAAGACCTTCGTCCTGGCGGCGGAAGGGGAGGTGATTGCGTCCGGGCGTCTCAGCACGCTGTTGTTGGACATCGCGGTGATGCACTCGCTGAACATGCGGGTGATTCTGGTGCATGGAGCCGGGCAACAGATTCAGGACGCGGCCAAGTCGCGGAAGCTGGCCATCAGCAATCACAATGGGATCGGTATCACCGACGATCTCACGTTGGACCTGAGCGTTCAGGTGATTTCCCGGTTGAACTTCGAACTGCTCCAGCGCTTGCAGCGGGTCGATCTGAACGCGGTGAGTGGGGGTTTTCTGGAAGCGGATGCGGCCGGGGTGCAACATGGCGTCGAGCTACAGAATACCGGTCGGGTTTCTCAGGTCGATCAAGCGCAGTTGGAAGCGTTACTGGAACGGGGGCTGATCCCGGTGATCGCGCCCTTGGCGCAAAATCGCGAGGGACGCATGTTTCGGCTGAACTCGGATCAAGTCGCCAGCCAGATCGCGGTGGCCGTGGGAGCCTGCAAGCTGATGTTTCTGGGGGCGCGTCCGATCTCCGAAACGCTCCAGTCCGATCAGCGGGAGTTTTCCGTCGATGGCGCGGTCGCTCATGCCGAGACGCTGGATCGCACCTGCCAAGCCACGCTTCGGGAAGGGGCGAAAGCCTGTCGCAACGGTGTCCCGCGAGTCCATTTTTTGAACGGGTTAGAGGACAGTTCTCTCCTCCGTGAATTGTTCGATAACGAAGGCGTGGGTGCGATGATCTACGCAGATGAATATCGCAAAATTCGGCCAATGGAGAAAACCGACATCGCCGCGATCATCAGCATGATGCGGGATTCGGTCCAAGACGAGGCGGTATTGGATCGTTCGACAGAGACTTTAATCACGGATCTGGAACGCTTTCACGTCATCGTCGTCGATGGGAATTTGGTGGGCTGTGCCGCGCTCTATCCAGATGACGAAACGGAGTCGGCCGAGATCGCCTCCCTCTTTGTTCAAGCCGGTCATCGGAAGAAAGGTTACGGCCAGCGCCTGGTCGAGCACTTGGAAGAGAAGGCCCGCCAGCGCGGTGCCAAGCGCGTCTTTGCCCTGACCACCCAAGCTGCCGGATTTTTCTCGAACGCGCCCTATCAGAAAGGGACGCTGGAAGATCTGCCGAATCGGCGACGGGAATCCGCCGAATTGAGCGGTCGGAACTCTTACGTGTTTTACCGCGACTTATGACTGCATTTGCTTCGGAATCTGAGCACCGGGATTGGTTGAAATCTCAGTCGGCCTTGCCACGGGGGTTTCGCGTGGGGACCTGTAGCTTCAAGTTCGACTCGGTCGAGCTGAAGAAGCCTGCCGCGATGACCCTGACATTGATCGAACTCGACCAGCCGTCGGATATCTTCAGTTGCCTCTTCACCTCGAACGCGTTTCCGGGCGCGCCGATCACGGTGGGGCGTGAAGTCAGCGCTGCGGGCAAGATTCGCGCGATCTTGGTGAATAACAAAATCTCCAATGTTTGCGCTCCGGGCGGGGTGGAGGATTGCCGCGCAATCGTCACTGCCCTGGCGAGCGAATTGGGTTGCGAGCCTTCGGAAGTTTTGCCCTCTTCCACCGGAGTGATTGGTTGGAAATTGCCGGTTGCGACGATGATCGACCACCTGCCTGAGGTGAGAGAAGCGTTGCAGGCGGAAACGATTTTTCCGGCGGCTGAAGGAATCGTGACCACCGATCTTTACCCGAAAGTTCGGAGTCGAAACGTGGGAGCGGCGAGGATTGTGGGAATCGCCAAGGGAGCCGGGATGATCGAGCCGAACCTGGCCACGATGCTGGTCTACATCCTGACCGATGCAGCGATCGAGAAGGCGGAATTGGATGCGCTCTTTCGGGAAGCGGTGAGTTCCAGCTTCAATCGGATCACTGTCGATAGCGATCAAAGCACCTCAGACACGGCGGTTTGCCTTTCCAGTGGAGCGGCGGGTCCAGTCGATCACGCGGTGTTTCGAGAGAGCCTCATCGAGCTGTGTGAGGAGCTGGCCCGGGATTTGGTGCGCAACGGAGAAGGGGTCAAGCACGTCGTCCAAGTCGCGGTTCATCAAGCGCCGACGGAAGAGGCCGCCCATCAATTGGCCAAGAACGTCGCCAATTCGCCCCTCGTGCAGACGGCGATTTGTGGGAATGATCCGAACGTCGGGCGCCTTCTGATGGCCCTTGGCAAAAACCTCGATTCCATTTGTCCGGGCTACGATCACCGCCAATGCGAGATCCGGCTCGGCGGCAAGACGGTTCTGGAAAACGGCGTTTGTGTGGTGAACCAGAATCTCGAAAACGCGCTCGTTGCTTATCTCAAGGAAACGCAGCTCTACGAAACCCAGCCGCCGGACGAACACGGGAAGTTTCATCCGCCTGTTTCCTGGCCTCGCCACGAAAAGCAGGTCGAGATCGACGTGTTTCTCCATCACGGAGCATCCTCAGCCGTCGTCTGGGGAAGTGATCGAACGCACGAATATATTACGGAAAACGCCGACTACCGTTCCTAGCCGCTGCTAGGGCGTTACAAAATTGCCTGAGTTTTGCAATGCGTCAGGCAGGCTGCGTCTGCCCGGGGATGAACGCTCGGAAACCACCTCGCCTCACCATCGATGAGCGAATCGCGCGGATTCGGAATCGACTCGGAATCTCCCGCGATGGCTCGAAAACCGGTGTCCCCGTCCGCATCTTTGTGCCTCGCTCCGTCGATATCGGGAAGGGCAGCAAGTCGAACTGAACCTCACCGATCATGTCACAACTCAGCCTCTCGCCCCAGTCCCTCAGCGAAGCGGAATCCTTTCAGCAGGTCTTTCTCGGCGTCTTGGTGATCCAGCCGAGCCCGTTTTGCAATATCAACTGCGACTACTGTTATCTCCCGGATCGCACCTCGAAACAGCGCATGGAAATGCCGGTGTTGCGAAGAACGTTCGAGCGTGTGTTCGAGAGCGGACTGGTCGGCCCAAAGTTCCAAGTGCTCTGGCACGCCGGCGAGCCGCTCGCAGTTCCGCTCCGTTGGTATGAGGAAGCGTTCGAGGTCATCAACGCGGTCCCGGGGGCAAAAGAGCAGGTGGTTCACACATTCCAATCGAATGGCACGCTCGTGAATCGAGATTGGTGTGAGTTCATCAAGGCGCATCAGATTGAGATCGGTCTCAGCATCGATGGCCCCGCCTTCATTCACGATCATCATCGCAAAACCCGCAGTGGAATCGGCACCCACGCCAAAGCGGTGCGGGGAGCTGAAATTCTGAAGGAGAACGAGGTTCCCTTCGGCGTCGTGGCCGTGATCTCTGACATTTCGCTCGATCACCCGGACGAAATCTTTGCCTACTTTGTCGAGTTAGGAACCGAAGGGGTTGGTTTCAACATTGAAGAAGTGGAGGGCGTGAACCAGCAGTCGTCGCTGGAGGCGAACCCTGAACATCGGGTGCGTCAGTTTCTGGAGCGCGTGTATGCCTTGAACAAGGCGGCGGACTTTCCGCTCAGGATTCGAGAGTTCGAAATCGCTCGGGAAAACATCCTCGACGATCAGGCGAACCGCGGTCCTGACGGGGAATACTTCAACCTGGAAGCGAATCCTCTGGCCATGATCAGTGTCGATTGCAACGGCGGCTTCTCCACCTTCTCCCCGGAATTGCTCGGCCAAGTGACCGAAAAATACGGGAGCTTCCAGTTTGGCAACGTGAAGGAACAACCACTCTTCGCCCTCACCCAAAATCCTACCTTTGAGCGAATCTACGATGACATTCTCAAGGGAAACCAGAAGTGTGCGGAGACGTGTGAGTTCTGGAGCGTCTGCGGCGGAGCGTCCCCCTCGAACAAGTATTACGAGAACGGTTCGTTCGATTCCGCGGAGACCCATCACTGCCGCTGCATGATCCAGATGCCGATGGAAATCGTCCTCGACGATCTCGAAGAGCAGCTGGCATTGCAAAATTCGTAAAATTTTCTCCGCAAGTTCCGCAAGCACCGAATGCGCAGGCGTCTGGGCGTCCTGACAGCGCGATTCACTGCGGAGGGAAGCCACAGTATGAATCCTAAACACGAATGAATCATGGCTATCCTAAGAAGCTTGGACGGGAAGTTTTACAACGTCCCTGACGCCCTCTTGGAGCAACACCTTGTTCCCGCTGAAGAAGTAAAAGAAAAAATTGCCCCGGAGCTCAACCAGCAGACACCGGAAACCACCGACGAGGTCACCCCGCAAGGGAGATGGCGCAACTGTTGGCGGAATTGCTGGCGCAACTGTTGGAGAAATTGTTGGCGTCGAAATTGTTACTAGACCGAATTAACCCAGACACCCATGGCGGTGGGGCTTATCGCTGATGAGTCCCGCCGCCTTTTCCATGCACGAGAATCATCATACGCGGCCCTACGGAGTCGGACTCGCCTATCGCTACTTGATTCATCAGGATCTCTTGCGATGCAAAGACCAGGTCGATTTGTTAGAGTTGTCGACCGAAGACTATCTGGTTCATCAACGCAGGGTTCAATCCGACCCCAAGGAGACCTTGCTGGAAGAAGCCTTGACGACCTTTCCGTGTGTCGCTCACGGGCTCAGCTTGTCGATTGGCAGCGTTGAGCCTCTGGATCGCGGCTACTTGTTAGGAACCCAACGTTTTCTCGACAAGCATCAGCTAACCGTCTTCAGCGAACATCTCGCCTTTCATCGCTTCCAGGATCGTGATTTAACCATGTTCCTCGAACTCCCCTTTGATGAGGCGTCCGTTGCCTGGACCAAGGCAAATTACGAACGCGTTCGGGCAATTCTCGGACGCCCCTTCGGATTGGAGAATGTGACGTATCCGTTCCCGGATCCAAAAGCGGCCATGTCGGAAGCCGAGTTCTTTCGCCGGGTCAGTGAAGAAACTGATGGTAGTTTTCTCTTTGATGTCACCAATCTCTATAACAACTCGCAGAACCACGGTTATGATCCCTACGTGTTTCTGGATCAGTATCCGCTTGATCGCGTCGTTCAGCTGCATTTAGCCGGCGGGTTTTATACAGGAGATCGCTGGGAAGATAGTCATAGCCACGCGGTGATGGAGTCGGTCTGGGAATTGTATGCAGAAGTCTTGCGGCGAACGCGGGCGGAGATTGTCATTGTCGAACGCGATAGCCGATTCCAGCCCTTTGCCGAGGTGATGGAAGACGTGAACCGAGCTCGTGAGCTGTTCTTTCGACACCGACCAGAATCGCCGGATTGGGAGACGCCTCACCGCGTGTTTGAGCCGGAAACGGCAGAACCTTGGGACGCCGGGTCTTCGGATCCTCAGTTTGCCGGTTTGCGAGGCTACCAAGAAGCGGTCATGGGCCGAATCACCAACCCGGAATTCCGGGCAGACTTCCACGCCGATCCTGAAGCCGCCTTGTCTTCCATTGCTCTCCCACCGGAATGGGCCGAGCGGGTTCAATCCTGTGACAAAGCGGCGATGACGAGATTGGAAGACTCCTGGGACGGCCTCAGCCAGATGTATCGTGAAGAAGAAAAGGAATTCGAAGACGCGGAGTGGGCTGCGTGGGCCAAACAACTCCAAACAGAGCCTTCATGAGCGCAACGGGCCGTGGCGTTCGGGTCGGGATTCTTGATACCGGGGTCGCTTCGATGCATCCCGCCTTGGGGAATTCGATCCTCGCCAACTACGAAGTGGGGGAGGGGGGGACGGTGGAGCGTCGTGCGGAAGGAAAAGACTACGATGAGCACGGCACGGCCTGCGCCGGAATCATCCATCAGCTCGCCCCGGAGGCGGAACTCTTCAGTGTCGCCATTCTCACGGATTCACGGGAACGTCTTCTGGCCAGATGGATCGTGGGATTGCGCTTCGCCATCGAACAGCGTTGGGACATCGTGAACCTGAGCATGGCTACAGCGATGGATTCGGAAGAGCTTCGCGACGTTTGCCAGGAAGCGGAGGAGGCCGGACAGATCCTGATTGCGGCGCGGGACGATGGTCGCGATTCAATCGGTTATCCGGCAGGATTTTCGTCCGTCATTGGGGTGGAGATGGAACACTTTGCGTCTCCCTTCGAGGTTCGCTATCGTCACGATGCGGCCATTGAAGTCGAGGCCAACGGCATTTATATCAAAGCGCCTCAGCCGGGGGGAGGTTGGTCCCATTATACGGGGAGTAGCTTTGCCTGCGCTCATGTTAGTGGACTGGCGGCGCGCTGTCGGGAACGGGAGCCAGGCCTGAACGCGACGCGATTTCGCGAAATTCTCCGAGAAGGATCAATCGAAACTGCGGGTTGCTGAGCGCATCTCCTGCAGCGAAGAAGAGGGGTGAATCCCTCGCTCATTGTCGATGCCCACTTGGACCTCAGTCTCAACGCGATCGAGTGGAATCGCGATCTGAGGCGTTCGGTTCGCGAAATCCGCGAGGCTGAGTCCGGGATGACCGCGATGAAGGGGCAAGGGCAGGGGACCGTCGCCTTTCCGGAGATGCGCCAGGGCGGGATCAGGCTCTGCGTCGCCACCCAAATCGCCGGCTGCATGAAACCGCGAGCGTCCGTCGCCACTTGGGAATCTCCTCACCAGGCTTGGGCCATGACCCAAGCGCAATTGGCCTGGTATCGGGCGATGGAAGCGGAAGGCGAGCTTCGCCAAATCCGAACCCAAAACGAACTCCAAGCCCACCTCCGCCAGCTGGACCAATCGCCGGGTCAGGGACCGATCGGCTACGTCCTCAGTCTCGAAGGCGCCGACTCCATTCTCACCCCGTCCCACCTCGAGCGCTCCCGGGACGAAGGTCTCCGCGCTCTCGGCCCCGCCCATTACGGGACGGGTCGCTACGCTTTGGGCCACGATCGCGATGGTCCACTTTCGGCAGAAGGTCGCGAGCTGCTGCGGGAAATGGATCGGCTAGGGATGATTCTCGATGTCACTCATCTCTGTGATCGCACCTTCTGGGACGCGCTCGATCTCTACCACGGACCCATCTGGGCCAGCCACAGCAATTGTCGCGCCCTCGTTGATGATCCACGCCAGTTCACGGACGAACAGATTCGTGCCTTGATTGAGCGCGAGGCCGTCATTGGGGCTGCGTTCGACGCCTGGATGGTGCTCCCGGGGTGGATTCGTGGGGAGACGAAGCCGAAAGACCTTGGTGTCAGGATCGAACATGTCGTCGATCACATCGATCACATTTGCCAAATCGCCGGGAATACACGGCACGTCGGCCTGGGTTCAGACCTCGATGGGGGTTTTGGCCGGGAACAGTCTCCGCTCGACCTGGATTCGATTGCGGATCTGGGCACCGTCGCCACCATTCTGGAAGCGCGAGGCTATTCGGAAGCAGACGTCTGTCAGGTCATGAGTGGAAACTTCGTCCGTTTCCTCACCGAAGCCCTGCCCTCGTAAAGCGGCCTTTTTCAGCTACTTACCAGGGCAAAAGAAAACCGGGCCCGCGTGAGCGGGCCCGGCGAAACCTAGAAACATGAAACACAAACAACTTAGTTACAAATTGTAACTAATGTTAGGTTAGCACCCCTTTACTATTCGTCAAAACAAAAAAGTCACTTTTGGGGATGTTTTTCCGAAAAAAGACGTCAAACCGCTTTGAGAATGCGGTTTGTGAGGCGGTAAAAAAGTTCAGTTTTTCGCCGGAGGAGTTGGTTGGCCCTTCAATTTCGCCAGCGAATCGTCCAAAACGGAGTCGGCCGCACTGTCATGACCATCAACGGTGAAGGTCACGCCGCCCTGCGCGATGATGACACCATGGTCACGCCCACCGCCCCCGCTGGCATTCTGATTCGTGGCGACTTGGAGGCCACCACTACCATCGACCCGCTCGGCCACCTCTCCGAAGGCGTTCGCCATCGGTAGTGGTGACATCCTTGTCGCCACGGATCCCCTCGGCAACCAATCCGGCTACGCTCACGCCGGCAATCTGGCCCTCTCCCGCGATCCCTACCACCTCGGCGAAACCTGCACCTACGATCTGCTCCACCGCAAGATCACCTGCGCCGACCGCCAGGAACAAGCCGAGTTGACCCAACGCAACTTCACCTACAACTTACAACGCACTCGTCAGCGAGAATCGTATAATGGTTAGTCCAATTCGGAGATCGCCGCCTCGGCTTTCTGGCGGTGCGCGTCAAGGGTGGAGTCGCTTTCCAATACTGCCTGGTAGGCCGCAACTGCCTCGGCTTTCCTTCCGGCGGCGGCGAGGGTTTGGCCTCGCGCGAGAAACATGGATCCTGCCCAGCTTCCGCCGAGTTTACCGGCATCCACGAGATCGAGGACTTTGATCGCTTCCTCAAAGTTTTTCTGCTTGGTGAGGATGCGTGCGGCACTTTGAACTCCGGAGTAGAACTCCGCGCTGCCGGTGTTGGTGGTCGAATCAGTGATCTCGCGATAGGCCTCCAAGGCCAAGGCTTCATCGTTGAGCACGGTTTCGCGATTTCGTGCGATCGCGCTGAGGAGACTGATTTGCTGGCGTTTGTCAGACGTGAAGGCTTTGGCGAGCTGGAAATCCGCCTCGGCTTGCTCGCCTTTCTTTTCCGTCGAGTAGGCTCGACCGCGTAGGAAGGCGGCTCTACCGACCTCGGTAAACGGCCATTGCTTGAAATCCTCATCGCCGAATTGTTCCAGGAGTTCAGCCCACGAGCGTTGTCCTGACAAAACCTCCATTTGGGCAGTCTTGGCAATCGGTTCAACAGAGATTTGCCCGGCCAATTCTGAGGCCTTGGCGTAGTCACCGTTCAGCTGTGAACAGCCGGCGGCCTCCGCCAGCACCCGCGATTTTTGCAGGTCGGTTGCCGCTTCATGATCGGCTAAATCGAGGAATGCTGAAAGAGCCGCGCTGTATTTTCGAGCCCGTTTCAGCTTGGCGGCCGCTTCATACTCAATCAGGAAATCGGTGACGGTTTCATCGACCTCGAAGCCGTGGGAGTGACCATCGTAAAAGTGCGCGAACTTCAGCGGGACATGAAAGCCCGACGCTCCTGTTGGTGAAATGGCGGATAGCTCGGTACCGGTTTCGCGGGCTCGCTGACGACAGATGTTGAAGTGCCAGGGGAGACTTTGCGAGGGTTTGCGACCGACGACCTGATTCAACGGATCGTTTTCGTCATCGGTGACCGGGATCCGGATTTCGATGGTCCAATGATCATCCGCGACCCGGGTGGCGACCTCGGCTTGCGACTCCCACCGAAACCGTGATGATCGGTTGGCACCGCGATCCAGATCGGATATGGCTCCGGCTGGATTGATCGCGATCTGGTAGTAGCTGTGCGAGTCGGTATCGAGCAGGATTTCGACGAGATCGCCATACCAAATCGCCTCGTCGTCATGTTTGGTCGCGGAGATGTTCAGCGGCTCGCCGGGCTGCTCTTCACAGCGAATCGCGAAATACAAATTCTGCCCACTCCGATCCCAGCCAGCCATGACGGATGTGCCGAAAATCGGTTGCCCGCCGGTTTGCAACTCGCGCAGTGGAGTTGTCGACCAGTCGCGATGGCGAATCCAATATTCGTCGTCAAACTTCCCATCAATCACGATCGGTTCTCGAGGTTCCCAAACGGTTCGCATCCGTGCCACCGGGCCGCGCCCCTGACCAAGTTGTTCAGCCTTGCTCCGCAGGGCGTTGAGGAAGTCGTCGATCAGCGCCAGTCGCTGCGCATAGATCGAACCGGGTTCGACGCTTGCCATGGCGTCATCAAACAT
>CAYGQD010000228.1:0-11462 GCA_964351855.1 uncultured Verrucomicrobiales bacterium
CACCTGAATGACTTCGATAAATTCGTCGAAGCGCTTTCGCCAATCCGAACTGATGAACGCGAAAACAATCGAAGGCCTTCCGCCGATTTCCTCCCGACACTGCTCCGCCGCCTCGCGAAGGGGCTTTTCATCGTAGGTGGATCGAATGACGCGGGTCGCGGCTCGGTTTTCACTAACCATTTTTCAGGTTTACACGAAGCCGACACTGGCGAAAGCAAAATTCACCCTAACATTTTACTCAATCGGTCCTTGACCGGATTCCATCTCGGAAACCCGCATCAAGACCCGCTGATCGATCTCTCGCCGCAGGTAAATTCGCATCAACGGATCCGCATTCTCCAGCTTCTCGCGATATCCCGCCTCTACCTCGGACGCAATCTTCCGAACTTCCTCCATTCGAGCTTCTAACCAGTCGTCACCGGCCAAGGCCAGCAAATCGAAGTCATCGGGTTCGGGGATCGGTTCTGAATGCATACTATCAAATCAAAGATACCAGGGACAGGAATCGAACCTGCACGCATTGCTGCACTTGATCCTAAATCAAGCGTGTCTACCAATTTCACCACCCTGGCATGGGCTTTGGAACTTTTATGAAGATCGACAATAGCTTCATTTTCGCGCTCCTCAACTCCAGATCGAAGGAGTCGAGCACCACTGGGACAAGCCGCATCCAGCCCCAAAGCGGCAGGTACGCGCGGAATTCTTAACCACCACCTAGCTAGCTAGCTAGATTAAGGTCGTATCGGTCTCCAGCGCCTCTTCGAGCATCCGTAAATAGCGCGGTCTGGGGATTTCCAGGCAGCCAAACTGTTCCAAATGCGCCGTGGACCATTGCGTATCGAGCAGAGAAAAATTCCGTTCGCGCATCCTCTCAACCAGATGAACCAGGGCCACCTTTGAGGCATCGGTCGCCCGACTGAACATGGACTCTCCAAAGAACGCGCCGCCTAGCGAAACGCCGTATAATCCTCCAACGAGTTCGTCATTCAACCATACCTCAACGGAATGCGCGGCACCTTGATCATGCAACTGGCAGTAGCTGGAAAGAATCGTATCGTCAATCCAGGTCGAAAATCGGTCAGCACATCCCATCATGACGGCCTCGAAAGCCGTGTCAAAACGAACCTCAAAGTGGTTTTTCTTGAGGGTTCGCCTCAGTCCATGAGGAATGTGAAATTCATCGAGCGGAATGATTCCACGGGGATCCGGGGAAAACCAAGCGATCTCGCCATCGTGCATCGCCATCGGGAAGACTCCCAGTTGGTAGGCTTTCAAGAGAAATTCGGGCTCGATTTCTTCAGGAGTCGGCTTGGATCGTCGAACGATGGGTTGCATGCGGATGAAATTGGATCGACTCTTTAGACTAACACGATGATCGTCGATATTCGAGAAATACCCGAAGATGGCATTCAATTAGTAGGCCAGATTGATCGCGACATCTTCGAATTAGACGGGACTGACATCCAACCGGATGGCCCGGTTTCCTACGATTTTCAGGTTTCTCTCGTCAGCGAGAGCATTCTGGTCCGAGGAAACGTCCTGGCGCATTTCCGTATGCACTGCGTGCGGTGCCTGGAGCCTTTCCGACAGGAAATTTTCTTAGCGGACTGTATCTACAATGAATCGATCGAAGGTCGTTCAACCATCGACTTGACGGACTCCATTCGTGAGGATATTCTCCTCGCCCTTCCGGACCACCCACATTGTGATTCGGGCACGCCTCCTCAGGGGTGCCCGATGTCAGGCCAGTTCGAAAAGCCAGAGAAGTCGGTTGAATCTGAATTTGATGATCCAGCGGACGAAAAAGATGTCTGGGCGGATTTGGAAGGATTCAAGCCTCAACGAGACTGAGGCACTTATCGCATCTACATAACCTACCACAGCTTCCCAATCCGATGGCAGTTCCCAAGCGCAGAACCTCAAAATCTAAGAAACGCATGCGTCGCGCCGCTAACCGCTGGCACGCACCGACGTTCCAGACCTGCTCCGAGTGCGGTAGCGCAAAACCAGGCCACGTGGCTTGTCCCTCTTGTGGCCATTATCGTGACCGTCAGGTGATGGAAGTTGATTTGGAAATCTAGCCGATTTCCACGAAAAACAGCTTCCATAGCGCCTACCACGCGTGAAAATTGCTCTTGATGCCATGGGGGGAGATTCCGCCCCATACGTAACCATTGCCGGAGCAGCACTGGCGCTCGAAGGCTTTCCCAATATTAAGCGCCTTTACCTGGTAGGTGATGAAGCGGTGATCAAAGAAGAGCTTCGCGCCGCAAATTTGGCCGATGCTCGGTTTGAGATCGTTCACGCTCCCGAGAGTGTCGGCATGGGCGAGTCCGGATTGAAGGCCGTTCGCCAGAAAAAGAAATCATCCATGAGCGTCGCAGTGGACCTCGTGAAGTCGGGCGAAGCCCAGGCAGTGGTCAGCGCAGGAAACACTGGTGCAATGGTGGCAGCCTCGCGGATCAAATTGCGCAGTCTGGAGGGAGTCGAAATGCCAGGAATTGCCTCGCCACTTCCCAACGAGTATGGCCCCAATAATATTTTGGATGCGGGGGCTAACATTCACGCAAAGGCGATCCATCTGGTGCATTACGCCATCATGGGGACGGTCTACGCCAAACATGTCCAAGGAATCTCCAAACCCATTGTCGGCCTAATGTCGGTCGGAGAAGAAGAAGAGAAAGGGACGGACTTTACCAAGGAGGTATTCGCCCTCCTCAAGGATGCCAACGTTCACTTTGCCGGCAATGTCGAAGGCCACGATCTCTTTGCGACGCCCCTGCACGTAACGGTTTGCGACGGATTCGTTGGTAATATCATCCTCAAAAGCTGCGAGGCGACCGCCAAAATGGTCAGCAAATACATCCGCGACGCCGTGAGCAGCAACCCCATCAGCATGATGGGCGGCCTTCTCGCGAAACCGGCCTTTGCCAAGGTGAAGCAACGCACCAGTTATGACACCGTTGGCGGAAGCCCGCTCCTGGGTGTTGGTGGAGTCTCCATTATTGCCCACGGTTCCAGCAATGAAATCGCGATTATGAACGCGATTCGCGTCGCTGCTGAAGCGATTCTTCACCAAGTGAATCCGCACATCGAAGAAGAAATCGCCAAGCTTTCCCACTAGCGATTTTTCCGACAAAGGGCACTTTGCCTTGAAAACTAAGCGACACCGGTTCAGGTTTTCCTTCATCTTGCTCCGTTTGCAATCTCGTTTTAATCCTTTAGATCGTATCAAAAAGTGTTCCTTGTCGCAGAAACTCCAATTATGAAAAAAACTGTCTTATCGATGGTCGCCGCTGGTTTGATAACCACCGCTTCGTCCTTTGCCGCCAATACAGTCGACTTTGTCCGCGATGTGAAGCCTATCTTGGAGGGTGCTTGCATCCACTGCCACGGGCCGGAAAAGGCTGAGGGAAAAGTGAGGCTGGATTCGAAAGCTGCCGCCTTTGAATCAAACGGAGACAATCCGGGAGTGACGCCAGGTGATCCGGACAACAGTTCCATTTGGTGGACGACGATCATTGATCCCAAAGATCCTGATGAGGGAGATTTGGCCATGCCTCCGGAAAAGGAAGGTTCGTTGACAAATGCCCAAACCGAAATTCTCAAAGCCTGGATCGAACAAGGTGCCGAATGGCCTGAGCAATTGGTGTTGGTTGAACAACCCCGGATGAATTTCAAAAATCACATTGAACCACTCCTCCGCCGCGGGGGCCCGTTCAATGCAACGGAATTGACCCAGCTACGTCTTTGGGCCGATCAAGGTGCAGTCTGGCCGGAAGGACACAGCATCGCAGGTCCTGAACCTGAAGGTGCCAAAGATGATATGGAACTCGTGGTCCAGATTCGGGACATGATCATGGAGGTCTCGACCGAGAAAACCGAGAGCGAAATGAAAGCATACACTGCGGCAGTTCCGGCGACCGGGGCGGAATACTCGATGGTCCCGATTCCTGGCGGGGAGTTCCTTATGGGCAGTCCCGAATCAGAGGAAGGACGCTACGAAGACGAAGGGCCTCAAAAAAAAGTCAAGATTGAGCCGTTCTGGATGGGGAAGTTCGAAGTCACCTGGGATGAGTATGAGCCCTTCATGATCACGGATGTGGCTCGTCGCAAGGATGGCAGTCCGGAGAAAGTTCCGGCCGATGCAGATACTGCATACGTGGTGAGCAAGCCAACAACTCCCTACACAGAAATGAGCTTTGGAATGGGCATTCACGGGTATCCCTGTGTCAGCATGACCCAATTGGCCGCGCAAAAATATTGCGAGTGGCTCAGCGCCCAAACCGGACATTTTTACCGACTGCCGACCGAGGCAGAGTGGGAGTATGCCTGCCGCGCCGGAACGACAACAGCGTTTAGTTGGGGTGATGATCCCACGATGATCGACGAGTATGCCTGGTATTATGACAATGCCGAAGACAAGTATCAGAAAGTCGGATTGAAAAAGCCCAATCCCTGGGGACTGCACGACATGCACGGAAACGTGTTGGAATGGGTGATGGACAAATACGACGCGGAATTTTATTCCACGATGCAAGGGGATCCGGTCTTGATGCCTTACAACAAGCCTGGCAAAGATCTTTATCCGCGGGTCGCTCGCGGGGGAAGTTGGTATGATGATCCCGAATACTGCCGCAGCGCAACTCGCTTCAAATCGGAAGGATCCTGGAAAATTCAAGACCCCCAGTTGCCCAAGAGCATCTGGTATCACACGGACGCTGAGTGGCTGGGCTTCCGTCTCGTTCGTCCTCTGAAAACGCCGCCTGCCGCCAAGATGCATGAAGCGTGGAATTCCGGCAAAGGCGAAGAAAACGAGTAACGGAACGCAATCATTACACCCTTGAAAATTTGCGGCTGCGGGATTCATTTGGTCCTCGCAGCCGCTTTTTTTGTGGGGGCTTGGCACTCCTTTGGCAACGAACCGGCCCCCCCCCAACTCCATCAATTCCAAGAACCGGCGATGGGAACGCTGTTTTCCATCCGGCTCTACGGAAACGATCCGCGCCTCTCGGCAGAAGCGGCTGAGTCTGCGTTTGCCGAGGTAAAGCGGCTGAATGCGATGTTCTCAGATTATGAACCCGAGAGTGAGTTGCTCCGATTCTGTCGTGCGAATCCTGGATCCAAGGTTCCTCTGAGCCCGGAGTTCCATGAGATTCTGGGTATCGCCAACCAACTCTCCCAACAAACCAACGGCAGGTTTGATGTCACGATTGGCCCCTTGGCCCGGCTTTGGCGCCAATCAAGACGTCTCAATCGACTTCCGACCCGGGAGCAGATGGAACTTGCCTTTGAACGCACCGGCTTCGAAAAGCTGAAACTCTTTGAGGACGGGAGCGCAAGCCTGGCCGAACCGGACATGCGGCTAGACCTGGGAGGAATCGCGAAAGGCTACGCCGCAGACAAAGCCCTCGAAGTTCTCGCGAAATCGGGATTTCCGAGCGCGCTGGTTGCGGCGAGCGGTGATTTGGCGATTGGCGATGCTCCTCCCGGCAAATTTGGCTGGCGGATTGGCCTCAACAGCGTCGCGTCTCCCGAACAACCAGACCGTTTTGTCACCCTCGCCAACTGCGGAGTGTCCACCTCCGGCGATACCCAACAGTTCGTGATTTTGGAAGGTCGCCGCTATTCTCATATCGTCGATCCAGAAACCAGTCTTGGCTTAACCACCCGCCGGAGCGTCACGATCATCGCCCAGAACGCCACCATGAGCGACAGTCTGGCGACGGCTTGGAGTGTTTTGAAAGCGTCTCCAAGCCGGTTGGCAACTTGGCCAGACACAATCGTCCGACTGATCGAGGAAAACTCGGAGGGGCAGTTCGAATCGCAGTTTTGGGGGCACTTCGGAGGGATCACGTGGGATCTCGACCGTGGCATCCCACTCATTCCAGCCCAAAAAACGCTACCGCCGTTGCCGTGGTCGCCTCCGCGAACTGAGCTAGACTCATGCCCCGTGACTCAGCAATGAAGGCGGCGGTGTGGCTAACAAAGGCAGGTTCATTGCGCGTTCCTCGCTTCGGAACGGGCGTCAAATACGGACAGTCCGTTTCGACCATCATCCGCTTCAACGGAACTTGGCGAGCACAGTCGGCCACATTCGCTGCGTTTTTGTAGGTAGCGACGCCGGTAAAAGAGACGTGAAATCCCAGATCAATCAGTTCTTTCGCTTCGGCAACGTCTCCCACGAAACAATGAAACACCGCATTCACTCTGCCAGCGTATTCTTGCATCACGGATCGGACATCTTCGCTGGATTCGCGCTGATGAATCACCACCGGCAGCCCGAATTCCACCGCGAGATCCAGTTGCTCCCGGAAGAAGCGCCCCTGTCGGGAACGCCAGTCGGAAACCTCGCTTCCATCTCGCGGAGGATGAAAATAGTCCAAGCCAATCTCACCAATCGCTACGACACGCGATTGACTGGCTAGCTCGCGAATTTCCTGGAGCCAGTCAGATCCTACCTCATGGATCGACGTCGGATGAACCCCAACTGTCGCGAACACGCCCGCGTGCTCAGCCGCCAATTGGACGTTGCCTGCGCTATCTTCGATATCCGTGCCGATCGTGATGATCCGCGTGACCTCAGCGTCTCGAGCTCGGGCGATCAAATCTCCCACTTCCCCTCGAAACTGGTTGCTCGAAAGATGTGCGTGAGTGTCTACCAACTCCATATCACCACTCCAGAACCGAAGCAGCCCAGGTCAAGCCTGCCCCAAAGGCAACGAGCAGGACAATGTCTCCGGACTTGATGGCACCACTCCGGTTCGCCTCATCCAGGGCAATGGCGATCGCCGCAGCAGAAGTGTTCCCATACTTGTCCAAATTGATGAACGTCTTTTCCATGGGAACGCCAAGTCGATCCACAATCGCCTCGATGATTCGGATGTTCGCCTGATGCGGAATCACCATATCCACATCACTTGCGCTGAGCCCGGCGGCTTGCAGGGCCTCTTCGCAAGCTTTCTTCATCGCGTTGACCGCATATTTGTAAACCTCCCGCCCGACCATGCTGATGGAGTTGAGCCGTTGGTCGCAGTTTTCCGGAGTGATCGGAATGGCAGAACCACCGCCCGGCACAATTAGAATATCGGTCTGATCCCCATCACTACCCATCACAGCCGAGAGAACTCTCCCCTGCCGATCACTTTCGTTGTCGTTCCGAACCAGAACTGCAGCGCCTGCTCCGTCACCAAATAACACACACGTGTTCCGATCTTCGTAGTTGGTGAGACTGCTTAACTTTTCGGCACCAATGATGAGAACCTTGTGACAAGCACAGGAATTGATGAAATTACGGGAAATCTGAAGCGCGTACAGAAAGCCTGCGCAGGCGGCAGAGACATCGAAGGCCGTAGCTTTTTTGGCTCCTAACTGGCTCTGAACATAACAGGCCGTCGCTGGAAAGAAGGTGTCAGGGGTCACCGTCGCCACGATGATTAAATCCAAGTCAGCCGGATCAACATCCGCGTTCTCCAAGGCCGCTTCCGCCGCTCTTACCGCGAGATTGCTCGTCGCTTCCCCTGCGTTGGCAATGCGCCGCTCCTTAATTCCCGTCCGACTCGTAATCCACTCGTCAGTAGTATCCACCATGCGTTCCAGGTCTGCATTGGTGAGGACCTTCTTTGGAGTGTAGCTGCCGGTGCCGACGATCGACATGTTGCAGTGTCCGTTTTCGATCATTTCTCGGGAAATTCAAATAAAGGGCTCATTTCGTCCGGCTTTGACCTAACTGCAACCCGCAATTCGATCATCGTAAGGCTGAACGGCCTGATTCCTGAGAAAAGCAGAAATCGAACGGTCAGACGATCAATTTCGCATCGCCGGCAAAGGCGGCTTCCACATCCATCCCTCCACGAAGAATCGTGTTTCCTTCAAACAGAGCTTTCGGATCAATCCCCCTAGCATCACTCCAGTCACTTTCCTGCATTTGTCCACTTTGGCCGTAGGCTTCCAATGGATTTCCGTAACTCACTTGCTCAATCGCGCTCATCTCAATCCCACACTCGTTCATGAGCGCCGCTGTTTTGGGCACGGCTAGCGCGTCACTGATTCCCCAATCGGCAGCGCTGTCGATAATAATGCGCTCCGCTCCGAACTCTCTCATGATCTCCACCATTCGTTCATTTCCCAGCTTCGTGTGAGGATAGATCGTAAACGCCGCCCAGTAGCCTCGGTCCAACACCTCTTTTACGGTTTCCTCATTGTTATGATCGATGATCACTTTTGACGGAGAAACGCCAACATCCTCCAACACATCCATCGTCCGACTGGTCCCCTTCTTCTTGTCGCGATGAGGGGTGTGGATTTGGATTGGCAAGCCCGCTTCCAGCGCCATCTCGGCCTGAATGCGAAGATATTTCTCTTCCGCCTTCGATTGATCGTCGAATCCGATCTCCCCGATCCCAACGACCCCTTCTTTGCAGATGTAGAGCGGAAGCAGTTCCATGACTTCATCGGCCAGACGCTCATTATTCGCCTCCTTCGGGTTGAGGCCGATGGTGCAGTAGTGTTTGATTCCGAATTGACTGGCTCGAAAGCGCTCGAAGCCGATCAACGTGTTGTAGTAGTCCTTAAACGTACCGGCGTGCGTCCGAGGCTGGCCTTGCCAAAACGAGGGCTCTATAATGGCAACCGTCCCAGCTGCAGCCATGCGCTGGTAGTCGTCGGTCGTCCGGGAGACCATGTGAACATGGGAATCGAGAAACTTCACGACCGTAGTTTAACCCGTTGACCGCTGCTTGCAATCGAACCTCGGTTTCGACGCTATTCCTGCCCCAGAATCTTCTTGGCCTGATCCACGCTCAACCCGCCTACCGGCAAAGGATATCCCAAAGTGTCGCCATTTGGCTGAAATCCGTTCTCATCCACATCGATAAAAATAGGATTGTTGTAAACGCAGGGCCGGATGGATCTCTGGCTACTTGTACCGAAGCCCTTTTCCAACGTGGAAGATTCGCCGATGGCAACGACGATGAGGTGACTGTCTTCGTTCAAGGCAACCTCAACGATTTGGTCAAACTGAACGGTCTCCTGATGGAACCATTCCGGATGATTTTCTCGCGTAAAGTTGAGCTCGGGCACCTGCCTTCCATTGACCAATATCTGGACGCGGTCGATTTCGTACCAATCCGCACACTGCACCCGAATTCCTACCGGAATGCTCTCTTTTGCGGTGATCGTTTCACCGGGCAACGCCCCGTCTCCGATATCCAGAGTAAGGAACGGACCACTCGAAAGGTACATGTGGCCTTGGCGAGCGTGTTTCACGAGCGACTTCCAATCCAAAACACCAGGTTCATCGGAATCACTTGGCAAATAGGTTCGCCAGCTCCCTACCCCATTTCCGTAAACCGTATGGGCATCTGCCACGGCGACGCCCCAAACCTTGGTCCCTTGATTCAGCAATTGAAGCCAAACAAACTCCCGATAGACATCAATCCGCGAACCTTTCGCCAACGGATCGCGAACGGAGAAGGGAGCGGTTTGAAGGATGCTCGACGTCCGATAATTTTGGGTTTCCACGCCGTCACAGAAAGCCATCAGTTGTCCGAAGCCGCCGTCCTCTTGCGTGTTTTTGTCACGATCAATAAAGTTCTCGCTCATATCCGGATGATTAATTTGGGTCCAGCGCTCCGGATTCCACCCTCCTAGATTCCGCAGCCGAATCATATTCAACCGGGGATCATTCTCCCAAACCGGCGCACCGCCGTCCTGCGTTTTCGGAACAGGTTCTAACGGAAAGGCATTGATGTGCGCTCCCTGCCCCGTGAGCTCAATCCCCGGTATGGTTGAAATGAAATCCGTGAGATTCAAGCTTTCGATGTGAGGCGTCCAGTCATAGATGCGATTGTGCTCAGTGGTCGGCGCAAATTCGATATGTTCTGCCGCTAGATTGATGACTCGATCATCGATTCCACACATATTGTCCCCGCTTGGTGTCGAATGGTTGTGGAAGTCCGCACTGATCCATCCAGTAGAATCGATTTGACGTGGCAGTTCCGCCGCGACTTTGACGGTTTCTCCTTGCGCTACGGATACCACGTTTTCGTAATGGCCATATTCCGGACCACGTGTGATCACGACCCGGTAGTTTCCGGCTGGTATTTTGACCGAAAACCGGCTGGTTTCCGAATGCCATTGATCCACGCAACCATGCGCTCGAATCGTCGGCCCCAAATTGGGATTCGCCGTTCCCTCAATACCATGAAACTGGACCTTTGAAGGCATTCCGCGTCCCTCGCTATCAGTGACTTCAAACTCAATCACAGAAGGATTCTCCAGTTTCACCGCGACCGACCCCGGAGCGGCGCTCGCCTCCAAATCAACCATCACCGAAGGTCGCCCGGGAGCTTCCACCGATGCTTTGTAACTCCCCGACGGAAAGGGAATTTCCAACGAACCATCGAAGCGCGGATAAGCAGGAACGCGGCTGCGACTTCCCAACTCGATCGCGACAACGGCATCATCAACGGGCTTCCCTTCCTGATCCGTCACCAACAGACGAAGCGTGGCCGCCTCACCCAACTGGGTGGCAAGATGTCCCATGGCTTCCGCTGGACTATTCCCAACCGCGATGAAGCGACGAATGGCGAAGGATTCCCCCGCCGCCAAGGTGACTTTCCCGTCGTCTACCGAACTTTCTCCAGGCTCCAGCCAACCGTAGGCATAGCCGCACAAATCAGACGGATCGACAGAATCCGCCCAGTGATAGCGACCATGAGTCCCCTGCTTCTCGAACCGCGTCCAAACATCGCGGACGTCTTGAATCGCCTCGGCGTCGGTTGAATTGGTAAACTCCGTAGTGATGAAAAGACCGGCCAATCCGTCCCGGAGGCGATATTCGTGACGGACGCTGATACCGCCTCGCTTTGCGGCGCTGATAAAGACTTCTACCGCCGCTTCACCCTTCCCGGGATCCGGCACAATTCGCACCCAGGAGACTTCGCCGCGCAGATTACAAGGGCTGAAAACCGTCAGCTGATCATTGTTCTCTCCACGCAAACTGAAATCATAAAGGCAGCCTGGCGTCTCGCCTCCACTCCCGAAGAAGGTTCCCATGTTGGCCCTACGATGAGGACCATTGTGGGCGATGACCGCTTCGACAAGATCGCTGCGCAACACGAAGTCTCCTACGATTCCGTCAGCCTCTCTCCCCTCTGGCAGTTGATCCAGATTCCCATGATGAATTTCGAAGGCTTCCGGTTCAGCGAACAGCCCTTGAGCCGAAAGGAAAAGAGTCACGAGGATAAACGTAGGGGCTTTTGAAATCATGAAAAAAGCCTAGCTCGCCTGCATTCAATGGGAAGCTTAAAATCCCCATGGATTCGTCACTCTCGCCACTGCTAGTGCATCCCGTCCAGCAGACTGTGCCTTCTGGATATCGAATTTTCCTCAAGTTCAAGTCGCGAGGAAGGAACGAAGCGAGCTTCGTGACTGACGAGCAACGCAGAAATGGTGGAAAA
>CAYGQD010000229.1:0-11429 GCA_964351855.1 uncultured Verrucomicrobiales bacterium
CGGACGCTGAGTTGCTCGGAGGAATCGCTTGATTTTCGGGTGCAGTTTGATCCCTGAGTGTTGGTTGAGGCTTCTCTGAGCGAATATTTTCTGCTTCCGACTTTTCGGCGTCCATTTGATAATGCCGCATTCGCTCGATTTCCTCGGGTGACGCGTGGGATGGAGATCCATCGACAACTATCGGGCCGCCACCGATCTCGTCATCATCAAGCCGAAAGCTGTTTTCATCGAGGTCACTATCTGGATCTACCGGGGTATCTAATTCCTCTCCAGCCAAGGTTGCCGAAGTGTCCTCTAAATCATCGAAGTCAATCGACTCCGGTTCAGCAGATGGAATTCGCTTAACGGCCATGGTGATAAATTTCTGCCTCTGCGGAAGTCGCAGCGCGGTGATTCAAAATTTTTACCTTGGATTCATTTCTCTCAAAGAAGACAACTTGGATTTGACCTGTCTCATCTTTTCCAATCGTGATTCTACGGTTTTCGCCTTTTTTGGAATCCTTTACCGTGATTTGCTTCGGATCCTTCCAAACCGCATCGAGAAATTTGTATTTGGCACGCAAATTCATGCCTTGCCCAAATGCTTTGGCTCCACCGAGCTTCGACCGACGCACCACTTTTTCGAAGACTTCGTGACCCTCAGGATCATTGGCGAATAGCTCCAGCATTTTCTCAAGAGCTGCCTCCTTATCCTCGGGCAAATTAGTAGCAACTGGTTCGGGGTTGGTCGCCGCATCCGCCGAAGGATTTTCTTCGACATACCGATCCTCCTCGTTCTTTACCTCGCGAGGAAGTCGCTTGCTGGTGCTTGCGAAGAGGTGCCCGACCGAAACGCGCTGAGTTTTTGGGGTCAAATCACTCGGCATGGTGGTAAATCATTACTTCATCGTCAAAAGCGAGGCGATGGTCTTTCACTTTGAGGTTGGAACCATGGCGCTCATAAAAAACGACACGGAGAGCGCCATTGCCGTCTTTTCCAATCGTAATTCTCGCGTGTTCACCCAGCTCGTCGTCTTGCACCGTGATGCGTTTTGGATCGCGCCAGATGGAATCCAGAAGTCGGTCCGTGGCGCGAAAGGTGAGGGCGCGGCCGAATTGCTGAGATTTGGAAAGCTTTGATTTGGCGAGGGCTTTTTCGAACAGCTCCAAATCCTCCGGACTGGCGCTGAGATGGTCGAGTTGCTTCGTGATCGTCTCGATTTTCTCCGCCTTCCGTTCCTCCATCGATTTCCGGATGATGTCGTGAACCGTGAAAGGATCGTTCTTCCGGATGATGACGACGGGTCGGTCGGTGCTATGGCCATTCCGATTGGGAATGGCGTAGCGATGACCGTTGCCGTTGAGGTTGTTGTCTGGGGATTCAGCCATGGCGCTTTTTGGAAACGCTTCAGGGATTTCTTGGCGAAGTTACTCGCCGGGAGAACACATTATCAAGGGCACTTCGACAGGGCAACCCCAAGTTCTCCGTCTTTTGTTGTCGCCTGGATAGGCCATGTGACGCCCTCCGGAAGGAGAGGAGGGTTTGTTTACACCCGGGGCGTTCCGTTGGGTGCCATTACGAGGTGCGATTCAACGTGGCTTCCGTTCTTGGCGGAACCGTTCGCATGTCCATTGAGGTCAAACAGTTCACCCATTCCTCTTTTTTCAAGGGGTTGGAACTCTTCGTCCGAGATGCCAAAGTCTCGATTGGCTTCTGCGAGCAAAGAATCCGGTGCCTGGTTATGCTCGGCTGCTAAACCGTCGGGGGCAGCCTGCTCGGCGGGCTGCGCCGCAGCGGGTTGCGAGAAAATCCCCTCATGAAATGCCGTCATGAGGGCGGTGTCCGGACGGAAGCTGGCTCGTTGGAATTGGGATTCTTTCACTTCGTCGGACATCCGTCTAATCGGACCTTCGACTCCGTGGCGGGCTTGAGAGTAATGGTACTCGTCGTAGGCGACGATTTCATCGTACGGTCCAGGCTTGGAGAAGAATTTCACGACCAACGGGATCGTATCGATCAGCATGAAGAGTCCGGCGAGAACCATGTAGGCCATCAGCGCAAAGTGACCGCCTTCTTCTCCGTTTTCGAAGAGCCCGTGCAAGGCGAGGGTTTGGGTGAGGAGGTCGCGGCGAGGTTCGGCGCGCATGGCATCGACGCGGGTCTTTTCTTCCGCAGAGAAGTTGATCAACTCAGCCCGAAGTCGCTCCAATTCGGCCAGACCGGAGTCAATGTGAGCCTGGATTTGGTCGCGAACGCCACTTTGCTGACCGACGAAAATGTCCGCTTGCTGTTCTTGGACCTGACTTCGGAGGTTCGCGACCCGGCGGCGTTCCTCTTCGATTTTCGCGACGCGTGAGGCGGCGGCCGAGTTGAACTCGCGTTTGATCCGTTCCTGGGCGGAAGCGATGCTTTGCTGGGCCTGATTGCGCTGAAGGGTGAGGCTTTGCATCAATCCGCTGAGACGTTTGGCCTCGGCCCGACGCCATTCCAACTGGTCGTCACGGATGCTGCGAGCGCGCGGGCCGACTCCGACAATACCGCTGCGTTGCCCGTTGATCTCGTTCTCGAACTCGCGCTGCCAGTGATCCAGTTCTTCCTGGAGCGTCTGATATTCGGTCGAATGGGTGGTAATTTGCTCGTCGATTTGAGCGAGCTGGGTGAGGAGGACGCCCGATTCAGCGGCGATTTGCTCGTCCATCTCCGTTCGAGCTTCCGCCGTGATGCCAATGACCGGAACATCGGCGGCGGCAACTTTGTCTTCGACGATGAATTGCGCGTCGAAGGTGTCTTTCCAGTTGGCGCGCTGGTTCGCTATCTCCGCTTCCACGGTGGCAATTTTGGTTTCGAGAACCGTTTTATTGGCCCGAGACGTCTGCCGAAAGGCTTCGATCTCCGCATCCCGCTTTTCTTCGATCGTCGCGACGATGGTGTCTTTGAACAGAAGAAGGGTGAGCGGGTGAGAAACGGTCAGTCCCATGAGGAGGGCGACCACGATGCGGAGCGCGAATTGGGTCGCCTTCTTGGAGGTGGGCTGAAAGCTGCGGTAGGTGGCGAGAAGCGCTCGGTCGATCGACAGAATAATAAAGGCCCAAATGATCGAGATGGGGACAATGATTCGCCAGTCCGGCGTCAACGTCGATATCGCATAAGAGCAGGCGATGATCGCAAACAAACAGGGAACCAGAACGGCGGCACCAAAGGCGACGTATTTACGCTGTTCCCATTGAGGACATTGTTGTAAGCCGTCGGCGCTCGCGCCGGAAAGCCAGATGAAGAAATTGCTGAGCCAGTTTCCCTTGGGAAGAGATTTGGCCTCGGAGTGTGCGGTTGAGGAATCGGACATAAAGTTGTGTGTAGGAAGCAGTCGTTAGATTCAGGCGGAAATTGCGCAAAGATGCTGCTACAATTTCGCGGCTCGATTGTAATGCTGGAATTACCAGTTCGTTCGACGGCCCCCGACCGCGCTTGTTCACCAGCTTGTTAGAAACCCCAATTTGGCTAAGCCTACGGCATCAGCTTCACGATTTCCTTGGCGGCGCGCGCATGAGCCCCGCCATCGCCCAGTTCATCAATCACCGCACCGAGTTCGAAGCTGAGTTGGTTTCTGGCTTGGGTATCGGAAAGCAAGCGATCCAATTCTTCGGCGATGGATTCCGGATTCGCTTTTTCTTGGAGCAATTCCCGGACGACTTCTCGACCCGCGAGATTGTTGACGATTCCGAGGAAATCGACCTTGATCACCATTCTCGCCAAAGCCGCTGTCAAAAAATTTACCTTGTAGGTCAAACAATAGGGAAGTCGGAAGTAAGCGGCTTCCAGGGTTGCTGTGCCGGAAGCGATCACGGCGACGCCGACTTGCTGCATGAGGGTGTGGACGTCGGTATCAGGAAACGGGTCTGTAGCGCCATCCTCGGTCGCCTTGGGGCAGTGAACCGTGACTTCCACCCCGATTTCCGCCGCTTGATCGCGTAAAATGGCAGCCATTTTCGGATTCACGGCGGCAGTGACGAATCGTAGGTTTGGGGACTGTTCGTGCAGCCGCTTGGCGGCTCCGAGCATCGCCGGAAAGAGGGCTTCGACCTCACGGCGACGGCTCCCCGGAAACAGGCCGACCAGTTGGGGATCGCGCTCGATTTCGAGCTTCTTCTCCGCCAGTTCATCGATCAAAGGGTGGCCGACGAACTCGGTGTTCAGGCCGGATTGCTCGTAGAGCGCCTTCTCGAACGGGAAGATACACATCATCAAGTCTAGCGTTCGCGCCATTTCTTTGATGCGACCGCGTTTCCAGGCCCAGACCTGGGGACTGATGTAATAGGCGATTTTTCCGGTGAACCCTTTGGCTCGGAGCGCTTTGGCCAATCGGAGATTGAATCCCGGGTAGTCGATCAAGACCACGACGTCAGGTTCCAGCTTGAGAATCTTCCACTGCGTTTCCGCCATTTTTTCCCGGAAATACCCGTATTTCTTGGCGA
This sequence comes from uncultured Verrucomicrobiales bacterium, assembly GCA_964351855.1. Classification (GTDB taxonomy): domain Bacteria; phylum Verrucomicrobiota; class Verrucomicrobiia; order Verrucomicrobiales; family DEV007; genus JBCDHN01. Next base: position 4,453 of record CAYGQD010000229.1, read on the forward strand.
CTTCCCACAATCCCAGAACGGCGGCATCATCGAGCCAATCCTCCAGTTCCGGCGCTTGTTCCTGCATCTTGGAGCCTCCGAGACCGAAAAACTCCACGGCATCGTCGGTCTCTGGGATGGTTTGCCTCAGGCTGGCGATGAGTTCCGCTCCGTGGGTGTCGCCGCTGACTTCGCCGGCAATAAGGAATAGGGTAGGCATGCGATGGATGGGAGCATTGACTGGAATGACGAAAAAGAAAGATTCAAACGCCGTTTCGGTAAGGAGCAGGCCTGAAATCAGTCAGATTTCTTTGATTTTTGCGGGCGTTGTCCTAACCTCACGTCCGCGCCACAACCTACCGAACAACCCAAAAACCTGAATCCATAACCTACACCGAAAATGGCTTACACACTTCCCGAATTACCCTATGCGAAGGACGCTCTGGAACCTTACATCGATGCAACCACGATGGAAATTCATCATGGTAAACATCATCAAGCGTACATCACCAATGTAAATGCGGCTCTGGAGGGCACCGGGCTCGAAGACAAAGACATCATCGAACTGATCAGCAATCTGGACGCCGTTCCTGAGGCCAAGCGCGGCGCGGTTCGCAACAATGGCGGTGGCCATGCGAATCATTCCCTCTTCTGGACCGTGATGGGACCGGGCAAAGGCGGTGAGCCAACCGGCGATCTGGCCGCCGCGATCAACGCTGCTTGCGGAAGCTTCGAAGAATTTAAGGCTGCGTTCAAACAAGCGGCGATGACACGGTTCGGCTCCGGCTGGGCCTGGCTCGTGGTGAAGGACGGAAAAGTCGTCGTGACTTCCACTCCCAACCAGGACAGCCCTTACATGGACGGCTCCGGCGTTCCGATTCTCGGACTCGATGTTTGGGAACACGCTTACTATCTCAACTACCAGAATCGCCGCCCGGATTACGTCGATGCATTCTGGAGTGTGGTGGATTGGGATGCGGTTGCCGCCCGATTTGCGGCCGCCTAGCGTTGAACTTTGCTCAGCTTGGCTGATCGGCGCGTCATTTCGTCGATCAGCCAGGCAACTTCTTTGGCCAAAACGCGACTCGATCAAATCCTTGTGCAACGCGGACTCTGTGAGTCGCGTGAACAAGCGAAACGGCTGATTTTGGCCGGTGCGGTCGAGGTTCAAGGCCAGGATCGCGTCAAGCCAGGGCTATCTCTGGCCGATGACGTGGAGATTCGGATCAAGGAGAAGCCGAAATTCGTAGGGCGAGGTGGGTTCAAGCTGGAGGGCGCTTTGGAAGCGTTTGAAATCGATGTCACCGGGCGCGTCGGAATCGATATCGGCGCCTCGACGGGAGGATTCACGGATTGTCTGCTACAACGTGGGGCCGAGAAAGTCTACGCGTTCGACGTCGGCACCAACCAGCTTGTCTGGAGTTTGCGATCCGATCGGCGGGTGATTTCCCGGGAAAAGTTCAATTGCCGACACCTCACTGAGGATGGCGTGGCGGAACTGGGGGGGATAGTCGTGATCGATGTCTCATTCATTTCCCTCACCAAGATTTTGCCGGCTGCGTTTCGGGTGTTAGCTCCGGACGGTGATCTGGTTTGTTTGATCAAACCGCAGTTTGAGCTGGAACGGCATGAGGTGGGGAAGGGCGGAATCGTTCGGGACGATCAGCTTCGACAGAAAACGGTCACGAAGATTCGAGAATTTGTGGAAGGCGATTCGAAGAAATCATGGCGCGGGGTGATGGAATCGCCTATAGCAGGAACTGACGGAAACCAGGAATATCTAGCATGGATACGCCACGCGTAGGAATCGTTGCCAATACGGAAAAGCCCGGCGCTGCCGAAGTCGTGGCCCAGCTTCTGGAGAGCTTTGCCAAGTTGGAGGTCGAGGCGACCTTGGATTCAGTGACGGCGCGCTTTTGTCAGCGGGGAGCGGGAGTCCCGCTGGAAACCCTGGCGGAAAAGGTGGATTTGTTCGTTCTACTCGGCGGTGACGGAACCTTACTCCAGCTCGCCAAAGAATTGGGCCCCAAGGTGAAACCGATTGCCGCAATCAACATTGGGAGCCTGGGATTTCTCACGGTGGGAACCGCCGAGGATTTACAGGAGATCACCAAGCTCATTGCTTCCCGTTCCTACTCGATCAGCGAGCGCTCCGTAATTCGGGTGTGTTCGATCCTTCCGGAACATCCCATGGAAACGCGCTACGCTCTGAACGAAGTTTCGATCAGCCGGGGAGCAGCCACTCGGGCGGTGAAAGTCGAAGCGAAGGTTCGTGGTGAGTTTTTGACTCGATACAGTGGGGATGGGTTGATCGTTGCGACACCAACGGGATCGACGGCATATTCGCTGAGCGCCGGAGGGCCGATCATCGAGCCGAATTCCGGCGTCTTCGTCCTCACGCCAGTTTGCCCACACTCTCTCTCCAGCCGTCCCCTGATCATCAGCGATCAAACCGAAATCGAGATCACGGCGCCCGATCAACGCGATGAAGTCATCATGATTGTCGATGGGCAGAAAGCGCATTTGATGAGTAGCGAGACGAAGTTGGTGATCACCTGCGCGGATTATCGGGTGCCGCTCATGATGGTTCCCGGAACGTCATTTTTCGGGGTTCTGAGACAGAAGCTGGATTGGTCAGGCAGCAACTGATTCGGGAAAACTCGCAAAAACGCGTTTTTGTGAAACCGGCCAGAATTCGGGTCGTCTGTGGGAAGGATGCAACGAATCTCTCACTTTCTCCTCCTGTCAGCGTTCGTGATTGGCGGACCGAGTCTCCAAGCCGAAGATCCTCTGAGCCAAGAACAGATTGCGTTCTTCGAGTCAAAGATTCGACCGATCCTGGCGGACGCGTGCTTTGAGTGCCATTCCAGTGAAGGCGGGCGCGTGAAAGGTGGATTGGCGCTCGATTCGCGGGAAGGTCTCCGGCTGGGAGGCGATTCCGGAGATGCGATTGTTCCTGGAAAACCCGAAGAGAGCCTGCTCTGGCTTTCCCTGACCCACACGGATCCCGATTACGAGATGCCGCCGAAGAAAAAGCTACCGGATGCGGTCGTAAACGACTTCAAAGAGTGGATCACGATGGGCGCTCCCGATCCGCGAAAGATGGATGCGTTTGTGGTCAAAACGGAGATCGATATCGAAGCTGGCAAACAGTTCTGGGCGTTTCGGAAGCCGGTGAAAGAAGAGCCGCCGATGGTTCAAGAATCGGAATGGCCCAAGTCGGAGATCGACCGGTTTGTTCTCGCGAAATTGGAAGAAAACGGAATGCAGCCAGCTGGCGATGCGGAACCGACTGCGCTGGTTCGTCGCTTGTTCTTTGATTTAATCGGGCTGCCCCCGACTCCGCGCCAAGCCAAAGCGTTTTTCGAAGCTTGGAAGGAAGATCCCGAACAGGCGATTGCGAAGACCGTGGATGGCTTGCTCGCCAGTGAGCGGTTTGGAGAGCGCTGGGGACGGCATTGGCTGGATGTCGCTCGCTACGGGGAATCTTCCGGGAAAGACGTGAATGTGACCTTCCCCAATGCCTGGCGTTATCGCGACTATGTGATCGATTCCTTCAATGAGGACAAGCCCTATGATCGCTTTCTGATGGAGCAGATTGCCGGCGATCTCCTTCCCGCCCGAACGGACGAGGATTGGCAAGAAAACCTCATCGCAACCGGATTTCTCGCTCTGGGAACCAAAGGGCTGAATGAGCAAAGCGCCCGTCAGTTCCAGATGGATCTCGTCGATGAACAGATCGATGTCCTGACCCAATCCACCTTGGGGATTACGGTGGCCTGTGCCCGGTGTCACGATCACAAATTTGATCCAATTCCGACGGCCGACTACTACGCGCTTGCCGGGATTTTTCTGAGCACGGAGACCTTTTTCGGAACCGTTCCCGCAGTGCAGAATCGTCGCGCCAACGATCTCTTGATTCTCCCGATCAGTGATCCGGTTGGAAAAGCGATGACGGTGGCGGAACGCCAGGAAAAAGAGCAACAACTAACCCGGATGAGCGCGGAACTGGCGGAGATCCGTCAGGAACGACTTCGGGAGCGCAATGGCATGACTTCCGCGAGCAGCCCAAACTCGATTCAACGCTTCATCCGGTTGACCACCCAGATCGGCAGCATCCGGGCAGAGCTGAATGGTCACGAGTCCAACGGCCAGCCCAGGACCTTTGCGATGGGAGTTCAGGATCGGGACCGGCAGATCGACGCCACGGTTCTGGTTCGGGGCGAAATCGATAAACCGGCTCAGGAAGTCCCTCGGGGGTTTGTCCAAGTCATCAATCATGCCGAGACGCCTGAGATTCCCGCCAACGCCAGTGGGCGAGTGGAATTGGCGGAATGGATGACGTCGAAAGAGAATCCGCTCACCGCCCGAGTGATGGCCAATCGCATCTTCCAGCACCTGTTTGGCAAGGGCATCGTTGCTTCTCCGAACAATTTCGGCACGACCGGTCAGGCTCCGAGCCATCCCGAGCTGTTGGACTATCTCGCTGTCCACTTCATGGAGAATGACTGGTCGGTGAAATCGCTCATTCGGGAGATCGTTCTCTCTCGGACCTATCAGATGGCGTCGGCCTTTGATTCGGCCAACTACCAGATCGACCCGGAGAACGCCCTCCTCTGGCGGGCCAATCAGCGGCGTCTGGATGCTGAAGCGATTCGTGATTCCATGCTCGTCGCGAGTGGGAAGATCGATCTTGATCGTCCGCGAGGTTCACTGGTGGCCAGTATTGGAGACGCCAGGGTGGGCCAGATTCTCTCGCCGGAGACGTTCGATCGCCCCAGCCCTCACCGCTCGGTGTATTTGCCGATCGTCCGGGATGCGGTGCCGGAGTCTCTCGCGCTGTTCGACTTCGCTGAACCCGGCCTGGTCAGCGCAATTCGCGAAACCACCAACGTGCCGTCCCAAGCGCTTTATCTGATGAACAATACCTTCGTCACGGATCAGGCCAAGGCGATGGGAGCCCTGCTCCTCAAATACTTTGAGACTCCCAAGCAACGCGTCGGCCACGCCTTCCTTCAAGCTTACGGACGGCCTCCCACTCCTGAGGAAATCCAGAGTTGTATTCGGTTCTTTGAGCAATTCATGCCCGCCGCGACCGAGGAGACCGGAAGTCGAGCGGAAGCAGAGTCCCTGGCCCTGGCCACCTTCTGCCAAGCTCTCTTTTCCTCCGCCGAATTTCGCTACCTCAACTAATCTCGACCCAACCTGCCAACCTTCCCCATGAACTCGACCCCGCCCAACCCACTGTCTCGCCGCCAAGCTCTGAAGTCCGTTTCCAGCGGATTCGGCTACCTGGCCTTCGCCGCGCTGGCCGCCGAACAAGCTCGCGCTCAAACCAGTCCACTGGCTCCCAAATCGCCGCACTTCACGCCTCGGGCCAAGAATGTGATTTTCCTCTCGATGCGAGGCGCGCCGTCCCATGTCGATACCTTTGACTACAAACCGAGCCTGGCGCGTGATGATGGCAAGGGCGGCAAATACGGGGGCAGCCGCGGAGCGATGCTGCTGAAATCGCCATGGGAATTCCATCAGCAGGGCGAGAGCGGACTCTGGATTTCCGAACTCTTTCCGGAGCTGTCGAAGCATGCTGACGATCTCTGCCTTTTGCGCAGCATGCATACCGACCAGCCCAATCATCCCCAAGCTACCACCCAAATGCACACCGGGAGCTTTCAGTTTGTCCGTCCTTCGCTGGGGGCCTGGGCGTTGTATGGTTTGGGAACGGAGAACTCAAATCTTCCCGGTTTCGTCACCCTGAATCCCTTTGGTAGCGCTCAGAACTACGGCAGCTCCTTTCTACCTGCGATCTATCAGGGGGCGAAGTTGAACACCGGGGCAGGGCGATTTGCGCGTCGTTTTGGCAATCAAGCGCCGAAGGTTCCCAACATCGAGAACGCGGATCTCAATCGGGATTTGCAGCGGATCCAACTCGATTTGGTGCAGTCGCTCAACCGCGATAAACTCGCCCGCGACCAATATCAGCCGGAGGTGGAAGGGATCATCGAATCGTTCGAACTGGCGTTCCGGATGCAGGATGAACTCCCTGAGACCATCGACATCAGTGGCGAATCCCAAAAGACGCTCGATCTTTACGGAATCGGCCAAAGCGATACCGAGGCGTTCGGCAAGCAGTGTCTTCTGGCGCGGCGGATGGTGGAAGCTGGCGTCCGCTTCGTCGAAATCTCTCACTCCAGCAGTTGGGATCAGCATCGCAACCTGAAAGCGGATCTGGAACGAAATTGTCTGCAGACGGATCTTCCGATCGCTGGTTTGCTCCAGGACTTGAAGCAGCGCGATATGTTGAAAGATACGCTCGTGATTTGGGCAGGGGAATTCGGCCGCACGCCCCATGGCCAGGGAGGCGATGGACGCGATCATAACAACAAAGGTTATGCCACCTGGATGGCGGGCGGCGGGGTCAAAGGCGGATTCAGCTATGGTTCGACCGACGAGCACGGTTACGAAGCGGTAGAAAACAAGATGCACATCCACGACTGGCACGCCACCATCTTGCACCTGTTAGGTCTCGATCATGAAAAGCTGACCTTCAACTATGCGGGGCGCGACTTCCGTCTTACCGACGTGCATGGTCACGTCGCTGATGAGATATTGGCTTAGGTTTACAAGCCAATATGTTGCTCGCGCGACGCGCTGGATTCATGCTGATCAGCCAACTGGAATTGGGAACTCGGTTCTTTCCAGGAGGCTCGGTTCGTAGTTCCAGTGGCGACAGACCCGCCTGGAGAATCAGGCTGAATCTGGCGCGAGCAGAAACGCCAGCAAATCGGCCATTTGTTGCAGATCTAACCCAGCCTCGAGGCCGGGAGGCATCAAGGAAAGGTTTAAATTCGTCATCGATTTGATCTTGGAGCGCTCGATGGTGGTTTGAGTCTTGCCTTGGAGCTGAAGCGTTACGGTATCAGCAGTTTCCCTGTAAAGTAAGACAAAGAAAATGCCGCCGTCCTTCGTTTCGATCTGCCAAGCGAAGAATTGCGGGG
>CAYGQD010000230.1:0-11304 GCA_964351855.1 uncultured Verrucomicrobiales bacterium
GTCTATGTCGATGATTGGGCCGATGAAGCCGCTTTCCTCGCCGATGGCGATGCCGATGACGGAACTACCGGTATCCAGGCAGCTTCCTTCAACGTTAGCGCGTTCAACAACCTCGCCGATGCGATCAACGCGGTTTCCGAGAACGGAACCATCATCGTTAACGGCGGAACCTTCGATGAAGTGGTGAGCTTGGCGGATGGGAAGACCTTAAGGATTACCGGGCCGGATGTGCCCCAGGCGGTCACGGTGACGGAGCTTTCCGCAACGGCGGGAACGCAGATCGTGATCGAAGGCGGATCTACCCTAACGATCGCCAATTCGGCGGATCAGGTGATCGCAGCGGACATTTCCGGGAGTGGGAATTTCCAGAAGCTGGGCGGCGGTGTTCTCACGCTCAGTGGAACGAATGACTACACGGGCGAAACGACAGTGGGCGAAACCTTGCTCACCGACGACTTCGAATCGTATGCCGACAATGCGGCCTATCAGGTCGTTTGGTCGAACGCGAATAACGCTACGGGCTTGGCCAGACTCGCCACCGAACCCAGTGGGAACCAGTTGCTCGAGTTTGGCTACAATCTGGGGTATCGCGGCCAAGATCGTGCCATTGGCGCAGGGATTGCCGAGGGGGATTCCGGAGTCGTTTCCATGCGCATTGCTTCGACGTCGTTAGGGACGCATTACTACGGTGTCACGAACGACGATACCCCGGCCACGAAGACCACCACAGCGCCCACTGAGTGGCCGGTCATGATTGGCCTGGAAGCGCAGGACGGTCAACTCAATCTCGTGGCCCGCCAGGGAGGAACCGCTTTGGCGACGAATCTAAACCTGGCCCAATTCTACACCGTCGAGTTTCACATCGATAATGCCGCCAATACCTACGACGTCTTTTTGGACGGCGCACAGGTCGGCACGGCCATTGCGTTTCAGAATGGGGTCACCGAAGCGCTGGACCGTGTGGTGGCGGCGGGCGGTGATATCGCTAACTCGCAAAGCTATGCCGGGAAGTTGGACGACTTGGTCGTGACCAGTGTTGCGGCTACCCTCCTGATCAATGGAAACCACACCGGCGGGGGAGACTACACCGTCGCGCCGGGTTCCACCCTGGGCGGCGCGGGAACCATCACCCCGGCGGGCGGTGCTGCGGTCAGTATTTCGGGAAGGCTGGCTCCGGGAGATCCGGCTGGCAATGGTGGCATCGGGACGCTTTCCCTGGCGGACGACGTCGTCCTTGGTGGGGCTTTGAACCTGCAACTGGATGGAGCGGCTGATACCTCGGATGTTCTGAGCATTGATGGGAATGTCGATTTGAGTGGAGCCGTGCTCAATATAACGGCGCTCAATCCTGCCGATGATGCAGCCTACGTTCTGTTGACCTACACCGGATCCCGCACCGGCAGCTTCACGGAGGGCTCAGTGCCAGCGGGCTACGGTGTGTTTTATGATGATACGTCCAAGCAGGTGGTCCTCCTCAGCAATTCAGCGGACATCACGGAAACGGGGGGAGCGGATATCGGGGAAGCGGCGAACGTCAGTGGGCAAGTGTCCGCGACCGTCACCAGCATCACTCTGGACGGGTCCAACGTCGGGGCCGCTGTCGCCGGAGGAAGCTCTTCGACCACGAATCCAACGGTGATCACGGGTGCTTATGGCGATTTAAGCATCGGCGCGGATGGTAGTTTTACCTATGCGCTGGAGGATAGTCGAGTCGATCCCCTGACCGAAGGTGAAGAGGTTTCCGAGACCTTTATCTACACGGTCGATACGGGGGCTGCGGTAGGGAATGCAAACGTCATGCCGGATGCGAACAGCTTGAACGTCGCGAATCTGCAAGGGCAGACCGGAGGGAGCGGTTTCGCACCGTCATCATCCTGGGGCGATACCGGGACCATTCAGGTGTTTGCCGGTGATCTTTCCTCCGCGAATTACAACATCACTCAATCCGGGAGCGGACAAGCGTTCCGCGGCAACTACTTCGATTATCGTCAATCGACTCGGGAGTTGGAAGGGCCGCTTTCTGGCGAGGTCTGGTTCTCGTTTCTCGTCAATACGCCGGATGCGGAAGGCGTCGGAGGCCTCTCCTTTAACCAAACTGGAAGTGCGGACGGAGGATTTAAGGTCGTGGCTCATGGCCGGGATCTCGTCGTCGATCTCCCCAGTGGAACGGATGGTACGGTGACGGACGCACTCACCTTCAATCAGACAGCGCTCATCGTCGGGCGCATGATGGTGGGAAGCGGGACGGACAGTCTGGACGTTTGGGTGGATCCCGATATCGCCGGGAACAACTTCGTAGGCTCACCGCCATCGTTTTCCGGGACGGGAGATTTTAGCGCTGCCATCAGTCGGCTGGGAATCGTGACCTACACCGATCAGACCAATACGACGCGTCCTCCGGGTGCCACAGTGGACGCGATCCGGCTCGGAACGGCCCCGTTCGATGTCATCGGCATCGATCTACGGACGCTGACAGTCAACGTCACCGGCGCGAATGACGCTCCGGATGACCTCACGTTAAGCGCAGACACCATCACCGAAAACGCTGCGGCGGATTCGGTCATTGGCACGCTGACGGCCAGCGATGTCGATGACGCCAGCGGATTCAGTTTTGCCCTCGTTTCCGGAACGGGAGATACCCACAACGCCGCGTTCACGATTGACGGGACCGACCTGAAAATCGTGGCGTCGCCCGATTTCGAAACCCAGTCGAGCTATGCCATTCGAGTCGAAGTGACCGATCCGGCGGGAGCCACGTTCGAGAAGCAGTTCACGATTTCGGTGACAGATGAGGCGGCGGACTTTGCGCTATCGCCCGCGAACATCAGCCTGGACGAAGGCGACGCCGGAAACACGGCTTACACGTTTACGGTAACTCGGACCGGTGATCTCTCTGGCGCGGCCAGCGTGGATTACGCGGTGACTGGTAGTGGGGCGAGCGTCGCGACGGTGGACGACATTGACGGCGGATTGGTCTCTGGCCAGACCGTCAATTTCGGGGATGGCGTGGAGACACAGACCATCACGGTGAATGTGATTGGCGATGCGGCTCTCGAACTGGATGAGGAGTTCACCGTAACGATCAGTGATCCCTCCACCGGCGACACGATTTCGATCGCTACGGCGACGGGAACGATTACGAACGACGATTCCGGGATCGTCGATCTCGGCACCCAGCCGTTTGCGATTGATGAGAACATTGCCGCAGTCGGGACGGTGGACATTCCGGCAACGTTCTCCCTCACGAATCTGAACCCGAGCGCGGATTCGTTCATCCAGAAATCCACCGGGACCACGAATTACGGGGACAACGGAAATCTGGTCGTGAAGAACGCGGGAACCGGAGGAACGACGCGCCACATCTACATGAGCTTCGATACATCGGGGTTGAGCGGTTTGGCGACCTCTGCGACGTTGACGTTGGAGCCGACGAGTTCGGATGGCGGTGCCGATCCACGGATTTTGCAACTGTATGGCATGGCTGACCCGGCGCTGGAAACGTTTGTGGAAGGGAATGGCGGAACGGATGGTAATCCTGTCGGCGAGATCACCTGGGATAATGCCCCGGCGAATGACACCAACGATAATGATCTGGATTTCGATAAACTGGTGCTTCTGGGCACCGTTTCTGTGGGTCAGAATTCGACCGCGCCGGTCGTCTTCAGCAGCGCCGCTTTGGCCGACTTTATTCGCCAGAGCGGGGCTGATGGAACCGTCACCTTTATCCTGCAACGGACGGACGGATTCAGTGGCAACAACCTGAGTTTTGCTTCCCGAGAGACGGGCACGCCGCCAGTTTTGGAGATTGAAACGTCGCCTGGTTTCGCGATCACCGGTGGGGCGGATTCCGCCTTATTCGAGGTGAACGAAGTGAGCGGCGAGCTGATTTTCACGACCGCTCCGAGCTTCGAAAGTCCCGCCGACACAGGAGGCGATAATGTTTACGAAGTGGAGGTGACCCGTGAGGGGATCGGCTTCAAGACGGTGGAAGTGACCGTGCAGGATGCGGCGGAAACGGTTACGATTGACGAGAATACGACCGCAGTCGGGACCGTAAATCTGCCGGGAGCGACTACCGATCACAGCTTTACACCCACCCATGATTCCTTCGTTGAGTTGGACCGGCCTAATGACGTGATTGGTGGAGACCTCGTTATAAAGAACTCCGGCGGCAATACCCGCCACGGGTATGTTTCGTTCGAAACGACAGGACTCAGTGGCGAAATTCTGGATGCGACGCTTTCCCTGGATGTGGTTCTGAATAGTCCAGACCCGGGCGACGATCCGACCGTTGAAATTTACGGAATTACGGATGAAGCGATTGAATCGTTCGATGAATCGACCATCACCTGGACGAATGCTCCGGCTGGAACCGCGAACAACGATCTGGACTTCTCGAGGGTGGTGCTTCTGGGCAGCTTCACGGTGCCGACGGGGACGACTCCGACTCTGGATATCACCGGGCCGGAGCTGATTGCCTTTTTGGAGGGGAACACGAACAGCTCGATAACTTTCGTCATTCGCCGGATCGATAGCTTCGGCGCGCAAAACTTCACCATCTCCTCGAAGGAAGGCTCCGGCACGGCCCCAACCCTCACGGTGAATGCAGCTCCCGGGTTCGCGATCACGGGCGGTGCGGATCAGGCGCTCTTCGACGTGGATGCGAAGACGGGAGCGCTGAGATTCGCGACGGCTCCCGACTTCGAGACGCCGGGTGACGCAGGTGGCGATAACGTCTATGACGTGGAAGTGACCCGGGATGGCACCACCCGGGATTTCGAAGTGACGGTGCGCAACGCCGACCAAGCCCTCACCATCGCCGAGAACACGACTGCGGCAGGAGCGGTGACGATTGCAGCTAGTTTGACCAGTCGGGATTTGACCCTAACGGGTGATGCCTTCGTTCAAGCATCAACGCCGGACACGACCCACGGAACCACCGGATCCACAACCTTGCTGGTGAAGGACGGCCCCGTCCGGCACACCTACCTATCGTTCGACACCACAGGCGTCTTGGGCAATATCGATAGCGCGACGCTCACCCTGACCCCATCCGTCAACAATAGCGGTTCCGGCGGCACCGGAACGATGGTCATGGAGGTGCTCGGGATGACGGACGAAACGAGCGAGTCGTTCGATGAATCGACCATCACCTTCAACAACGCGCCGGCCAATCAGGCGGGAAACGCAGTCGATCTCACGAAGCTCACTTCGTTGGGCACCGTGGATATCGCGATTACGGACGGTATGAATCCCGTCACCTTCAGCAGCGCGGCGCTCAACGCGTTCCTGGCTGCCAACACCAATGATTCGATCACCCTTGTCCTCCGGCGGACGGACGGTTTCGCGGACCGGAATCTCGTCTTCCATTCGAAGGAATCTGGTGCCGGAGCGGATGCCCCGGCTCTCAACGTTGTGACCTCGCCCGAGTTCGCAATTTCCGGCGGAGCAGACCAGGTGCTCTTCACCGTAGATGGGGCGACGGGCGAATTGACCTTTACGACCGCGCCAAATTTCGAGGCACCGGGAGATGCAGGAACCGATAACGTCTATAACGTCGAAGTGAGCCGAAACGGTGTCGTTCAAGACGTGACGGTGACGGTGACGGATGTGGCGGAAGGACCGGTCGATGATGCCGCATCAACCGATGCGGATGCACTCTTGGATGTCAGCGCCGGAAATTCGACGCTCGATACTCCGAGTGGCGAAGTCAGCTTGTTTGCCAATGACACCGGTGCCATCTCGTTGGTTGGTTTCGATTCCACCAGCGCGGAAGGGGCTACCGTCTTCGTCAATTCGGATGGAAGTTTCACGTATGATCCCCGGGGCGTGGCCGCATTCGTCGGCTTGGGCGCGGGCGAAACGTTGACGGATAGCTTCACCTATACGGTGACGGACGGCGGGGTGGTGGATGCTGCCATGAGCGAATTCATCTCCGTAGCGGAGAATGGAACGGCCAATACGAGCACGCTCTTCGTCCAGGAGCGCGGGAACGAGAACAATCCCAACTTGGAAGTCGTCGCCTTCCTTCGCTTCGATCTGACCGGCATCACCGGGCCCGTGACCAGTGCGACGCTTAACCTCAATCAGATCGACAAGGTCAACAATTCGAATTCAGCGGACCTGTTTATCGGTCGGGTTACAGAGAGTTGGGACACGGCGAGTGGCCAACCGGTGCACCCGGAACCGAGTGGCGGAACCGCGATTGCGGACGAGTTCAGTTTTGGAACCAATGGACCGGCGGCGGCGGGCCCCATGGTTGACATCGATCACGCGATCGACATCACCGGTTGGGTGAACGGCTGGCTCGCCGATCCATCCTCCAATCACGGGGTCCGTCTCCGCATCGATGACAACTTCGTCGGAGCCACCTTCACGAATTCCGGAGCGGATGCGCCGAAGATCACGGTCGCTTTCGGAACGGATTCCACCGCGACCGTGAATGTGGAAGTGACCGGGGTGAACGAGGAACCGACCGCCAACGATGATCGCGTCCTCCTCATCGATGACTTTGCCGACGACGCTCTGGGCACGGGCGGCAGTGAGACCTTGCTGGCCGGGGTCCAAGCGATCGACAATTCTTCCAACTTGGCCGGTGCTTTGGGCACGGTCACGGAAAGTGGCGGAGCGATTACGATCGACAACGCCGGAACGCCCGGCAATCGCAACACCGGATTCAGCACAGTGAACAGCCTCGATCTGGACGCGTTGGAAACGGCCGGAGGCTTCTCCGTGACCTGGGATGTCGCGAGTTCGACCAGCAACGGATTGCGTTCCGAGTTTCGGATTCAGGGAGGCCCTGGCTTTGCCGCAGGACCCGCCGCCGGGGTGTCCCTCAGGCACAATGGCAATGTTGATTTGATTGGCGGTGCCTCCACGGTGACGACGTTTGATTCGACATCGCTGAACGATGGTTTCCAAGTCACCGCCAGCTACAACGCGACCGGCTGGAATTATCAATTCACCGGCCTAACGGGTCTGACCGAGCTTTCGGGCGCTTGGGGAGATTCCGGCACCGCCGCCAGCTATGACGCGGCCTTTAACTCGACCGGGCACATCGTCGCGCAGATTCAGAACGCGAATCAAGTGATGGTGGTCAACCGTATCCAGGTTGCGACGAATGCTTCCGCAACCTTCACCACGACCGAAGACGCCAGCGCGACCGGCAATGTCCTTTCCAATGACACCGATCCTGACGCGAACGACACGCTGACGGTGACGAGCTCTGATGTCACCAGCGCGAACGGCATCGCGGTAACCATCGGAGCGAATGGCGATTTCACCTATGACCCGACCGGTTCCGCGACCTTCCAGGCGCTGAAAGCGGGGGACGTCCTCACCGATACCTTCGACTACACGATGGAAGATGGTCAGGGCGGCTCGGACTCGGCGACGGTGACGATTCGCGTCCTCGGGGTGAACGATGCCCCCGCCGCAACCGGTTTGCCCACGGACCTGACCGTGTTCCAAGATGCCGCCAGCCAGGTCGATCTCAGCGCTCTCACCTTGAGCGATGCGGAAGGTGATAACCTGACCTTAACCCTTACCTCCGCTGGCGGAGATTTCAGCGCGACGGGAACTCCGGAAGTCACCGTGGGCGGCACCAGCTCTGCGATCACCTTGAGCGGCAGCGCGGCGGATCTGGAGGCCTACCTGGATACACCGGCGAATCTTAACTATCTCCATGGCACTCCGGGAACGAGCGGCGACAACGCGGATAGCATCGCGGTCACTCTGAGCGATGGAATCGCGGCGGAGGTCAATCTCGGCACCGTCAATGTCGACATCGTCGGCACCGGAACCCTCGTCGAACTTAACTTCGACAGCGATGGTGCGGCGGATGGCAATACCCTGACCAGCACCGCCAATACCGGCCTCCTCGGAGGAAGCGCGACCGCCCGCAGTGGCAGCGCGGTAGAGTATAACACTTCCAATTCCGTCGATGATCTGGGAGCAAATTTCGATGACGCGACCGGGGATGCGATTCTGTACGATATTCCGCCCGGGGCGATTTCGCCGACGTCCGACTTCACGGTTGCGGCAGCCGTCCGCCTCGACGGAGGCCAAGTGCAGTTCGACCGCATTCTCGATCCTTTCTTTGATATCTCCGCGAGCGATAATTCGATCCGCTTCAACACCACCCGGCAGACCGTCTTCACCTCCGCTCCCCTCGCCGACGGGTGGCATCACTTGGCGATGACCTTCGACTACGACGCCAGCACCAACACCGAGCGGGGCGTGGCGCGGATCTATATCGATGGCGTACTCAAAGCCGCCACGACGAGCACCAACTTTGCCCTACGACCGGATTTCAGCTTCGGTTTGAGCCTTTCCCTCGGCGCGCAACCGACCGGGAATCGCCCGATCGATGGTCAAGTCGATGACGTGGTGTTCTCTTCCACGCTTCTTGATGACACGGCAATCGAGGCGCTCTATCGCGCGGCCTTGGGACCCGAGATCAGCGTGGAAGACAACGGCGGAAACCCGATCGCCAGCGGTGACGTCCCGGCCCAGGCGACGAACACCGACTTCGGTAGCGCGGAAGCGGGTAGTGGGGCCGTCTCCCGAACCTTCACGATTCGGAACACCGGACCGGGCTCGCTTGATTTGACGGGAACGCCGTTGGTCGCGATCAGCGGATCGAGCGACTTCAGCATCACGACCCAACCGGCGACCGATCCGATCGACGGATCGGACTCGACCACCTTCGTCATCACCTTTGATCCGAGCACCGTCGGCACCCAAAACGCCACCGTCACCATCGCCAACAACGATGCCGACGAATCTGCGTTCACCTTCGACGTGACCGGACTGGTAGGAGACACCACCGCCCCCGCCCCTCCAGCGGGTCTCGATCTCGATGCCGGATCGGACACTGGTTCGTCCGCGACCGACAACGTCACCAACGATAACACCGTCACCATCAGCGGCACGGCGGAACCAAATGCCACCATTGAGCTGACCAGTGATCTGGACGGTTCCGTCGGAACCATCACCGCCGATGGCACGGGCGCGTGGAGTCTGACCAGTTCACCTCTTTCGGACGGCACCCATGGCTTGACGGCCACCGCCACGGATGGCTCCGGCAACACCAGCGCCGCCTCCTCGCCACTGAGCGTAACCGTCGATACCGCAACGCCCACCATCACCGATGTCGCCGGCGATTTGACCGGCAATACCGTGACCGTGACCGTCACGGTTCCCGACGCCACCACCACCCTGGATGCGGGCGGCGCGACAGTGCAACTGGATCTCGGTGGAACCCCGGTCGTCGCGACCAACGCGACTCCGCAAGGCCCCGGCACGACCTTCACCTTCACCGTCGATCTGACGCCGGCGGAACTCGCTGCGGCCAATGCGAGCGGCATCGAGTTGATCGGCCTCACCGCTCCGGGTGCATTCACGGATTTGGCAGGCAACACGGTCGATCTCACCGTGGCCCCTGGCGCGGTTCTCGTCACTCCGGTGCCGCCCAGTGGCGGTGGCGGAACGCCCCCTCCGACCAGCAACACCCCAACCACGCCGCCAACGACCCCAAGTCCCACGCCGCTCACCCCGCCAACTACGAGGGAAACCGTTATCCCGCCCAGCACCCTGGAGCAGGTTTTCCAAACCCTCCGCACCAACTCCGCCGTCAACGAAGCGGAGACGGGACTCGGTCTGAACTCGGCCACGGAAGATGGGACCCTGAACCTCTTCACCGGCTTCCAAGTCGCCGGATTGGATCAGAGCGGTCTGCCTGCTCAACGCACGCCCTACTTCGCCTTCGTCGGCGGCGAGTCCGGCTCGAACGTGACCATCAATCTGCGCTCCGGCGATCAGCTCCTTGCCTCCGGCAGCGGATCGATCGACCTCGAAGGCAACTTCGCCCTGCAATTGCCCGCGTTGATCACCGATGACGGCTTCTACGTCGTCGAAGTGATCATCACACCGCCAGCCCTCCCCGGCATCGATCCACTTCCTTCGCAAATCTACTATGTAGAACTGAATGGCGGAATGATGCCGACCCTTAGTGAACTGGAATACCTGGAAGAAGGGGACGTTTACGGACAGATGCTACAGGCGATTCAGTCTGAAGGATAGGATGGTCCGAGGCCGCTCGCTGAGGGTTTTCGGAATCTCTGTTCTTGAGGCTCTGCGAGATGCCTATTGGATTCGCTTGCCGGGCCGTCCGCAGGAAGATTTGGCATCTTCCTCTACGATTGCGGTTCCGGACGGCTCGGCTAGAGGGATTTGTGAATCACTTCCATCTGGCGGCGATGGATCTTGAGATGGAAGCCGAACATGCAATGCCAGCGATGAGCGTCGAAAGGACCAAAGATCGGATGATCGGAGGAGCCGAGGCCCCGGAGTTTGGGTAATTTGGCAATCGCTTTGAAGTGCTCATCGATGGAATCCTGGAACGCTTCGATGGTTTCGCGATCGGGCGTTTCCGATGGCATGGTGTCTTTCTTGGGATCGAACGAGGTGTCCTGAACCGAGCCATGTGTGGCCAGATCCTGGATCACGCTGGTGATCCTTCGGTTGACGATCGTGTTGTGCTCCAGCACTTGAAGGAGAGACCAGTTCTGCATGTCGGGGTCAATTCCCATCATGCTGGGAACGCGAACCGGGCGTTTCGCCTCTTCCGGGAACACGTTTTCGACGAGCGCGACCGAAAGATCGGCCTCTCGGCGAATGAACGCATTCGTCCCTTTGCGGGTTTTGGTGGCAAATTGGAGCCTTACAGCAGAAGAAATCAGACCCATCGTTGGGGGGAAGTTCGTGATGAGAGCGAAGTGGTCAGGTGGCCCATCCCAAGCCTGTGTTTGGATGTGGTGGGTAGGTTAGGCACAGGGGAGAGATTACTCCAGCCAATTCACGAGTCTTTTGACTTCACCCATCGTTGCACCCGCCTTCTCTGAAGGTTCAAGCGCTGTGGCGGAAGTCGACGACGTCGCCGTCTTTCATCTCGTATTCCTTCCCTTCGATTCGGACTTTACCGGATTCGCGGGCGGAGGCCATGGTGCCGAAGGCATCCAGGTCTGCGAAGGAAACGATCTCCGCTTTGATAAAATGTTTTTCGAAGTCGGTGTGGATGACTCCGGCGGCTTGGGGTGCTTTGGCTCCTTGAGGAATGGTCCAGGCGCGGGTTTCTTTTTCGCCGGTGGTCAGGTAGGTGCGGAGGCCGAGGAGGTGGTAAACACCTTTGATGAGGTTGGAGACGCCGCTATCGGTCACACCCATGTCGCTCAGAAATTCGGTCGCATCTTCCGCGCTGAGATCGATCAATTCTTCTTCGATGCGGGCGGAGATCACGACGGA
>CAYGQD010000231.1:0-11170 GCA_964351855.1 uncultured Verrucomicrobiales bacterium
AACTTTCTCCGGGCAAGTGGGATTGGGGCAGAAGACTTTGACCTCGCCGATTTGATGAGTGACCGGCGTTTCACAGGCGGGGCAGTGATCCGGCATGACGAAAGGGACTTCATCACCTGTCCGTTTTTCGGTGAGGACGCGGACCACGGCAGGGATGATTTCGCCCGCTTTTTCGATGATGACGAAGTCGCCCTCGCGAATGTCTTTGCGCTCGATTTCCTCCTGATTGTGGAGGGTTGCACGCGAGACGGTGGAGCCGCTGACGAAGACGGGCTCCAGATTGGCAACGGGAGTCAGGGCGCCGGTCCGACCGACCTGGATGTGGATGCTGTGGAGCTGGGTCTCGACTTGCTCTGCCTGGAATTTGAAGGCGATGGCCCAGCGGGGAGCCTTCGAGGTAACGCCGAGCTTCCGCTGGTCGACAATGGCGTTGACTTTAATCACCGCTCCGTCGGTCTCGTAGGGGAGGGTGTGCCGATGGGCATCGATCTCCCGAATCGCGGCGAGGGTTTCTTCCAGGTTGAGCGCTTGCCAGATTTTTGGCGCGGGAGGGAGGCCGCAGGTGCGGAGGAGGGTGTAGAACTGCTCTTGAAGCTCCAGATCGAGTCCTTCGACCTGACCGAATCCGTGGAAAATAATGTCGAGCGGGCGTTGCGCGGCAATTTTCGGATCCAACTGCTTGAGGGAACCGGCGGTGGCGTTGCGCGGGTTGGCAAAGAGCGCGTCGCCGGCTTCTTCGCGTTCCTGGTTTAGTTTGGCGAAACCGGCGTTCGGCATGAAAACTTCTCCGCGAACTTCGAAGAGCGAACTGGGTGCGCTTGGCGGCAGGGTGAGGGGAAGGCGGCGGATGGTGCGCAGGTTATGGGTGATATCGTCTCCGGTTTGTCCATCGCCCCGGGTCGCGGCATATTTGAGAGCGCGGTTTTCGTAAACGACGGAGACCGCGACGCCATCGATTTTCGGTTCGATCACGACGGGGATGTCAGGGACGTCGAGCGTCTTCTGGAGGCGTTTGTAGAAGTCGATCAGCTCTTCTTCGGAGTAGGTATTGTCCAGGCTCATCATCCGGACCGGGTGAGAGACCTGGGTGAAGCCGGTGAGGGGGGCTCCGCCGACGCGCTGGGTCGGAGAATTGGGCGAGGCGAGGTCGGGGTGCTGCTTCTCCAGATCGGCCAGCAGGCGCAGCATCTCGTCGAACTCACGGTCGGTAATCTCCGGTTGGGCTTCCTCGTAATAAAGCCGGTTGTGGCGCTCTAGTTCCGCGCTGAGGCGCTCGATTTCTTGCTGGGCGTGATCGCGACTCTCCATGACCCTAACCTGTTGGCAGAATCGGTGGCGCTCGGCAACCAATTCTCACCGTCCCCAATGCTCAAAACGCGCAATTCGCGGTTTCCGGAACGGACTTTTTCGGCCACGGTGATCACCATGAAAAACCCCCTTTTCCTTCTGTTGCTGCTGCTGAACGTGGCTCACGCTGCGCCTCGCCCGAACATCGTTCTCATCATGGTGGACGATTTGGGTTACGCGGATTTCGGTTGCTACGGGAGTGAGATCGAAACGCCGAATATCGATGCGTTGGCCGCCGGTGGATTGCGATTCACGAATTTCTACAACACCGCCAAGTGTCACAGCTCCCGGGTTTCGCTTCTCAGTGGGCTCTATTGCAATCAGGCGGGGAGCGAGAGCTTGAGCCGGGCGGTGACGATTCCGGAGGTCCTGGGAAAAGCCGACTACGGAACCGCCATGGTAGGCAAGTGGCATTTGCACAAGCAGCCGACGGACCGCGGCTTCAGTCGCTACTTTGGCCACCTCTCCGGAGCGACGAATTTTTTCACCGGGGACGATACCTTCCGGCTCAATGGTGAGGTCTGGAACGACTTTGACGAGGATTTCTACACGACGGATGCTTGGCTGGAATACGGAACCCGGTTTGTCGGCGAACTCTTGGAGGAAGATGCCGAGCGTCCCTTCTTTCTCTACATCGCGCACAATGCGCCACACTATCCGCTGCATGTGCGGGAGGAAGATTTTCGGAAGTATGAGGGGCGTTATGACGTCGGCTGGGACGTGATTCGAGAGGCGAGAATCGCGAAGCAGCGGGAACTGGGGATTCTCCCGGAGAAGTGGCAACCCGCACCGCGCCCGGTCAATGTTCCGGCCTGGGATGCGCTCAGTGACGAGGAGAAATCGTGGGAATCGCGACGGATGGCGGCGTTTGCGGGGATGGTGGATCGGGTCGATCAGGTGACCGGAGACTTGGTCGATTTCCTGAAGGAAAAAGGCGTTTACGAAAACACGCTCATCATGATCTGCTCGGACAACGGTGCCTGTCCGTTTGATCGGACCAAGGGTGCGGAATTTGAACCGTGGGACGCTCGTTCGTACTGGTGCTATGACACCGGGTGGTCTCACGTCGGCAATGTTCCGTTTCGCCTCCACAAGCAGAATCAACACGAAGGTGGCATTTCTAGTCCGATGATTGCGCATTGGCCCAAAGGGATGAAGACCGAGCCGGGAGCCTTGACGGACCAAGTGGGGCACCTCATCGATTTCATGGCCACGGCGGTCGACGTTTCGGGTGGTGAGTATCCGGAATCCTGGCCCGGGGTGGAGTTGGAGCCGCTCCAAGGCAAATCGCTCCTGCCCATCTTTAACGGTGAGATCCGTGAACCCCACGAAGACCTCTACTTCCAGTTTTCGACGAATCGGGCCATCCGCCAGGGCAACTGGAAGCTCGTCAGCCATCGCCGGGCGAAGTGGGAACTCTATGATCTGGAGGTGGATGGAACCGAGATGAACGACGTGGCCGCGCTTCATCC
Source organism: uncultured Verrucomicrobiales bacterium (assembly GCA_964351855.1). Classification (GTDB taxonomy): domain Bacteria; phylum Verrucomicrobiota; class Verrucomicrobiia; order Verrucomicrobiales; family DEV007; genus JBCDHN01. The sequence continues at coordinate 2,820 of CAYGQD010000231.1, forward strand.
GGAAAAAGTGCAAGCCTTGGAAAAACGCTGGCACGAGCTGGCGGAACTTGACCGGCTGAAGAAGCAAAGCGCCGCTCCAGTGACCGATTCCGCGCCGGTCGATTTGAAGAAGGACGGGCGCCCCGAGCCGAAGAACGAAGCGGCTCGATAAAGTTAACCATTGTTAAACAAAGCGTTCGCTCTCCCGTCGGCATCGATTATGATGACAAATGACTGTCGATCGCTTCAACGTGCTCGGCGTGGGAATCTCGGCTCTCAGCCTGGAACGGGCGACGAAGGAGGTTCTGCGCTTTCTCCAATCCGGGGAGAAAGGTTACGTCTGCGTGACTGGCGTTCACGGGATCATCGAATCTCAGGATGATCCGGAGCTGCGGCGGATCTTCAATCAATCTTTCCTCACCACCCCGGACGGGATGCCGACGGTTTGGATTGGCCGGTGGCTCTATGGGTTTTCCCAGATGACGCGGGTTTATGGACCGGATTTGATGCTGGATGTCTTTGAGAAAACCCGGGAAACGGGGACGCGGCACTTTTTTTACGGGGGAACCGAAGGCGTCGCCGAGGAGTTGAAGGAACGGATGCTGGAGCGGTTTCCGGAATCACAAATCGTCGGGACCTATTGCCCGCCTTTTCGCGAACTCAATGGGGAGGAGAAGGCAGATCTGCTTAGGCAGGTGACGGAATCGAAAGCGGATGTCATGTGGATCGGGATCAGCACGCCGAAGCAGGATCGCTTCATGGCAGAGTTCATCGATCAGTTGCCAGTGAAGCTGATGTTCGGGGTCGGGGCGGCGTTCGACTTCCATACTGGACGGGTTCGACAAGCCCCGAAATGGATGCAGCGGAACGGGCTGGAATGGGCGTTTCGGCTTTCTCAGGAACCCGGTCGGCTTTGGATGCGCTACATCACCACGAATCCCCGGTTCGTGTCTCTCTTCGCCTTGCAGGTGATTGGCTGGCGGAAGTTTGAATGCGCCAGGGCGGAGTCGATCTAGCTTTAGCTGAGCCCGGCGTCACCCGTTGGGAAGAGAATCGGCGGAAGAGGCTTGAAGAATTTCCAGGGCCTCATCGTAGGCGCGTTGCAGATCGCCACGTGATTCCGGATCCTTGATCTGGCGTTTTCCTTGCGCGAAAAAGCTATCGATCGCTTTTCGGGAGCCGCCAATCTGCGCGGTTAGCAACATCATCTGCTCGTAGGTTTCCGGAATCCCCGGGTAGAAACCTTGAATCCGCTCATATTCTTCGATCGCATCTTTAAGCCGCTCCTGCTTCACATAATGCTGGGCGAGGCGGAGATCGAGCGGCGGTCGTCCTCCCGGGCCGGGACCGGTTCCAAAGAGGGAATCTACCATCCAACTGACGGGTTTCATGATTTCTGGCATGACGAAAAAGGCGGCAATGACGAGCAAGGGTAACCCCAACAATATTCCGAACTCATTCGCCCGAGCCATCAACACGATCGTCGCGATCAGCCCAGCGGCGATCAGCCAGCGAAGAGCCCAATTCCAGCGATTTTCGATCATGTTCCCCAAGGTGAAAGGTTTTTTGGCATCCCAGAGTCCTTTAAGTATGTATAGTGTGCGACCTAGTTGATGCAAATTCAGGAATATTCGAGTTGCCAATTGCCCACCCACCACGGGGAGTTTCAGGTGCGGGTTTTTCGCAATGACGAGGACGAAAGCGAGTCGCTCGCCATCAGCATGGGCGGCCAATTCAGCGGCGAAGAATCGGTTTTCGTCCGGGTTCATTCAGAATGCTTCACTGGCGAGGTGCTCGGCTCTTTGAAATGCGATTGCCAACAGCAACTCGACTTCGCCCTGCAACGGATCGCGGAAAACAAGCGCGGGGTGGTCGTGTATCTTCGGCAAGAGGGACGGGGAATTGGCCTCGGAAACAAGATTCGGGCTTATGCGGAGCAGGCCAAGGGCGCGAACACGGTCGAAGCCAATCACATTCTCGGTTTTCCGGCAGATATGCGGGATTTCAGCACCGCCGCGCTGATTCTTCGCGAACTCGGGGTCAAGCGGATCGATTTGAACACGAACAATCCGCGGAAGATCGATTCGATGAAGCGTTATGGTTTATTGGTTGATCACGTGGTTCCCGCGCTCACGCCTCCCAATAAATTCAACGAGGAATATCTGGCGACCAAGGCCGAAGAGTTAGGGCATTTGAATTTGGGGCGCCGAATCCAGGGTGTTCCGAAGCTCAATCTTCCCTGAGGCGGACCTTTTCGGGGACGTTTCCTGGCAAAGGTGAAGTTGGTTTTCGCTTGAAGTCAGGGCCAATCCTGCTATCAGGCAAGGAATCGAGATCTCAAATTTGGGATTAATGCGCGAAGGGATTATCTGTGATTCCTCACGAACTTGAACTCTAACCAACACAGAGAAAAACAACCATAACAAACCAAGACATGGCTAAGTACAAGCTCGAATACATTTGGCTGGACGGCTACAAGCCGGAGCCTAACATGCGTAGCAAAACCAAGATCATCGACAGTGATGGTCTTCCCAAGTTGGATCAAGTGCCCGAGTGGTCATTCGACGGAAGCTCTACTGAACAAGCAGAAGGCAGTTCCTCAGACTGTCTCCTCAAGCCGGTGAAAATCGTGCCGGATTCCCAACGCAAAAACGGAGCGTTGGTCCTCTGTGAGGTTTTGGCGGCTGACGGCAGCATTCATCCTTCCAATTACCGGGGTGGTTTCGAAGACGACTCCGATATGTGGTTCGGCTTCGAGCAGGAATATACCCTGATGGAGGGCGGTGCCCCGCTCGGTTTCCCCCAGGGTGGTTATCCCGCCCCTCAAGGCCTCTACTACTGTTCGGCTGGCGCTTCCGTGGCCAAAGGACGGGAAATCATCGAGGAAGCTCTCGATGCCCAACTCGCGGCTGGACTAGAAGTGACCGGAATCAACGCCGAAGTCATGATGGGCCAGTGGGAATACCAGATCTTTGGTAAAGGTGCCAAAGAGGCTTGTGATGCCGCGTGGCTCGCTCGCTACATCCTGGTTCGCACGGCTGAGCAATTTGGCGTCGTCGTCGACTTCCATCCGAAGCCCGTCACTGGCGACTGGAACGGTTCTGGCATGCACACCAACTTCTCGAATACCGACATTCGCGAAAAAGGTGGCAAGGAATTGATCGAGAGCATTTGCGACAAGTTCGCGAAAGTTCACGAAGAGCACATCGCGGTTTACGGTTCCTGCAACGACATGCGCCTGACCGGTCTCCACGAGACGCAGTCGATTGACAAATTCAGCTACGGCGTTTCTGACCGTGGTGCTTCCATCCGGATCCCGATCGGAACGGCCAACAATGGCTACAAGGGTTACCTGGAAGATCGTCGCCCGGCTTCCAATGCCGATCCTTATCAGGTTGCTGCCCGCATCCTGAAGACGGTGAACGGTTAATTCCCGTTCCCTGTTCGATTTTCAGCGAAAAGCCCGGGGTTCGTGAGAACTCCGGGCTTTTTCGTAGAAAGGTATTGGATCGTTTTTGGTCGTCTAGAGGTAGCGGTAGATTTGATTCTGCATTTCCTCAACGCTCTGCGTCGTGTCCAATTCATCGACCACTTCACCGTCTTTAAAGATTAAGAGGGTGGGGTAGCGCTTTACCCGATAGCGTTGGGTCAACACCGTGTAACGATCGACATCGATCTTTCCGACCATGTAGAGATCAGAACTCTCTCGGGCCAGTTGGTTGATCGTGGGGGCAAGCTTCTTGCTGGGCCGATACCAATTGGCTCGGAAGTCAACCACGACGGGTTTACCAGAGTCGATCGCGGTTTGAAACGAGGTCTGGTTAAACTCTGGCGCACTGGAGCTGTCAACGCCGGGACGGAAGACAATGTAGCAGAAGAGCGCGGTGATGGAGAAGAGAATGAATTTGTTCATGACCTGTTTGGGTTGATGAACAGAAGTTATCTCATTTATGGAAATTTTACAAATTATTGTTTTAGTATTTGCGAAAATTTTCCAAAATGGGCCTTCTGGCGGGGTAGAGCCGGACAAAAACGCGAATTGTGGTTCTGGAATCCCAAATTTAAGACGCGGGGATTCCCTCCAGCGGAGTGGTGAATGACTACGACTGAGAAAAATAGTCCGCGCTCTGGTAGCTTCCGTCCGTCTGCTTGGCGATTTGCAGAACGACGTCGCCGAGAAGAGAACTGGCACCGAAGCGGAACAAATCCGGGCTCAGCCAATCATCCCCCAGCGTCTCTTTGACCATGACCAGATATTGAAGGGCCTCTTTGGCGGTGCGGATTCCGCCAGCCGGTTTGATCCCAATCCGTTGGCCGGTGGCGAAGAAGTGATCGCGCACCGCTTCCAGCATCACCAGGGTGACGGGGAGCGTCGCCGCAGGGGAAACCTTGCCAGTTGACGTTTTGATGAAATCCGCGCCGGTCTGCATCGCAAGTTCGCTGGCGACCCGGACATTTTCGTAGGTTTGCAGCTCCCCGGTTTCGAAAATGACCTTCAAGTGAGCATCACCACACGCTTGTTTCACGGCAGCGATCTCTTCGGCAACGAAATCGAGATTCCCACAGAGAAATTCGCCACGGCTGATGACCATATCGATCTCTTCGGCCCCTTCACCCACCGCGAAACGGACGTCTTCCAATCGAAGGTTCAACGGAAACTGGCCACTGGGAAATCCGGTAGCCACGGACGCGATCTTGATCCCGCTGTTCCCGACCAGACGCTTCGCTTCACGAACCAACGTGGGATACACGCAGACCGCTGCGCAAGAAGGCGCGCCATAGCGTTCCGGCATCGGTTGAATCGCCTTCTGGCAAAGATACTGGAGCTTCCCGGGAGTGTCTTGACCTTCCAGAGTGGTCAAATCCATCATCGAGACCGCCAATTTCAGCCCTTGAAGCTTGGCTCCGTGCTTGATGCTTCGCTTGGTGAATTTCTCCGTGCGTTCTTTTAGGCCGACGGCGTCAATGCCCCGATGGGAGAGTTGGTAGGAGGGAACGTCCATGGGACTCACGACAGCTTGACCATGTCTTTGAGAATTTGGGTCCAAAGAAAGAAGAGCCCGCGCCAGGAGTAGCGGAACTTCCCTTCCTCGGAGGATTCGACAATAATTCCCCGGGACAAATTGTGTCGAATCTGGCTCTGCACCTCGTTCTCCATCAGATTCTCGATCGTTTCCGGATCCTCATCCACCAAATCGCTCAGCTGAATCGAGTTCTCTTTCAGAAAGGCTTGGTGAAGCTCGAGCAGTTTAGGGAAGACCTCCATGCTCGGAACCTGATTGAGATGAACACCGGGCGCTTGCCGCATGGGGCCGGAAAATGGAAAGGTCCAGGTTCTCCAGATTTGTTCGTTCTTGTCTCGTGAAGAAATGGCGAGATAAGCCAAGGCCATCCCGTCTTGCTCGTTCAAGCAGAGCGCCACCTGGCACTTGGCCTCCGCACTGTAAAAAACGCGGAAAAACTGGTGCAGCTCTTCCCAATCCCAGCCGGTATCCATGACGTATTCGAACCCGGCTTCCTCGATTTCTGCCGTCACGTCGAGCAGTTCCGGAAAGCGATCCCGGGACGGCGGAGCACGTCGGCTCAGTTCCTTGTTCAACGGGAGGCGCATTTGCCGAACCCGCGTCAGAAGCTCGATCCAAGGTAGGAAAAACCAGAGTATGACCGCCGTGATTCCGGCAATGTGGCTGTCGAAAATGAAGTAGGCGGCCAAGTAGCTGGCAGCCAGGAGCAAGAGAGAGCCGAGTTTGTGGAGAAAGGGGTGCGCGAAAGAACGGCAGGCGATCGCGAGCACGAAGATGCCGACGACGAAGATCGATTTCTGGAGGATGGTTTCCACGTTATCTTAACACAACCACCATGCCGAGCGTGGCTTTGGTTTGCAATTGAATTTCAGATTCATCTCAGGCTTAGCTAGTAAACTTATTTTGTGACAAGCCCTTAGCTGTGAAAGAGGGATTCGAGTTCGAGCAGCACCTCCGTTTGTTTCCGCACGTTCTCGATCGCTTGCGCTGCTTCTTCGATTTCAGCTTCGGTCGCTCCCAGAGAGAGCTCGGCTAACTTCACGCGAACTTCGGCCGCAGAGGTTTTCAGGTTGGCGATGGATTCCGACAGATTCTGGATCTTGTGATGATCGTCTTCGAACTTCACTTTCTGATCCGCGACCACGGCCAGATTTCGGCAAATCCGCCAAAACGCATTGCGGGCTTCGTCCGAGCGCTGTTGCATCGCGTTCTTCAAGCCTTTGGAGACGAATGTGTTGGCAGGGTCGTAGGCGCTGGCATGGAGCGCCCGCAGTTCATTAAACGCCGCGACCACGCGAGGGCGGAGACTTTCTGCGGGAAGTCCCAGGTTTTGCTGAAGGTGATCTGAAATCACATGACCCTCATTTCGGCTCATTGCCGCTTGAAACGCGCGTTCGAATTGGCGCTTGGCGAGTCGGCGGGTTACCTTCGTTCCGGGCGGAGCAACGATCGTCCACCCCAGCCAGCCAACCACTCCCACCAAGACAATGGGCATGACCAGACGGATCGCGACGGGGCCGAGGCTGCCCAATGCGGCCACCAAGACGCAACCGCCGAGAATCAGAGCCAGGAACGAGAGAATTTTTCGGGTGGATTGAGCGTTGCTCATGGCTTCATCGGTAGTTCACCTCGGCGGTCGGTGCAAGGAGGCTGGAAAGTCGGGCTCATTTTGGAAGGGCAGCGGAATCCGTTCGATTCTCGTTCGCTGCGACGATGAATCGGATCGTGGCGTGAACCGTCAAGGAATTGACTCGCAGTCGCCCCGATTTCAGGGCAAACTCCCCTCCAATGATTCGCAATCCCCTTCCCATCCTCACCGTGGCGCTGCTGTTGTCCGGCTGCGAGACTCAGCGCACCGTGAAAACCACGCAAAGTCGCATGTCCTTCGGGGAGCAGTGGTCCCAGCAGGTCGGAGATGTGGATAAGATGAAGGAGAAGTTCGCCGGGGGATTCGAAATTCGGGATGGCAGAGCGGTTACCGCCGGCCAGCCGGATTCCTCTCGGAACAAGAAGGACCGTCGATTTGGCTTCGGGCAGGATGCCGATGGAACGGTCGTGAAAAAAGTCCGGACGGGCCCTCTGGCCGACTTCAGGAATCAGAATGAAGAGAGCGTTGAGCGCTTTGTCGGGATGAAGAATTTTGATACCGAGCAGCTGGATCGGAATTCGTTCGATGCCGGAGATTCCCCGGCGGATTCGGAAAAACGATCGCCTTGGGCGAGCCGAAAGTCCGATTTACCGACCAATTATGAGGCGGGTCGGGTGCAGAGTTCTGACAAAGTCTTTGCAACGGAGTCGAACCGCGATGCCGAGAAGGAATATGCCACCAGTCTCAGCGATGATGCGGGAAGTCGCTTCGATTTTCGAGGCAACCGCACCCGGGAACGAACGGAGGCTTATGAGCAGAGTTCCGCAAGACGCGCCGATGCCCAAGTGAGCATTGCCAATCCCATGGATCCCGGCGGGAGCATGACGGTGGATGACGTAAGGAGATTGCTCAACCCGCAGAATTCGAAGACCCCTTAACCTGTCTGCTCCAAGAATCAGGCAGGTTAAAGACTTGCCGAAAAATACTCCTGAAGCTCCGGTTTAAAGTATTCCAGCGCGTTTTTGATGGGGAGCGGCACGCCCCCGCCCAGGGCGCAGAGACTGGTTGCCATCATCGTGTCGAGTAGATCGTGCATCAACTCCGGATCGATCTGGTAGTCGCTGGTCCGCGCCTTTTCCGCGAGTTCCCCTCCGCGCACTGAGCCGAGCCGACAGGGGAAGCACTTTCCGCAGCTTTCCTCTGAGGTGAATTTAAACATGTGTTCGATGTATTCGATCATCGGGAAACCTTCAGGGATCGATACCACCCCGGCGTGACCGAGGAGAAAACCGGCGTTTTTGAAGGATTCAAAATCCACCGTCAATTCGTCAATCTTCGCTGTGGGAACGATTCCTCCGAGGGGCCCGCCTACCTGGATCGCTTTGATCGCCTTTGTGAAGCCGCCACCGAGTTCATCGACGACCTCCTTGAGCGGCGTTCCCATTGCCACTTCATAGATACCGGGATGGTGGAAGTGGCTGTCGATGGAAACCAACTTCGGACCGGTCGAATCCGCCGTCCCAATCGCCGCATACTTGGCTCCGCCGTTTTCGATGATGAAAGGAAGGTTCGCGAATGTCTCCACGTTGTTGACGACGGTGGGCTTGCGAAACAGGCCCTCAACGGTGGGGAAAGGTGGGCGAACTCGGACCTCGGGGCGCTGCCCTTCAAGCGAGGCGAGCAGGGCGGTTTCTTCCCCGCAGATATAGGCTCCCGCTCCCTTGATGACTTTGAGGTCGAATTGGAAACCACTCCCGAGG
>CAYGQD010000232.1:0-9519 GCA_964351855.1 uncultured Verrucomicrobiales bacterium
GGGCGATACCGTTCTGACCGGGGTAACCGTGAAAGATCACATCTCCGAAAGCCACGGTGGTGCCTTCTATGTGACCAATCGGCATCTCTTTACGGTGGACGGTGGCGAGGTTTCGAACAACCGGGCGGGCATTGATGCCGGAAACACCGTTATTCTTAATAACAGCAATGGTGGCGGATTCTATGCGACCGAAGACTCCCGAATCGTGCTGAAAGGCGGCGTCCAGGTGACTGGCAACGTGGCGGAAAACGAAGGGGGAGGGTTCCATGTCGCAGATACGCGATCTCTGGTTCAAATTGAAGGTGCGTCCATCACGAAGAATATTGCCTCGAGTGGCCACGGTGGCGGTTTCCGGAATCTGGGCACGGTTTTGCTGTCAGGAACAGTCAATATCAGTGAGAACCAGACCACCAAGGGCGATGACTCGGCACCGGACAACGTGGGTGGCGGTTTCTACTCTTCAGGTAGCAATTCGCAGGTGTTGACCGGGAAGATCAACGATCTCACTGCTCCGGGACGGGATGTGGTCATGGGAACGGCGATCATGAAGATTGATAGTAATACGGCGATGGGGCGAGGTGGCGGTTTCTACGTCGCTGACGGGATCGTCGATCTCAGAGGAGCCTCGGCCGGTGATATTAGCATCTCTCAAAACGTGTTGGATGCGGCGGCTTCCGGAGAACGCCGTGGAGGTGGCTTTTGGGTTTCCGGTGGGGGACGCGGAGGTGAAGTTCGGATCGATAACGGAGTCATCGACGGGAATACCACGTTTCGCGATGGTGGCGGTTTCTATACTCGGGATGGATCGACGGTGATTCTGAACGATACCGATATCACGAACAATCGCGCGGAGCTCGATGGCGGAGGCTTCCACGCAGACACAGGCGATGATCGCGTGATCATGACTGGAGGAAAAATCGAAGGAAACATTGCTGGTTACCTGAATAGCGCCAATGAAGCGGCGCGAGGTGGCGGGTTTAGCTTGGCGGGTCGTGCAGAATTTACCGATGTCACGATTTCGAACAATGAAGTCCAGTGGACCACAGGCGGAAGCGATGACCGTCGTGGCGGTGGCGCTGAAATTGAAGGTGCGGCTGTCTTTGTGGCGACGAATACCACGTTCGACGGCAACCAATCGCATGGGATTGGAGCGGGACTCTATGTTGAGGGGAAAATCGTGGCGAATAAAGATGTCGCGACCGGAAACGGTTTGAGTGTTCTCAACAGCACAAATAGCGCCAGTTCTTCAGCGATCCGACGCGACGGTGCGGGAGTTTACTTCAACGGTGCTTCTTTCGCGGATTGGACGGGAGGAACGATTAGCGGAAACGTGACAAGCGCGAACGGTGCCGGGGTTCGTCTGGATGGATCGGCGAATGTGACCTTTCGTGAGGTGACGATTTCGAACAATCGGACGATTCATCACGCGACCGATACCGATACGAATGCTTATGGCGCGGGTGTGTTTGGGGAAGGCCCAACAACATTGACGATGATCGATTCCACAGTCACCGGCAACATCTCCGAAGGGCGCGGGGGCGGGATGTATTTCGCCGATACCGATGTCACCTTGGTAAACACGGATATCACGAACAATCGGGCGGGAGTGACCTATGATAAGGGGGCTGACACCTTGACCCAGCTTACCAACCAACTCGGCACTGCTGTCTCGGGTGAGGGTGGAGGTATTTGGGCAAGTTCGGAAACCCGGATGAGGATCACCGGAGGTGAAATTTCTGGGAATGCGAGTTGGCAGGGCGGTGGCCTTGAACTTCGAAACGACACCAATGCCACTCTGGATGGGGTGAGTATCAACGATAATGTCGGCAACAACGGAGGCGGCCTTCGTGCCTATGAAGATGTCGTGTTGACGCTGAAGAACGGTACTGCGGTCGAAAACAACTTTGCCTTCAACGGCAGCGGTGGTGGAATGGTTCTCGGGACAAGAGCTGAGGTTCGTCTGACTGATTCCTCCGTAAGCGGGAACATCGCCGATGCTAATGGTGGAGGCATTCATGCCGCCAACGACGCGAAGATTTTTGCGACGCGATCACAGATCAATGACAATCTTGCCGGATACCGGGGTGATGGTCAGACGTTTAGCGCGGTCGCGGACCGTCGCGGAGGCGGAATTTACCTCACGAACAATGCGACCCTAGACCTCCATCATTCCACGGTCAGCGGCAACGAGGCTCATGAATTCGGCGGCGGACTGAACATGGAGAGTGCCACGAAGCTCACCGCTTCCGGAAGCCTCTTCTCGAACAACGTTTCCGGGAACTATGGCGGAGCGATCCGCTATGGCTCGACCGCGCAGATCGATATGACGAATTCGACGATCAGTGGAAACTACGCCGGGTTCAACCGCGCCGTGAATGGCAACGGCTCGATTACGCTTGATGAAAATGGTCGATTAGGCGGAGGGATTTGGAGTCAGGACTCCGGAAACGTGGGGAATTTCAGCCACGTTACGATCTCGGATAACCATGCCACGAATGCAACTGGGGCCGGGTTTCATCGCTCCAATGGAACGGTCAATCTCGAGAATAGTATCATCTTCAACAACCACGGGGATGCGGAAACAGCGACCCCGAATCACACGGCCGATGCGCTGGGTGAGATGAACCTGATTGGGGCCAACATCATTGGAGGCCATACCGGAGATGCCTTGATCGGCAGCGGCACCCGCATCACGGACGATCCCAAGTTATCCGCCCTCGCTGACAATGGAGGGGCTACCGAAACCCATGCCTTTGTTGCCGGCGATAGTAGCGCGGAAAATGCGGCGGTCGGTTCCACCGTCAGTATCGACCAGCGAAGCGGTGATCGAGCCGCTGGAGGCGTGGCCGATATTGGTGCGTTTGAACTTGGAGCGACCCTTCCATCGGTCACGATTACGGATATCGAGCGAATTGAAACTGCGCCCGCAAACCATGCCTTGACCTTTACCGTTGATCTTTCTGCGGCGGGCACGTTGGCGGCTACGGTCACGGGTCCTGCATCGACACCTTCCGCTACCGTCACCGCCGATGCCTTGGTGGCGAATCGCTATCAAGTCAGTCTCACTACGACGGAAATCGGCAGCCATACCGTTCGGTTGTCCGTTGATGGTGGGCCGGTGGTCAGAGAATTCGATTTCGAGGCAGGGACGATCACTAGCGTGACTGATGAAGCGGGGCTCCGCGCTGCGGTAACTGCCTTTAATGGTGGTAGCTCGGACGCGACCGTAAACCTGGCTACCGGAACTTACACTTTTGCTACAGCTGATGATCTCGATGTTACCAACCGTGGCAATACGCTAGTCCTGGTGGGAGGAGATGCTGATGCCTCCCTCACGGTTATTGATGCTGATGATTTAGATCGGGTCTTCGAAGTGACCGGCTTCTCCCATCTCGTATTACGGAATCTTACCATCACGGGTGGTCAGGTTGCGGGTGAAGGAGCTGGGATTCGGGTTGATAACGCGAATCTCACTCTCGATAACGTAGTCATCGAAGATAATGAAAGTAGCGGAACAGGAGGGAATAATCATGTCGGAGCAGGGATGCGGATTTCAGGGCATTCGACGGTGATCGCCAACGATGTGACCCTCCAGAATAACCTGGCTTACGGTCGAGGAGCGGGAATCTATATTGACCACCAATCCACGCTCGACTTCTCCGGGACGACGGTGATCGACAATAACGATGGGACGCGAAACTGGAATCAGGCCTACGGAGGCGGAATCTGGGGAAGTGGAAATGCCGCGATCGGGATTGAGGGCGACTTCACGATGACGAACAACGACGCCGGAGCGGCTGGTGGCGGCTTTTACCTGGGAGACGATGCTTCCATCGACGGGAGCACTGCGACATCAATTACGATTGCGAAGAATAATCAAAACGTCATTCAGAATGGAAACTCCCATGGTTCGGGTTTTTGGGCGACGGGATCTTCTACCGTGAAATTGGCAAATGCCGATATCACGAATAATGGAGCGACCGGCAAAGGGTCTGCTGGTGGTGGTTTCCGGGTTTCGAACAATGCCCTGGTCACGATCGATGGTGGTTCGATCGCCGACAATATCGCGGGGAGCAGTGGCGGAGGTTTTTACGCGGATTCTCAGACGATCGTGAAACTGACTGATGTCGAGATCACGGGGAATGTCACCGGCAACAATGGTTCGGGCGGCGGTTTCTTCAGCGAGGGAACAACCGAAGTCACGATCAAAGGAGGGAAGATCGAAAGCAATTCGACGATAGGTTCTGGGGACGGCGGCGGTTTCTTTGCACGAGGTGAGGTCAATGTTTCGGATGTCACGATTCAGAAGAACGCCACTGGCGGTAGTAATGATGCTTACGGTGGCGGATTCTACGCTTCAGGCAGGCATGCGGACATCAATCTGACCGATGTCAACGTGGTGGATAATACTTCCGCCGACAATGGCGGCGGCTTCTGGGCGAGTGATGGGGCCACCGTGGATTTTGACTTGGTTGCGAACAAGTCCGTTGAGATTACCGGAAATAAAATTACCGGGAACAATGGTCGAGGCGGTGGCTTCTGGAGCAGCGGCTTTGCCGAGGTTTCGATTCATGCGGGAGGTGCTGGAAATTCAGTCGATCTCAATGGCAATTTCACCCATCAACATGGAGGAGCATTCAGCGTGGATGGTGGAAGCGTGACCATCACGAGTGGCGATCAATCGGAGATCTCCGGATATGATCTTTCCAATGTGGCCCATGCCGGAACCAGCGGATCGGGAGCGGCCTTTTATGTAGGAACCCTGGGGCAAGTCGATCTGACGAACATCGATATCAAGAACAACGTGGCTGAGGAGTTTGGCGGTGGCTTCTTTTCCAGCTACGGATCGGTGGTGACGATTACGGATGGCGTGATTAGTGGAAACCGTGCCAATGGCGAAATTGCAACCGATGGCAACGATAACGAGCGCAACCATGGTGGTGGGTTCTTCAGTCGAGGCGTGGTCAATCTGGTTCGCACAGATGTGACGGATAACCAGGTCCTGCCTTCGGCTAGGACGAACACCCAGATGAATGGGGGAGGCTTTTGGCAAGAAAATCGCTGGTCCCAGACGAATTTGACGGACTCGAATGTCACCGACAATACGGCGGCGGGGAACGGTGGTGGATTCTACGTCATCGATGGGGAGGTGAATTTCATCAATACGGCTGCGGACAAGCTGAACAACCCTTTGCTGATTTCCGGAAATACGATCACTTCAACCGATCGAGCCGGAGGAGGATTTATTGGACGCGGAATGGCGCGAGTGAATCTCGACGGCGTCCAGATCACCGGAAACACCAGTTTCGATGTCGGTGGAGGGTTCTATGCCTTCGATGACTCTCAGATCACTCTGGAGAACAGCAAGATCGATAACAACGTCTTGGCGAACGCCAGCAATCACGATGGAGCCGGGTTCTACCTGACCGGGCGTGGTTCGGTGACGATGAACGAGGTCGTGATTGAGAACAATACCGCGACCGGTAATGGCGGCGGTTTCCGCTCGGCCAGTGTCGATACCACCGTTACCGGAGCTAATGTCACCATTCAAAATAACGTTTCACAAAATGGGAACGGAGGCGGGTTCTATACCAACGGAACGGTCTCACTATTAGACTCCCTGGTTGATAGTAACAAGACTCTGGGGGCGGGGAATGATAACCGCGTTGGAGGTGGATTCCATCAGGGGAGCTACGGCTCCATGGTCACGCTGGATAACACGGATGTCACGAACAATACCTCGTTCGGACGGGGAGCTGGGGCCTATATCACCAATGGAACGTTCGAGGCCAAGAATGGATCGGATTTCAAGGACAATACGGTTCTGTCGAGTTCTCGCGGCGGAGGCGCTCTCTGGGTCGGCGGCAATTCGGTCGTGACCATTTCAGATGCCGATATCACCGGAAATAGTTCAGCGGAGCACGGTGGCGGATTCATGGTCGGCGATGGGAATGGTGCCAACGCTTCAGTCGTGACCCTCAACAACGTGAATCTGGAGAATAACACCGCCAGGCTGACCGGAGGCGGATTCTGGGTAAGTGACTCCCAATCCGAAATCACGATTCAGGATTCGAAGATTGACAACAACGCCTCCCTGGAAGGAACGAGTACGTTTCGCGAGTCTGGTGGTGGCGGCCGGGTGGGGAACGTCGGGACACTGACGATTGAGAACACGACCATCTCCAACAACACGGCGTCCGCGAATTCGACCGGTGATCGGGAGCGACGCGGCGGCGGATTGGACCTGAACGGGGGCGGTTCAATCATCAACCTAACCGACGTCGATTTCACCGACAATGTCGGAAACCGGGGTGGTGCGATCTACGCGGTGAGTGTTGAACTGAACATGGTCGGCACTCAAATCGGCGATTCCGTGATTAGTGGTTCCTCCGGCGATACCAATTCTGAGCAACTCGGTGGGGCCATCTTCTTAGATGGAGCTGCTGAGGCCAATCTCACGAATATCATCATCGATGGCAATACCTCGACCAGTGAGGCTGGGGGAGTTTATCACGGCGGACGCACGGTTGGGAATTTTCAGGGTGTCGTGATCACGAACAACGTTACCACCGATCCGATCGGAGGGGATGCCAACCGTGCGGGTGGGGGAATTCGCCAGACCAGCGACTCCATCTTGACCATTTCCGAGAGCGTGATCGAAAACAATACCGCGTTCGGGAACGGTGGCGGGATTTACAACGATGGCGGTCTCCTTACGATTACGGATACGTCCATTTCCGGAAACACGGCGAGTGGAAGAAATGAAGGAGAGAGCCGCGGTGGAGGACTCTGGAATAGTGGAGCGGACTCCATTTTGACAACGGATCGCGTTACCTTTGTCAATAACCAGGCGATGAGTCACGGAGGCGGTGCCGCGCTCTGGAGTGGAGAAATGAATCTGACGAACACCACCTTCTCTGGAAACAGCGCCGGATTGTCAGATCCGACCGGTGCGCCGGCGGGGAACAACACCTTTGCTACCGGAGGAGCGATTCGGGTTCAAGACGGAGGGCAAGCCGGGGCCAATGTGACCCTCAATCACGTAACGATCACCAATAACTCGGCCAGTGGCGAAGCCGGCGGGGTCTACATCAACGCGGGGAACGTCAGGATTGAAAACTCGATCGTTTACCAGAATGCTTCAAATTCAGATACCGTGCCGCAGGATTGGGACGTGCGCGGCGACCATGAGGTGAAAGGGCGGAGCATCATTGGGGTTCATGTCGTAGGCACGCAGACGCTGTTCGACTATGGAAGTGGCGTCATTTCAGAAGTCATTTCCGCAGATGATATTGCCGGTGATCCCTCGCTGGATCCGAACCTGGGACTGTTGGCGGATAACGGTGGGTTTGTCCTGACGCATTCTGCGGGTGGTGGGGCGTTAGATAACTCCATCGCCAGCTTTGCGGTGGATGGAAGCCTGCTTGGGGTGGATGCACGCGGTGTTGATCGCTCTCTGGCCGATCTCGGTGCCTATGAAAACGGCGTGCCTACCGCTCATACACTTGAGGTGACGATGAATGAGGACGCCACATTGGATGTGGATATCTGGACGCTGATCGCGCCGCCGTTGACCAGTCCAGACAACTCGCTGCGCGACTTCGACAGCGAGAATGATGCGTTGACCTTTACCTTCGTTCGGGACGATGCCGCTTCGACGGCAGGACTGGAAGCGGCCACGATTTCGGTCGATGAAAATGGAGTGATCACCGTGGGTGGCCTGTCCGAGGATGCCAACGGAACCCTGGTGGTGGACTACACGGTTTCCGACTTGGCCGGTGACAGCTTCCACACCGCCAATGGGACGCTCACCATTACGGTGAATCCAATCAACGACGCTCCTACGATTGAGGCTGGCGCTTCCGTCGATGCGACGGAGGATACCGACTTCGCCTTTACGGGAGCCCATGCGATCTCGTTCGACGATGTCGATGTCCTTCTCGACAATGTCACAATGACGTTGGCGGTGAGTCAGGGAATTTTGACGCTGGGAACGGTGACGAACTTGACCTTCCTGGATACAACCGCGAACGGGACGGCGAACTTGAAGGTCCAAGGGAAGCGCGATGATCTCAACGCGGCGTTGGCCAGTTTGGTCTATCGAGGAGCGCTCGATTTCAACGGCACGGATTCGCTGCAGATTACGGTGAACGACGAAGGAAACGGGGGAGATGATCCGAGCGTCCATGCCCTGCCGGATACGGGAACCACGACCTCCGAGGAAGTTACCCATACCGTCACGATCAACGTGGCTGCGGTGAACGATGATCCTTCGAACACGGGAACGCTGCCGGGAACTGTCAGCACGACCGAAGCCTTGGCGACGCCCGTCAGCTTCGCGGCCATCGATCTCGAAGATGTGGATTCGGGTTCCGGAGACCTCGAAGTGGCCTTCGTTACCGCCAACGGTAACTTGACGGCGACGGCTGGTGGCAATGTGAGCGTCAGCGGGACGGGTGCGGCGGGCGATCCGCTGATTCTGTCCGGAACGCTGACGGATTTGAACGCCTTCTTGGACGCGAACAGCGTGAACTACACGAGCGATCCCGGAGTGATTGGCGTCGGAGCTGATTCCATCTCCGTGACGGTCAATGACGGTGGGAACACCGGAACCGGCGGCGGCACTGACATTGCCCTAAGCAGCGTCAGTATCGATCTGGCTCCGTCCAATGTGGCACCCACGGATATTACCTTGAGCCAGTCTGCGATTGACGAGAACACGGATACCACCACTGCGGTGACGGTGGGGGCCTTGGCTGCTGTCGATGCCGACCCGGTCGATAGCCATACCTTCACGCTCATCGCGGGAGCTGGAGATTCGGACAATGGTAGTTTTGAGATTTCCGGTTCGGCGTTGCAAGTGAAGGCAGGGACGACTCTGGATTTCGAAACCCAATCCTCTTACACGGTCCGGGTTGAGGCAGAAGATGCGGCAGGGGCGACCTATGAGAAAGTGTTCGTCATTGCTCTGAATGATCTGAATGAAGCGCCAACCACCAATCCCGCGACGGTCACGCTGAATGAGAACAGTGCCGTGAGCGCATCGGTTCATACGGTGGTGGCCACGGATCCTGATGGGACGGCCCCAAACAATGCCCTGCAATATGCGATCACGGGAGGAAACGCGTTAGGTGCGTTTCAGATCGATACCAGTTCCGGCGAAATCACGGTGGCCAATGACACGCCACTGGATTTCGAGACCAATCCGAGTTTCGCGCTCACGGTCACATCGACCGATCAGAATGGAGCCGGATTAAGCGATTCCGCGACCATCACCATCAATCTCAATGACCTGAACGAAGCGCCGACGGCGAATGACGCCACGGTCACGCTCGACGAAAACAGTGCCGTGAACACCCCGGTTCATACGGTGGTGGCGACAGATCCTGATGGAACTGCTCCCAACAATACGCTGCAATACGCCATCACTGGCGGAAACGGATTGGGTGCCTTCCAGATCGATGCGACGACCGGAGCCATCACCGTAGCGAATTCCGCGCCGCTGGATGTCGAGACCAA
>CAYGQD010000232.1:9619-11163 GCA_964351855.1 uncultured Verrucomicrobiales bacterium
GCCATCACCGTAGCGAATTCCGCGCCGCTGGATGTCGAGACCAACCCATCATTCGCCCTTACGGTGACGGCGACCGATCTCACGGGAACGGGGCTGGCGGATACGGCCACCATCACGATCGACCTAAACGATCTCAACGAAGCCCCAACGGATCTTTCCTTGAGCGCAAACACGATTGCAGAGAATACCGATACTTCTTCGGCGGTCGCGATCGGGACCTTGAGCGCTACGGATGAAGACTCGGGGGCATCGGCGACCTTCACATTGGTGGGCGGAGCCGGATCGACCGATAACGCGAAGTTCGAGATCTCTGGAAATCAGCTAAGAATCAAGGCGGGAGAGTCGATCGATTTCGAAGGGCAGCCCACCTATTCGGTCCGCGTCAATGCGAATGACGGCCTCAATGACTTCGCCGAAGTGTTCACGATTCAAGCGACCGACGTGAATGAGATTCCGGTTCCGGCGAATTCCACGATTGGCGTTGCGGAAACTGCGGGAGACGATGTCGTCGTTCTCACCGTGGTGCCGAATGATCCGGATACCGGCGACGATCACACCTTCGCGATCACCGGCCTGACGAAGAATGGTCTGGCCGCGTCAGGTGAATTCGAGATCAACGCGACCACCGGGGAAATCTCCGTCAATGATCCCACCAACAACTCGGCGCTGCTGCTGAATGGGGATCAATTTGTTCTGACGATTCAAGTGACGGACAACAATTCCGCAGGGTCTGCGGGAGGAAATCTCGTGGGGACGGCGACCGTCACGATCAACATCACGGACGTTAATACGCCTCCGAGTGCAGTCGCCTTGGCCAACCAAGTCAACACACTGGCGGAAGACACGGATACCTCGGCGAATGTCTTCATCGCGGATATCAGCATCACCGATGACGGGACCGGAGCCAACGCGATCACTCTGAGTGGCGCGGATGCGAGCTTGTTCACCGTGGTCGGCCAGAAGCTCTACCTGAAGTCCGGCACCAGTCTGGATTTCGAGGCTCCGGGCGATTTCAATGGTGATGGGGCTTACGAGGTGACCGTGGATGTGGATGATCCCACTGTGGGAGCGACGCCCGATCAATCCGTCTCTCACACGGTGACGCTTGCCGATGCGAATGACGCTCCCACGCTCGGCGCGACTCCATCCCTAACGTTGAACGAAGGTCAAACGGTGACAGTGACGGCCTCCACCGTTGGAAATCCTGCAGACGAAGATGCCACGGACGGAGATGCTCAGCTTACGGTGACAGTTAGCAACGTCACAAACGGTCAGTTTGAGAGTACCTCCAATCTCGGGGTTGGGATCACCAGTTTCACCTTGGCGGAAGTCAATGCTGGAACGATCCAGTTCGTCCACAATGGCGGAGAAAATCCTCCCACCTACAGTGTCGTCGTCGCGGACGACAGCGGCGCGGATACCGGCACCGCAACTCCCGCGACGATCAACTTTACCAATCAGAATGACGCGCCGGACGTGGTCGCTGATAATGCTTTTTTTTTTTTTTATTATGGTTCCACCGAGATCTACACCGGAACATTCAG
>CAYGQD010000233.1:0-1024 GCA_964351855.1 uncultured Verrucomicrobiales bacterium
TCTCATCATGTGAAGCACTGGCGAGGCGGGTCCCGTCCGGGCTCCAGGCCACGCTATTGACCGAATTGGTGTGGCCGGTGAGGGGGGCGCCAATCGCCTCACCGCTGGCCGCGTCCCAGAGCCGGATCGTCTGATCACTTGAAGAACTGGCGAGCCGAGTTCCGTCCGGGCTCCACGCCACGCTATTGACCGAATCGGAGTGATGCCTTCGGGTCGGACTCGACCAATAAAGAATGGGCCGGAATTTAGTATCGGATCCCTCAATCTCGGTCAGCGCCTCCTGGAACTCCCGTTTCGAGTCGCCTTTATCGCGAAGCAGGAGCGGATTCGCTTTCCAAAACGCGTTTTCGGGTTGGCCGAGTTCCAAATCCGTCAACTCCGGGACCGGGCGTCCGTAGTTCTGAAACGCGATCGCCTTGGAGGCGAAGAGTTGCTTGGCCGGGAGCGTTTCTTCATTTCGGGCCAGTTCGAGATAAAAGCGCCCTTCGCCGATACGGGCTTCCTGGAGACTGGCTTCAGCAAGTTCTGTTTGGTGAACCGCTTCGGAGCGCTTTTGAATCGCAAACCAAGTCGCGATTCCAGCCCCTGCAAGAAGGACCAATGCGACGCTCAATCCCACTCGGGCATTTCGCGCAGCCCGGCGGCTGGACCGCAATTCTTCCTGCCGTAGCCGCTCCTTCTCCGCCTCCTGGCGTTCCTTTTCCGCTTTCGCAGCGGCGATGCGTGACTGAACCGCCTCATCTGAGGCGACGATGTAGTCACGGGTGGGCTCATATTCCGCTCCCTGGATCAATTGCGGTGCTTCGCGGAGCAGGCTGAGCCCTTCCTCCAGATCCAAGCCTTCGGAAAGCAGCAGATCACTTCGGCGATTCTGCGTTTCCCAGCGCTCGTGGAATTGCTCGACGCGGGACCGAATCCGGAGGAACTGACGGTTTTCGCGGACCCAATCGGCGACCCGCTCCCATTTCCGCAGGAGCGCTTCGTGGGCGAGGGAGACGGTGGCGGTTGTGGCGCGGATTTGCAA
>CAYGQD010000233.1:1034-11059 GCA_964351855.1 uncultured Verrucomicrobiales bacterium
GATTTGCAATCCGCAGTCGGGGCTTTCGGGATTCTGCTCCCCGGGCTGCGAAGCGGATTGCAAATCCGCGCCACGTTCCTGGCTGCCTTCAGCCGTGAGGAGGCGGGCCGAAACGAAGGCGTCGATGAGGGCGGCTTTGGCGGGGGTGTCGCCGAGCTGCGCCTTGTTGGCGCGGCGACGCACGGCGGAGGAATCCGAGTCGGCCTCGATGGTGATTAGGGCGTGGAGGATTTCGGGGCAGAGGGCTTGTTGCTCCGGGGAGAGCGCGGAGAAAACGTTTTCGGCCCGCTTGCTCAAGGCGCCTTCGAGGCCCCCGAGCGCTTCGTAGGCGGCGAAGGTGAGGATGTTGTCGGCACTGCGCTGGCGGTAGAGTTCTAGGAGGCAATCGGAGAGGAGCGGGAGGAGGTCGGGCTGGGATTGGGCGTCTTCGAGAATGCGGGATGCGAGGATCTGGCCGCCGTGCTCGGCCTTGCGTTTCTCGAAGGCGACTCCGGCGAGGCGGGCGGGTTCGGTGATGATGCGGCGGAGGGCTTCGGGACCGGGTGCGAGGAGATCGAACTGGCCGTGGTTCTCCGGGTGGCCTTTGAGGCGGAGGAAGGTCTCGTTCTGTTGAGCGAGCGCATAGAAATCGCTCCGCATGGTGACGACGACCCAGCAGAAGCCGGATTGAGCGAGCGCTTCGAGGGCGCGGAGGAAGGATTCGCGGGCGGTTTCGCCGATGCGGGTGTCGGTGAAGAGTTCTTCGAATTGGTCGATGACCACCAATAGGTGGGTGCTTGGTTGTTTGTTCCTGGTGCTTGGTTGTAGCGTGGGCATCTTGCCCTCGTCTTCTCCATCTTCTGGCGCAGGCGCATTCGGAGAATCGGCAAGGGCTGAGGGGGCGACAGGATGGTCGCCTCTCCTTGAAAGCGTGGGTTTGATCGCGAGATCGACGGCACTCTGCGGGTTTTCGGCGAGGTTGCGGGAGAAATCGTCGAGGCTGATGCCGGTTTGGGCGAGTTCTGGAAGGGCTCCGCGCTGGGCGAGCGCCTGGACGAGACCGGCGACCGGGTTTCCCTCGGTTTTGCCGGGGATGAGGACAAGGGAACGCCACTCGGAGATGGATTCGTCGAGGTTCTGGTTGATGAGGGAATTGCGGAGGCCCGCACGAACGAGAGAGGATTTTCCGGAGCCGCTTGCACCGAGGACGGCGACGAAGGCGGCGCTTTCGAGGGGAGGCGTGGAGGAGGTGTCAGGAGAGGAGGCGCTGCGAGTGGCGAGTTGATTGAGAAGCTCGCGATGGCGCTCGCGGAGCTTTTGTTCCAGCTCGGAGACCTCCAGTTCGCGACCGAAGAAGATGTCGCTGTGTTTCAGGTCGAAGACTTCCAGACCGCGATAGGGGGCATCGGTCCAGATGACGTGGGGACTGAGGCCGCTTTGTTCGAGCCGCTGGTCAATGAGGCCGCGGAGGTGGACTTTGAAGCGGCCGGCGAAGTCGACCGGATGGGCAAAGGAATGGTAGGCGCGGACGTTGCCTTCCTCGCTCCAGAAATGTTCCTGGACGAAGGCTTTGGCGAGTTCTTTCTGAGCGATGAGGGCGAGCTTGCCGGTGTCGTCGGTTTCGGTGAGGCGGCGATCGAAGGAGCGGTCGTCGTCGCGGCGGTAGAAGAGGATTTCGGGGCGTTTGCCGTCGGTGTCCTTGAGGGTTTGGAGCATGAGGTCGAACTCGCGCTCGGTGCCGGATTGGTATTGGCGGCCATCAACGATGAGCGGGGTGCCGATCTTGCTCCAGACGATGAAGGCGGCGATATCGACATTCGCGGCGACGACGTCGATCTGCTGCTGGAAGGTCATGTTGGCCGTGAGCGGCAGTTCTTCCCAGAGGATCGGGACGAGCGTGGCGCTGGGGCCATACCATTTATCGAGCTGGCGGATGACGGCCTTGGCGCGTTCGCGCTCGGTATCGACGTCGCCGGGGGATGAAATGAAGATGTGAAGAGTGGGTGTTTCCATGACAAGCCTAACCGTGATCTCTGTTTTTACAGGAACGGGGGCTCAGGTCAAGTTCCGGAGTGCGTGAGGGTGTGAATGAACGTGGTAGGAACAAGTCGGGGCGAAGGCTCGAAAGCGCAAAGCTCAGGGCTTCAGTGGCGGTCGGAGCCTTCGAATGCGGTCGATTCGATTCGTGGTCATTCGCGGTCAAATTCGTGTTAAGAAATTCTCTTCGACACGAATGATCGCGAATGAAACGAATGTTCACGAATCGCAAGGCGCGACTTGAAGGACCATCTCTATCCTTCACATCCAGTTCAGGAAGGCGGCCTTTCGACGGTTACTTCACCTGTCCAGTCCCGCGCAGGAGATATTTGTAACTGGTCAGCTCTTCCAGGGCCATGGGGCCGCGGGCGTGGAGCTTATCCGTGCTGATTCCGATTTCTGCGCCGAAGCCGAATTCTTCGCCGTCGCTGAAGCGGGTCGAGGCATTGACGAAGACGCAGGCGGAATCGATCTCGTTCTGAAACCGGTCGGCGGCGGCGTCGTTGGTGGTGACGATGCAATCGGTGTGCTGGGAGCCGTAGGTGTTGATGTGATCAATCGCCGCATCCAGGCTATCGACGACTTTGACGGCGAGGATGAGATCCAGATATTCGGTGACCCAGTCTTCCTCCGTCGCGGGTTTGACGGCTGAACCGAGGATCTTGGCGGTGGCTTCATCGCCGCGAAGTTCCACGTTTTGGGCGATCAGTTCCGCTCCCGCATCGGTGAGAAACTCTTCGGCAACATCGCGATGGACGAGGAGGGTTTCTTCGGCGTTGCAGACGCTCGGCTTCTGGGTCTTCGCGTTGATGGCGATCGCTTTGGCCATCTCCAGATCCGCGTCTTTATCGACGTAGACGTGGCAAATTCCATCGTAGTGCTTGATCACCGGCATCCGCGCGAGCGAGACCACGGTCTCGATCAAGCCCTTCCCGCCGCGCGGCACGATAAGATCCAGATACTGATCCATTTCCGCCATGTGCCGGACGCTTTCCCGATCCGTGAACGGAATCAGTTGGATGGCGTGCTCCGGCATTCCCGCAGCCGCGCCCCCTTCCGCGAGCGCCTTCGCGAGGGCGGTGTTCGAGTAAAACGCTTCCGATCCGCCGCGCAGAATCGTCGCATTGCCCGCTTTGAAGCAGAGCACCGCTGCGTCGCTGGTGACGTTAGGCCGTGATTCGTAGATAATTCCGATGGTTCCGATCGGCACCCGCTTCTTCGTGTGGTGAATCCCGTTTTTCGGCGTCCACTCGCGGAGAATTTCGCCAACGGGATCGGGCAGGGCCGCGACCTGACGCACGCCATCGGCGATCGCCGCCACGCGCGTTTCATCGAGTCGCAGCCGATCAATCATCGCTTTTGGCAGGCCTTTTTCTTCTGCTGCGGCGATGTCTTTGGCATTCCCTTCGAGGATCTCCGCGCAATTGGCCTCGATCTGGTCCGCCATCGCGAGAAGAATCCGGTTCTTCGCTTCCGTGCTGAGTTTCACCAACTCATGGGCCGCGGCTTTGGCTTGGCGACCGAGTTGGAGGACGTGTTCTTTGATGTCAGGCGTCTGGCTCATGGAATTGCGTTCGGGCCTTTACCGTGAAGCAAAACTCCCGGTTTCGCCATCGCAAAGATCGAGATGAGTTACGGGGCGGGAGTGGGGAGGAAGGCCCCGGAAAAGAGGATGAACGCTCCTGCGAGGAGAAGGAGCAGGGTCAATCCGGCGGTAATGCCGAATCCCCAGCGCGTCACCGGATTACGCGTGCGAAACGCAATGATGAATCCGCTGATGACGTAACCGATTGCGAAAAGGAGAACAACGAGAAAGATGAGAGCCATGGGGTGGGATTTCGAAGCCGATCAGAGGTTGAGCCAGGTTTTGATGCGTTCCCAGAGCGGCGTTGTTTCGATGATTTCGTGGTTGGTTTGATCGATGGTGACGTGCGGATTGCCGGTGGCTTGAAGGTGAGCATCCAGCAATTCGCCGATGCTGATGTTTTCATGGACGGTTTTAGGGAAGGTGCTGGAATGGCTGATTCCGTGAAGTTTGGGCGTCATATCAGAGGCTTTTCGAATGATTTCCAAGCGTTCGTAGCTGCGGTCGAGCACGAGGTAAGGAATGCGGACGTCGAAGAGATTCTCGATCGGTTGGCCGTGGTTCGGGCCACCGGGAAGGGGGGGAAGGTGAAAGATGACGCGCCCATGATTTGGGAGAAATCGGAATTCGATCTCGCTACTTGGCAACGGCTGTTTCGAAGTCCAGTGGGCGAGGCCGTCATTGGCATGGACGAACGGGCTGGAACCATCCGGCAGGTAGCACTGGAGTCGACTTCCGAATTCTCTGGGTGCGTAGGAAAGAACGCCGAGGTGGCCGCGATCGGGATCTCGTTCGCTCAGCTTCATTTGGTGAGTGACCTTCTCCGAACTCATGCCGCGGCTGCCTTGGTTCCAATTGCCGGTGTGAAGCTCCAGGATCTCAATTTCAGCGCCGCTGAAGGTGGCTTTGGATCCGGGAACGGCTTTGATCGACTGGATTTCCGGCGGGCCATAGGCGAAATCCAACGCGAGAATGAATGGAGGGTTGTGCCAGGCTTCGAAGCGTGTCGCCATCTGAGAGAGTGGGGCGTGGTGGTAGCTGGAGCCGCTCGATAAAGCGGTGTGATTTTCCGCGTTCAAGATCCGGAATCCCAGCCAGCGAAAGTTTTCGTAGTTGGTGGTCTCGACTGCGAACATGACCTCCGGCCAGAAGAGATCGGATTGGAGATAGAACGAGGGCGTGCCCTGTTGCTTCTTCGTGAAGATATCTAGCGCCGGTTCGAGAGTGAACGGATCGATGAAGGTGGCGGGGTGATATTGGCTTTCTGAGGTGGCCAATGCGGCGTCCGGCCAGAACGCGGCCAGTCCGAGGAGTCGAATCGTGAGGTCCGGCCCGAAGCTGGCTTCCCCGGTGTTTCCTGCATCGATGACTCGGATATCGGGAACCGCTGGTGGTGAGGTCTTGGAAATTTCGGCTTCGATCCGCAGCTCGTCTTCCTTCAGGGACGAGGTTACTTTGGGGAACTGAAAGGGCTTTGCCGGGAGAACGCCGGGAGGCGGGTGGAAGGTGGGATCCCAGACCCGGCCGGATTCTTCCACGCGCACTTCGGTCGGCGAGCTGAAGTAGCGACTTGAGGAATCACGCAAGACTCCGATGATCGCCGCGCTGACGAAGAACAAGAGTAGGATCAGAACGAACCAGAAGGTTGGCGACGGAGATTTCACAGGAGTTCATCGTCACCTTGAGCGGACTTCGTCCGAAAACCCACCAAGAAATCAAGATTTCGGGGCCGGAGCCGTCACTTCCACGGTGATGGGAAGGGAGTAGGTCGCGAACTGCCAGGTCTTTTCCTTGGCCGTGGTGTTGGCTGCCTGAAGCACTTTTTCCGCCGCCGTTTTGAGTTGAGCGATTGTTTTGAGGTCGGCTTCAGCGCCCTCTTTCTCCTGAGCGAGCTGGTCGAGCCGAGCGATTTCTGCTTCGGCGCGAGTGACCGCTTCCGGGTTCTGGCGATAGATGGCATTCCCCACGCCTTGGAGGACGAATTGATACTTCCCAGGGGCGATTTGAAAATTGCCGCTCGGTTTGAAGCTGATCGAGAGGCTGCCGGTCGATTTCCCTTCCGCCACGGAGGTGGAGGGTGGACTGCGCAGGATTCCCGGAAAGCCGAACACTTCCACCTGGAGGCTGCCTTTACGCTGGCCCACATCCGTGACGAGAAACGGAATCTCTAAGGTCTGGTTCATCTCCACGGTCCAGATTTTCTCTTCTGCGGGAGCGAGCGTTGCCGGTTCGACTTCCGTTTCGATCACCGAGAGGACGATCTCTTCATCCAGTCGCGAACGAATCTGGCGCTGATTGCCAAAGACTCGGGTTCCCCAAATGATGGAGCCATTTCGAGCCTCGCGGTTGACCTCTTGATCGCCGATCTTGGTGGAGCCGGTAATCCGAATAGGGCCGGACCAGGCGGCGGCGTCGGGGCTCGCCTGAAGCGTGAGGTAACCTTCCCGCGTCGTCCCGCTCATCACCAGGGGTGGGGCGATGACACCTTTCGGCAAGCCGCTCGCCTCCACCACGATGTCGCCCTCGAAGCCGTCTTGCCGCAGGGCTAGAATCCGATAGACGATCGCGCCTCCCCGCCTCAGTAGCGGCGCCGCCGGGTAAGCGTCGTTGTTGATCGTCTTGGTTCGCTCTGTCCCGGCGATGAGCTGAAAGTCGGGCTGGGGAGCGCGAATCGCGAGCCGGTAGAGATGGGCGAGGCTGCCTCCGGCGCGTTGGTTGATGAGGGTGACTTCGTAGGTTCCGGCGGTTTTCGCGATGAAGCTGAGAGCGGGGTCTCGAGTGTCGGCATTCAAGTCGTCCAGAGCGTCGATTCCGTAGAAGCTGGGCGGATCATCGTTTTCTGCCACGGCAGCTCGGGTTTCCTGGCCGGCGTCGTCGGTCGTGATCTGATGGACGCTGATGAGGGGATCAGTGACTGCGCCGAGGCGTTCCGAGATGACTTCGAGGGAGATGGTTTCGCCTTCTTGGGCGGAAAACCGAAAACGATCGGTGTCGCCCGGTTCATCAAATCGCCCGGCGATTTCGGTGGGTAACGTGACCACTAGGACTTCCGCTTCCGGGGCCTCGATCGTGACCGGCGCGGTGGCGAATCCCAGTTGAAAGGGTAAGGGTGAGTCGGTTCGAAACGCCGGAATCATGCCTTGCCGGGGCGTGCTCGTTCGAATCCCGGGCAGCAAGGTGGGGTCTTTCGGGGCAGAGACCTCCACTTCCAAGGTTTCGACGGCGGCCTGACGCTTTCCGCCCGGAAGGTTGCGGCCGAAAAGGGTGACTTTCGCGGTCTTTCCGGGCTCGATCGCTGGCGGAAACGCGAAATCAACCAGCGGCGCTTGGCTTACCTTCAAGCGATAAAACGACTGGGCACTTCCCCGATAGAGCGCATCGGACAAGGCCAGAAAATAGTCGCCATCTTCGGGCGGTGTGAAATCGATCATGGGGTCCTGCCCGAAGTGGTCCTGATTGCTCTCCAACTCCCGGCCCGTTGCGTCATAAAGCGCCAGTTGGCAATCCGCTTTCGAGTCCAGCCGCTCCGCCCAAACGTCAACCAAGATCCGTTTTCCGGCTTTCGCGGAGAATCGATACCAATCGATTTTCTGGTTGTCGGTCAGGCCCAGAACACTGTTCTCCATCGTGAGGGGAAGAGCGGTTTCCACCGTGGAATGATCGCCCTCTTCTCGCCGAACTTCTTCCTCCGCCGCCACGACTTGAAAGGGCCGAGCGGTGGAAAGTCCGAAGTAACCGAGCGAGCGCACCTCATAGAGTCCCGGCTCCACCTCCGTGGGAATGGTGATCCGGAAGCGACCCTCAACGGGGCGGGCCTCCGAGTGAAACTCATCTGCCGGCAGTGTGACCGGTTCCACGAGAAAGCGTTCATCGGCAAATCGCAGCGTCGTCGCTTCATCCAGATTCGTTCCCTGGATTCTGACCTCTACGGTCGATCCTGCGGAAGCCACCGGCGGAAAGATCGTCAGCAGATCCGGGTTCGGCATGAAGGCGTGAACGGAGGATGCGAGAAAGAGGAAACTAGCGAGAAAGCGCATGTGCAGAACACGGGCTCCGGGGCTCTAGCCTTGCAAACTGCCACAATCCGATTGTGAAGTCGGCGATCTTCTGTCTGACTGGAGCCATGACGATCGGAAAATCCCTCCTCTTCGCGCTACTCGGACTCACCATGCTCGCGGACGCTCGCGCCGATGAACCGAAGCGGCCCAATATTCTCTGGATCGTGGGCGAAAATCAGAAGTTGGATTTGGGCTGTTACGGCGAGGAGAACGTGAAAACGCCGAACTTGGATGCCCTGGCGGAGAAAGGGGTTCGCTACACCCACGTCTTCTCCACGTCTCCAGTTTGTGCCCCAAGCCGCAGCGCGTTCTTCGTGGGGATGTATCAGAGCACCTCGGATACTCACAATATGCGCTCGCATCGCGAGGACGGGTATCGGCTTCCTGAAGGCGTCCGGCCCATCACCCACCGCCTTAAAGACGTAGGCTATTATACGGCGAATATTGAGACGATTGGTGACGAGGTTGTGGGTTCGGGAAAGCTGGACCTCAATTTCGTCAACGAAGGCAAGCTTTACGATGGCGGCAAATGGGAAGCGCTCAAAGACAACCAACCCTTCTTCGCCCAAGTGAATACCCTGGAAGCGGAATACGATATCTACGATCGAGAAACCTGGCGGCAGCCACGGGTGGAGTGGAAGGGCGAACGTCATCATGAGCAGATCGCCACGGAAGACAATGTCACCCCGCCCCCGTATTATCCCGATCACCCGATCGTCCGCCAGGAATGGGCTCGCTATCTCAATTCCATTTCCGGGATGGATAAGACGATTGGCCGGATTCTGGATCAGTTAAAAGCGGATGGGCTGGCCGAGAATACCATCGTGATCTTTTTTGGAGACAACGGACGAATCGAGCCTCGTGGGATTCACTGGTGCTATGATACGGGAATTCACGTTCCCATGATCATTCATTTTCCGGAAGAGGTTCCCGCTCCGCCGAATTATCAGCCGGGAACGGTGAAGGACGAGGTGGTGAGTTTGATCGACCTGACACCGACCACCCTGAGGTTCGCTGGAATTCCGCGACCACTGGGAATGGACGGTCGCATTTTTCTCGGGGATCGGTTAGGGCCGGAACGGGAGTTCGCCTTTTCCGGAAGAGATCGCGTCGATGAAACCGTGAATCGGATTCGGAGCGTGCGCGGAAAGCGCTTTCATTATATTCGGAACTACTATCCGGATCGGCACTTTACTTCGTTGAATCGTTACAAAGAGAAGTGTTTTCCGATCAAACCGCTGATGCGTCAATTGATGGCGGAAGGGAAGCTAAGCGGGCCACCTGCGGATCTGATGTCGCCAACCGTCGCTCCTGAGCAGCTTTTCGATACGGTGAATGATCCTCACGAAATCAACAACCTGGCTGAATCCGATGACCCGGTGCATCGGGAAGCGATGATTCGGATGCGGGCTGCGCTCTCGACATGGATGGTGGAAACGCAGGATCAAGGCGTCTTCCCGGAGCCAGAGGAAATCGTCGCTCCATTCGAGAAAGAAATGCACGACTGGTTCGGGACGCCAGACTGGTACGATTACACGCCCTAACCTTGGATGAGCGTCTCAATTTTCTGGTGCGATAGCCTGAGTGAAACGGCAACGCGGTTTCGAATCAATAGCCTAGGCCCCGAAAGTCTATGGGCCGACGAACTCGACAAAGTTCCCATCGGGATCGCGAACCACGGTGAGAAAAACCGTTCCGTCGCCCAGATCAACCGGCCCCTTCGCCAAGACCTTCGCACCGTTCTCTGTGGCGCGATCGATCGCAGCTTTGGTGTCGGTGACAAAGAGGGTGATGTAGCTGATACCCGCCGTTGAGTTAATGAAGCTCTGATCTTGCTCCTTGGGTTCACCAATCTGCATCAGCTTTACCGTCGTCGCGCCAGGCCCGTCTCCGAGTTTGAGCTTGTGGATCACGAGTTCTTCGCTCGCGTCCGTCAAACCCGCATCGTTGGCGATTTTAGGAGCGACGGTGAAGCTTCCCGCGTCTTGGAAACCGATCGCCTCTTTGTAGAACTTCAGTGACGCCTCCACATCGGTCACAACGATTCCAAAATCGATCGTCGGCCTGGAAAATCCGGATTCCTGAGCAAAAATAGGAGCAGTGAGCAGGCCAAGCGCCGTCAGCGCATACATCAGAGGTTTCATCCGGGCAGCAAAGCGCGAATTGCGAGGGACGCAAATCAATAGCTTGACCTAAATGTTCGAAATTACCAATAGGGAGACGAGCGGGCGAAGAGTCATGCGGGTTCCTCTCGATTCCGCATGAAGTCCGCTACGCCAGCGAAGAAGGTGTCGTCTCCACCGGGGCTCGCCCCCGTGGAACCGAGATCAATAACAGAAGGCCCTCTCTCTCCGCCGCCACCTTCG
>CAYGQD010000234.1:0-11057 GCA_964351855.1 uncultured Verrucomicrobiales bacterium
TTTGGTTGCCGCGGCTGTGAGCGAGCGGACAATCGATTCTCCTAACCCTGAGATCGCGCCAGGTTTTTAACCAGTTGTTTTTGAATCTTCGGTGAGGGAACGTTGGGTATCCTCATGAAAAAACTCCTTTTTGCTCTGCTTATGCCAGCGGCTCTCCTCACTGCGGCGGAACTCGAAATCGTGACCCTTGCGGGAACGGGTGAGGCCGGATTTTCGGGTGATGGAGGCCCTGCCTCGGAGGCACAAATCAACGATCCGTTTGGAGTCATTGTCGGGCCTGACGGGCACATCTACTTTTGCGACACCGGAAACCATGTCATTCGCAAGATTGACTCCGTATCAGGAATCATCACCACCGTCGCTGGAACCGGAACGCTAAAGGGATATTGGGGAGATAGCGGAAAGGCGACCGATGCCAAACTCTTCGAACCTTACGAAGTTCGCTTCAACGCGAAGGGAAATCTCTATTTCGTGGAAATGCAAAACCACCTGATTCGAGAAGTCGAAACGGCAACGGGCATCATTCACACCGTCGCCGGGACAGGGAAAGCCGGGTTCAATGGTGACAAGCCGATCCCAGGCAGTGAAGCGATTTTCAATCGTCCCCACAGCATCCAGTTTGGGCCGAAGGGCCTGCTCTACGTCTGCGATATTCAAAACCATCGCGTTCGAACGATCGATCTCATCACCCAGCAAGTCACCACCCTGAGCGGGAACGGAAATCGTAATGGCCCAAAAGACGGAGATCGCTTCGCCGATGCAAACACCGCCTTGAATGGCCCTCGGGCGCTTGATTTCGATGCCAATGGCGACCTCTGGCTCGCGCTCCGTGAGGGCAACCAAGTCGTGCGATTCGACTTCAAGAGTGGCATCATTTACCATGTTGCCGGCACCGGCAAGAAAGGGTTCACCGGCCATGGTGGCCCCGCCAAAGACGCGACGCTTTCCGGGCCGAAAGGCATCAGCATCGGGCCTGACGGGAATGTGTATCTCGCCGATACCGAAAGCCACTCGATCCGGATGATTGACCTCTCCACCACGCCGCCAACCCTCCGGTTGATTGCCGGAACCGGAAAACCGGGTGATGGAGCGGATGGTGACCCGCTGCAATGTGAGCTAGCGCGTCCCCACGGAGTCTTTGCGGATCCGAAGACGGGCGACATCTACATCGGCGACAGCGAAGCCCATAAAATCCGAGTGGTCCGGAAACGAAATTCGTAACAGTGGTTTTGTGATTCGGAGCACTCTGTTAGGGCTCTTCCTGAATCACGATCGACGCCCGCTTCCCGAGTACGATCCGAAATCCGCACTGATCGCTCTTCCGCTCCACCGTGGTGGGGACTCGGGTGGAGGTCATCAAGTTTTCTCGGGTGTAATCCGCCCAGCTTCCTCCGCGCATCACCGTGGAGTAGCGCGTCGGCTTGGAGCCGCTGTAACTGTCTTGAACGTATTCCCAGACATTGCCGGAAATGTCATACAAGCCCAGCTTGTTGGGATTGAACTGTCCCACGGGCGACGTTTTGAGGAAACCGTCTTCGTAGCCTTCAACGATCCAACGTTGAGGAGACTTGGAAAGCCGCCGGACAGTCATGTCCTTATAGTTTCCGGCCCCGGACGAGGGCGGCCAGCTGGTTCCCCAGGGAAAGACATCCTTGATTTGGCCATCTCGCGCTTCGGGAGTTCGGCCCACTTCGTTGTCGAGACCTGCCATTCGACTCCATTCCTCATCCGTCGGCAGACGATAAAGATGATCCGGTTGAATGAGTTCCAACTCCTGCTCGATTTTGGTAAGCCATTCGCAAAAGGCGCGAGCCTTGGCAATCTCAATATTGATGACGGGATGATCAGGGCCTTGGGGCGTGTAGGACAAATCGAAGTAGCGGTCTTCGGTTCCCTCCGTTTTCCAAAACTCTTCGTATTCGCTGCGCCGCGTTTCATAGGCGGAGCAAAGGATGTCAGTCATGGGTACAAACTCCATTCCCAGGCTGTTCTTCCATTTCTGACCAAATTGAACCCCGGCATTCTTGATCAGATTCGCGGTCAGCGTCAGCGGCTCCGTGTGTGTAATCAAGCCGCGAACGGTCGCACCTTTATGGCCATCTTTACGAATTTCATACGTCACCGGCCCGACTTCTTGCTTGGGAATGCGAACCGGTGTCGTCCCTATTTTCTTGCCATGATAGTAGGCTTCGGCACCTTCCGGATGACTGGTGATCAGGACCTCCCCATAACGAGGAGCCCCGACATAGGCGGCAAACGAAGCCAAGTCCGGCGATCCATCGAGCGGATCTTTCAGTTCCGCCATATACCGCATGTCATCAGCCAAAAAGCCTTTCTCGCGATCCTTTTCCGTCAGCCAACGGCAAAATTCCTGCCGCGCTTGCGAACTCGCGTAGACGACTTGTTCGTTCCCGATCTTGTAGGCCTCTGCCTCTAGCTCGGTCTCTTTGACGAACTTGGCGAAGTCCGAACGTCGCAGTGAGGTTGGCGTCTGGTGACCATTCTCGACGCTGGTCGGGATCAATCGCATCCCCTGGCTATTGGTCCAAACTTCTCCCGCCCTGGGCGGATTCCAGTAGACCAAATCCGCATCAACCGGTTCCGTTTTTCCAGAAGTGATGCTCGCGACGAATTCTTCCTCGCGGTAGTTCTCCAGCACCAGCCGAATACGATAATCGCCTGCCGGTAAATTGTGGCGAAATGCCGTCACTCCCCGCTCTTCCCCGTTGATAAAGACGACCGCGCCCGGCGGATCACTGGTGACGAGCAATTCGCCATCGATTCCCGGCTTGCGGGAAGCTGGCTCCGCCGATGCCATGACGATGACGCTCGCTTCGGCCTCCTCTTTCGCGGGTTCGACCGGAAATCCTATCCGCATTGAATCCGGTGGATTCAGAGAAGCCACCAAATCCGGGTTCTCGGAAGGAACGTTGACGACTTCAGTCGGCGTTGTCTCCTTCCCGCTTGGAGTCTCAACAGGATTCAGGACTTCCTTCTCGGTCAACGACGGATCCGGATAAGCCACCGAAGTTGAATCCTCTTTTTCGACCGAAGTCGAATCCGATTCCGCACCAGGGTCGGCCGTGAAATTCTGCTTAGGACCTGGTCCTTCTCCAGCAACGCTGGCCAGAGCCGGTGACGGCCCGGGTTCCGTTGGATCGACCACGCCGTCAGATTGCGTTCTCACAGCCACCCGATTCTCTCCAGACGGAATCAGAAAGTTCCCCAGATAGAGCGCTGCTGCCGCACCGGCGATCATCACCATGAGCAGAGCGGCAATCCCAACCGCTTTCCAAGGGAACAAGGAAACCGAAATCTTCCGATTGCTTCCCACCAAATTCAACGCATCTCCCAGCGCTTTCGCATCGGCATAGCGCTGCTTGGGACGCGGCGCGCAGGTTCGGCAGATAATCGTATTCAGCTCCCGACGCTCCTTCAGATGTTCTTCTTCGGGATCGAGAACCGTAGGCAGTTCCGGAAAGTCCATCCGGTCCTTCCCCGTATTCATCTCATAGAGCACCATGCCCAGACTGTAGAGATCCGCTTGAGCCGTTCCCGGTCCCTCGGGAGGAACATAGCCTTCCGTCCCGACGTAGGTGTTTTGGCCACTGGCGGCGACCAAACCGGGATCTGCCAATCGGGGGCGATTCCGCACATAGATGATGTTCGATGGCTTCACGTCCCGATGAGCCAGCTTATGGGAATGGAGTTTCCCAAGGGCCTCAGCCAAATTTTGCCCTAGTTCGAGCGACTCCGGAAGGCTCAGCTTCTCGCTCTGCCGCAACTTATGAATAAGGGTCAACGGCTTGTAGGTATCGACATCAAAGTCTCGACCGGACTCCACATCATCCGCCAACTCCATTACATAGTAGTAAAAGTCTCCACCGTCACTTCGGCCCACATGAAGCACGTCCACCAGGCCGCTGTGCTCTTGAGAGACCTGCTCATAGCGTTGGATGCCTTCGAACTCCCGCTTAAAGGCGGTCTCACTCTCAAAATTATCTCGATGCACGATCTTTACCGCGCGCATCGTCCCCGTCACACTACGGGCAATAAACACTTCACCGTATCCGCCTTTTCCAATCCGGCGGAGCAAGTCGTAATCTGGTATATCCGGAATTTGCAACGTCTCAGAGAAGTTGGGTTTGAAGGGTCTCGATTTCCTGCCGCACCAGTTTTCCGACTCGGTGCTTCGCCAAATAGACTTGCGTCATGCTTATTTCCAAGTGTTCCTGCACCTTAGCCGCGTCCCAGCCTTTCACGACGTAGCAGTCGAAAATCTGAAACTGCTTGGGTGAGACCTTGGTTTTCACACGATGCAGAGCGGCTTTCGTCAAATTCGCATTCCATTCGGCATCCCACTCTTTCTCGATGTCCGAACCTGCCGGGTCAGCAAATCGCTCCAAGGCACCGGTATTGCTGGAGGAATCCGGGTCATCCGGCAAGGTCGCGATCAACCGTTGATCCCGCTGACGTTTGCGAAACTGATCCGCGATCCTCCACTTCGTCACTTGGAGGAGCCAACTTTTGAAGGAGCCCTTCTCCCGGTCGTATCCTTTTTCCTCCTTCTGCTGCTGCTTCGCGATCGACAAGATCGTTTCCTGAACCACCTCCGAAGCCTCTTCCGGGCGCAGTCCCGCCTTTAGCGCCATCGAGTAGATGAGTCGCCAATAGGTCTGATAGAATTCTTCCCAACTACGCTGGTCCTCCCAATCTTTCAGTCGATCGATCAGGCTCTGGCGCGTTTGAGCGTAAACCCGTTGGATTTCGGGCGATTCATCCGTTGTGGTCTCAGCCGCCATGGTTCGCCCGAGCGTAGCATCATTTTGGCACAATTTGTGAATTTTTTAGCCTTTTTGACCAAATTTTAAGCAAATTGAGCCGCATAATGCCCCTTTATTAGCTGTTCTGCGATTTCGTCGCCGATGAAACGAGTTCGACCAGATCTCTTAGGCGAACATTCTCGACAATCGTCTTGAGGTCTTCCGCACCGACGTTGATGCAGCCACCGGTGATCATTTTGCCAATCCGCGCCTCATCCTGCGTCCCATGAATCGCGTAGCTGTACCAGCGGAACGTTCCTTTGTAGACATTGAAACGAAACGGCTGCGCCCCTTTCTCGATCGGTTCCAAGCTGATGAACGCAGCCCCGTACTCCCCACCCTTTCCGTCTCCATCAAAGTCGATCGAACTCATGTTCGCGAAAAGCTGATCGCGCAAAAAAGCCTCTGACTTCCCGGATGTTTCGACCAACTCCGGATCCATCTCGAACCGGTTGCGACTCAATATCGCGTTCACCCGAAACGTGCCCAACAAGGAGTGCCCTCCTCGAAACGTCGCCCCCGCCGGATCGAATCCATTGCGCCCGAATCCCACGGGAAAGCGGAGCGGCTCTCCTTCCGGTCGAAAGAGAATTCCTCGGCTGCTCCCGGGGTCGTCGGAATTCAATGCCACCTGAATCCGGGGTTCTTCCGCGCTCGCCGTAACAAGCAGCATCGCCAACAAGATTAGAAAAGACTTCACCTTCATTCGACGAAACTCAGCCCCCAACTTCATCGCCAATTCTACGGTGTTCTTCCAAGTGGTATTTCCCGATGAGCCCGGTGGCATAGCCCGCCTTCGCGAGTTGGCCGGGGAAGGTTGGCAAACTGGGGTCCAGCCCCGGTTGATCCTCGGGGTTGTCTTTGAAGAACCGAGCAACGGGCTTGATCCAATCCGTGATTCCGACCTCGGTACCGTAGCGGCTCGTCATCAATGAGGCCCGCGAAGGGGAACAGACCGGCGTGATCGTAAAGCTGTTCGGCAAATAGGCTCCGTCGCTTGCCAGCTGGTTCATGTGTGGCGTATCAGCGGCAGGGTGCCCGTCTTTCGTGAATCCCAACGCCCAGGGTGCTTGGTCATCCGTGAAAACGAAAAGAATATTCGGCGGTTTGGCAAACGCAGCCTGGCTCACACTCAGGAATACCAGCAGACTTACGGCGAGGTTTTGCATCTCCCAGTCTTGCCCGGTGTCGACTCGCGGTCAAAAACAGAATCGCGGCGAGGAACGCCCCTTACCCGCGTCGTTCCTTAGTTCTCCTTCGTTAGATGTGAACTTGGACGCGAATGATACACGAATGGGAATGAATTTCAGGAATTGAGATCTCGATTCGTGCCCATTCCCAAAATTCGTGGAAGCGAAGCGCATTCGTGTTCCCATTTCCCGAGCGCCGGGCCCTCGCGCAGCATTTTTACAACGTTGAAAAAGTAGAACTAGTTTCCCTCGCTTGCCCAGCGCTTGTAGAGTTCAGTGTTTCTTCGAAAGGACTCACGAGACGCTTCGTGCCTCATCGACTTCATCTGGTCCTCGACTTCCAATCGGTAAACTTCGGACGTCTCCGGGCCTGGATCCCCGGTTCTCTCAATCCACAATTCCAACCGTTGCCGATGTTCAGCCAGTGCTTCGCGATGCTCGGGGTCATTGGCAAGGTTCTTGGTCTGCCAAACGTCTTGCCCATACCAATAGATTTCTTCCGCCGGACGTGTGGGAGCAAAGAGCAACTGCTCCGATAGTGCGTTTAAGCTTCCATCATCGTGCAATTCGCGCAGGCGCCGGATGATTAGCTTTCCGTCCTTGTAGCCGCTCGGCATCAAATGAGGACGTTGAGGATAGAAGTTCTTGATATAGAGATAGCGATCCGTCCGCACGGATCGGATGCGATCGGCCGCTTCTCCACAACGGTCGCGTGCCGCGAAAACGGCTTCTTTGGGTTGAAAGTCTGCCGCGAGAATATTTTGACCTTCCATTGTCTCCGGAATCTCGATGCCCGCAGCAGCGAGCGAGAGCGCAGCCACATCGATATGTTCGACCAAGTCCGTCCGCGTTTGACCAGCGGCAACGCCCGGCCCCCGAAGAATGAGAGGGATATGCGCGCCCTCGTCGTAGAGAAACTGTTTCCCACGGGCGTGGCTAATCCCGTGATCCGTAAAAAAGACCAGGAGCGTCTTCTCCAGAAGATCTTCTCTCTTGAGGCGCTCAACCAAAAGGCCGATGTGGTAGTCGGTCATTCTTACACTATCCAAATACGTAGACCAATCCTTCAGAAGAACAGGATCGCGAGGATAGTAGGGAGGAAGCGTGACGTTGTTTGGATCTGTGATCGTCCCGAACACTTCCTGAACTTGCTGATCGAATGTTTCGTAGTGAGCCACTGAAGAGCCTCGTAGTTTCCCCCCATGCAGCTGGACTTGCATGAAGAAGGGCTGTCCTTCCTTCCGGCCGGACCAGTCATGGCTGTCATAGATTGATGGGTCCCAATCAAAATTGTAATCGGTCTTGCCGAGACGATTCCTGGTGGACGCAGTAAACGGCTGGGTTCGGAAGTCGCGATCCTCCAGACCGCTTCCGATACAGGTATAATACCCAGCGTCTTGAAAGAGCGAGGGAACCGGACGGACGCCTTCGGGCAGCGTGATCCGATGTTCCCCACGTCCGCTGCGATGGTGATGCGCCCCGATTGAGGTTTGATACATCCCTGTGATCATGGCAGACCGGAACGTCGAACACACAGGTGAGGTCGCGTAGGCTCTGGTGAACCGTAATCCCTCTTTGGCTAACTGATCGACATGGGGCGTTTGGATCGTCTCTTCACCATAGCAGGAGAAATTGGCCGACATATCGTCGATCACGATCCAGACAATATTCGGTCGCTCGACCGCACTTCCCTCAATCGCCCCAGAGACGATCAGAACGATCGTCAGGAAAACAGGATACACCGCAGTTCTGAATTCGAAGATCAATACCGTCGAGTGATGCGTTTGACTGCCAACAAATAAATGCGAAGCCTTCCCGCGATCATTTTTTCTCTTTTGCGAACCGAGTCGACGTCCTTCCGGGATGCGTTGGCAAACAACTAGCGCTTCTTTTTATAGTCCTCCAGGTCCTTACCACGCACCACGGTCTGATCCGCGAGGACGAGACTGAACTCCCCCCGAGTTTCTTTCGCAATTTTCGTCATGAGGTCCTCAGTCTGTGCATTCAGCACCATCATGTTGATGGTATTGATTTTCGGCCGGCCCTTGGATTTCGCATAGCGAAGGATTTCATCGATGACCTTCTCTTTGTTCGGAATCCCGAAGGCTCCATCCGTCATAAAGAAGATCGTGTCAGGCTCCATATTGATGGCCATGTAGAGCGGCCAACGCCAATCCGTTCCCCCACCCAGCGGAGTTTCTTCGATGATTTTGATCGATTTGCGAATGTTGCTGCGAGTTGAACTCACATACTTCCCTTTCGGCAAATCCTTGGGATCCATTCCCCAGGAAGGATGGAACAAGGCATTGAACTTCCCACCTTGAGGAACCCGCTTGTCTTCGTTATCCCCCATATACCAGAGCCACTCGTCGTTTCCTCGATCGGCTTTGATGATAAAGTTCTGCCACTTCTCTTTTTTCGACGACTGAAAGGTTTGCTCGTGGTACCAAGCCGGCCCGTGGAAGAAAATAAGTTGATACTCGATCCCGCCGGGCAGCGCATTGACCGATTTCGCCAGTTCTTTGCGCATCAACTTATCCTTATCCTGTGCCTTCATCGAGGCTGAATAATCGACTGCAAAGACGACCTTTTTCGACGTCGAACGCGAACCAAAGAACGAAACCATTCCTCCATCCTCTCCTGCATCGAAGCTCATGCTGGCACCGAACGCATCTCCCATCCCGATCGGATCAAAGGAGACGAGGTCCGTCTGAATGTCCGGCATGGAAACGGAAGAAGCTCCCGCCACGCTGATGACCTCCATCTGGTTTTGGGCCGATTGAACGGGCTTCCGCTGCACTTGCTTTTGAATCTCCTGGGACTGCATCGTATCCTGATCCAGGACTTGCGCGGCCGAAGCGACAATCTGCGGCGGGGTTTGGTCGGGAAGATTCATCGCGACCAAGGCAAACAACAAACCAAGCACCACGTGGGCAATCACCGCGAC
Organism: uncultured Verrucomicrobiales bacterium; assembly: GCA_964351855.1. Lineage (GTDB taxonomy): Bacteria > Verrucomicrobiota > Verrucomicrobiia > Verrucomicrobiales > DEV007 > JBCDHN01. The sequence goes on from CAYGQD010000234.1 coordinate 8,961, forward strand.
GAACACGGCCGAAAGCTTGGAATTCTTGTCACTGGTTTTCTCCATCGCCTTGATCATCGTCCCCCCTTCCGCCACGACAATGTGGCGGGTCTGATGAAGATGATCCTCAAATTCAACCACCTCGGATCCGTCTTGCTCAACGACGTGAGCATGAGCGTCGAACGGTTCTGGTGTGACCATGTGCGCCGCTGTTTCGTGCAAATCCGGAACGGGCTTCAGCCGCGGTGGCGCGACATCAGCTTCTACCGCTGGAATTCCTTCGTAGGAAGAGTCCGGTTCCTCCTCCGGTTCGTGGGCAACTTCCGGAACTTGAACAGCCGGTCGAGCAGCTGCAGCGGAAGAAGGCGGAGGTGTCAGCGGAGCAGGAACCATCACTTTTGCCGGAGGCGTAATTGGAGCGACCACAGCCGGTTGAACCGGCTCTTCGACTTCAGATTCCAAGGCTTGGGCGACGGCTTCCTCCACTTGAGCGATCGGCTGGGGAAGGGTTGCGCCGAAATCCGCCAGTTTTGATGCCAATACATCATCTTCAAGCTCTGAATTTAACCCCACCGCGACCTCGTAGTGCTGGCGTGCCCTCGGCAAATCTCCTGTTCGGGAGAGCAATTTCGCCAGAAGGTAATTCGCGACGGCGCTATCCGGCACATGGGCAACAAAGGCGCTTAAAATGGGTTCGGCAGACTGGGGACTCCCTGATTCCACCGCAAATTGGCTCAACTTCCGCAAATCTCCTTCGCTGTCTGGAGCGGTCGTGGCTTCACTGATCACTTGCGCCATCTCGGCCTTCGAACCGCTGGCTTTCAGTTTGTCGAGCAACTCAAAACGCATGGCCCAATCTTCGGGCGTCTGCAGAAGCGCATTGTGCAGGACTTGTTCTATCGAGGTCATTGGTCTAAAAACGGGCAATCAGGAAATTTCTTGGAAATTAATCGTATTTCGAACCGGGGAGGGTTGTCGAGTACCTTTCTACGGGTGAATCCCCAATTCGTTTCTTACGATTTCCACTCCTTCGACCATATTCGCCAGTTTTTTCTTCGCCGCCCAACGCGCCGTCTGGCTTAGCCCACAATCCGGAGTGAAAACGAGCCGATCCGCCGGGGCATACTTCAGGCATTCCCGCACCCGATCCGCAATGAACTCCGGCGACTCGATGAAATAGCTTTTCACGTCAATCACACCCACGGCCACATCCATCCTCTCCGCCACTTGCCCAATCATTTCCAGCTCCGCGTATTCCCGGCTCGCCATCTCGAGGTGCAATTCGTCCACCTTCAGATCCAGGAAGTCGGGAAACAGCGGAGCATAGCGACGGTAACCAACCGCATGTCCCTTGAAATTGCCGAAGCAAAGATGCGTGCACAGCCGGGTTTTCCCCACGATTGGCTCAACCGTGCGATTGAAGATATCAACGAACCGCTTCGTATCCTCTTTGTAGCCGTAGCAGCTCATCGATGGCTCATCCACGCAGATTTCCTCACAACCAGCCTCGACCAGCGCGCTCAATTCGTCCCGAATCAGCGGTAACAACGCTTCCGTCAGAGCATAGCGATCCGGATACTCGGCATTCGGCAACAGCCGACCACTCATCGTGAACGGTCCGGGTACGCTCATTTTCAGCCGACGCGGTTTCCCGTCTTGAGGAGCCAGCCGTTGCAAGCGCTCGAACTCTTCCACCGCGCCCAATCCGTTCGGTGCGGCCAAGGTCCCGGAAACCTCATGCTTGCCACGTTGATCATGAGCTGGCGGACCAAATCGTCGCGGACTGGCGGGTTCCAGCTCAATACCTTCGATGAAGCCATAAAAGCTCAGATTGAAGTCGAATCGCGTCTGCTCCCCATCGGTGATCGCATCCAGCCCCGCCCGCACCTGATCCTGAATCGCCACCGTAGCCGCGTCATCCTGCATTTCGGCCAAGTCAGCGGACCCGAATTGATCCAAATGCTGCGAAGCAAATTCCAACCACCCGGGAAAGGGATAGCTGCCAATCACGCTGGTGCGGAGGGGACGCTCTTTCATCCCAAAACCTCCCCAATGAAACGCGCAAATGCAAGAAGTGTCGCCCGGAGGAAACGTCCCCGAGTGGAATCGAACCACTAT
>CAYGQD010000235.1:0-10960 GCA_964351855.1 uncultured Verrucomicrobiales bacterium
TCTCGCCAGGACGCTCTAAGTCCGACAGACTCCTAGTCCGTCGTCTCGGTTCGAATCCCGTAACTAACCTCCGGCAGCGACCCGCAGGAGTTCGATTTTGTCTCCATTTTTGATGGTGGTGGTTGGGAACTCACGCTCGAAAAGAGCCTTTCCGTTCAATTCCACTAAAACAGGATAGCCAAGTGCCAGCGATTCCAACATTTGGGAAACGTGAGAGACTTCGTTTGGGAATTCGTGATTTTCGCCATTGATGAGGATCGTCATGCGTTTGGTTAGGCTGAGGAGGCGTCGTTTTGTGGGTGCTTTTTTCCGAACAGAGGCAGGCTCGTTTCCGGTTCAGAAGCAAACAGCGGACGGTGGTTTATTTTTGTTGCCAAAGCTAAGGGACGTTGTAAGGCTAGGGCAAATCTACCGAGCAAATTTATGTCAGAAATCACAGACAAAGTAAAAGACATCATCGTCGAACAATTGGGCGTCAACGCAGAGCAAGTGACCCCAGAAGCCAAGTTCATTGAAGATCTCGGTGCGGATTCGTTGGACACAGTGGAACTCGTGATGGCTTTTGAAGAAGAATTTAACATTGAGGTCCCGGACGAAGATGCTGAGAAGCTCACGACGGTGGGACATGTTTACGACTATGTTGAAAAGCGAAAGTCCGAGGGCTGACCGCGTTAGGGGCGGGAACCGGCTTCCACGTTGATAGCGGCCAGCTAAAAAACGCTGGCGCAGGTGGTTACGGCCATCTAGGCTGGGGTCTTTATGCATTCAGACGATCAAATCACCTATGCTTTTGAGACTACTCGCGTGCTTTATGAGCCTGATCGTCTGATTGACACTTTTGGCTCGACTAACTTTGAATTCACCCTCATCACGGAGTTGATGGATGCCGTGAGTCAGGTCCGCGTCAGGGAAGGAAGAATTAGTGCGGAGCGTCCGACAATTCTCCGTCCCCAAGATTCAGCGGATTTCAGTTTTGAGGGGTTTGGCGAGCAAGCTGAGGTTTTTAAGGAATGGCTAGCGGCGCATTCGAACGAGTTTGCCTTCCTCAAATACGGGTTCAATTTTAGTAGAACTGCGATCTCAGAGAGTGTCGTTCACGACTCGATCGAAATCGTTTCTGATCGAGTGATCCAAGCTGCTCGCGAAGCCGGGAATCCTTTGTCAGCGGTGATTGCAGGGGTGGATGAGGCATGGGAGATTTGCCTGCTCCGCTTTACCCTTGAAATGATTGAAAAGTCCCAGGAATCGAACAAGTTTGATTTCCGTCGAAAGGGTCTTCTTTAAATCATGGCTGCCCACAACCAACTCAAGATTCTTTCCGGGGTCATTGCGCTGATCATCCTGGCCGGGGCGATCGTCTTGATGGCCTATTATTGGGAAAAAGTTCTACGACCCGAGAAGGTTGCGATCCAGCAGGTCGAGGCCGTCAAAGAGGGCGCGACCATCGCTCCGCCGCCTGATCCCGGTTTGAAATCCTTTGACGCTGCTGTGGAATTTATCAGGGTCGAGGACTGGGTTTCCGCGAAAGAGAATTTTGCCTATTTAATGCGTTACTACCCGGATTCCAGCAAGTACGCGGATGCCAAGCGGATTTTGGGCGAAATCAACGTCGATCTCTTGCTCTCCAACGCACCGATTCCCGGAAAAATTGAGCATTCGATACGATCTGGCGACTATTTTTCGGTCCTTGAGAAGAAATACGAAACGACGATTGATTTCATTCTTCGCGCGAATAGTCGGACGACTCATTTTGTGAGGGTGGGGGAAACGCTCTGGGTGATGCCGCTTCATTTTGCAATGGAAGCAAACCTGGTGGATCGGACGCTAACGGTCTACAAGGTTGAGGAGGTGCAGTCCCAGGTAGCCGCGCTGGACGGTGGTGCCGTAAACGCGGGTGAGGAAAAAGAAGAGGTGTTTTTCAAGGAGTATCAAATTGTCGATACGAATCTACCGCCAACCGTTTCGATTCCCTACAGCACAAGAATTACCAGTAAGCCAGCTTGGCTCGGAAATAAGCGAGCTACTTTCGAGCAACCTGAATATCATCTTGCTCAGAAATGGCTCCAGACCAGCAAGGTAGGAGTGGCGATCAAGGCTGCTCCTGAAGATCTGGAAAACGCTACAGAGGATCGCAAGATGGGAATCTTGATGAGTGAATCTGATATGAGTGAGCTTTTTACCTACGTGAGGGTGGGAGCTCCCCTTCGCCTGACCAATTAACCGAAACGATCAAGTCGCCATGGAAGTCGCCCCTTTGGAATTTGAGAAGCCTATCTTTGAGATTCAGCGCCAGTTGGATAATCTCCGCCGCCAAGCCTCCGGTCAAAAGAATCTAGAGATGGAACCGGAGATTGCGATGATGGAGGAGAAGCTTCAGAAAACGCGGGAAGATGTTTATCAGAACCTGACTGCATGGCAGAGAGTTCAGATTGCGCGTCATCCCAAGCGACCTTTCATGCTGGATTACGTTTCGCGCTGTTTTGAGAACTTCCTCGAGTTGCATGGGGATCGACACATCGGCGATGACGCGGCAATGCCCTCCGGTTTCGCGACCATCGGCAATCACAAATGCATCGTCACCGGTCACCAGAAGGGGCGGAACACGAAAGAGAATCTGCATCGGAATTTCGGAAGTGCCCATCCTGAAGGGTATCGGAAAGCTCTAAGGCTGATGAAGTTGGGAGAGAAGTTCGGCAATCCGATCGTTTCTCTGATTGATACTCCCGGTGCCTTTCCTGGAATTGGGGCGGAAGAGCGAAATATTGCTGAAGCGATTGCTTTCAATTTGCGAGAGATGGCGGTGCTGCGTTCTCCAGTCATCGCCGTTGTCATCGGAGAAGGAGGTTCAGGAGGCGCGCTCGGTATTGGAGTGGCGGATCGGGTTCTGATGTTGGAAAACGCCTACTATTCCGTGATTAGTCCGGAGGGGTGCGCAGCCATTTTGTGGAAGGATCGAAAGCATGCTGCTGACGCCGCTGCTTCGTTGAGGATCACCGGTTCGGATCTGAAAGAGATGGGAATCGTGGATCGCGTCATTCCTGAACCGCCGGGTGGAGCGCAGTATGACCATGCGCAGATTGCCGCGACGCTGAAAGACGTGTTGATCGAAGAATTGGATCAGCTGGTCGCAAAGCCGATGGATGAGTTGCTGGACGCGCGATATGCGCGGCTTCGCTCTTATGGACGGTTGACCGAAAACTAAGGGCCCGAAGGCTTCGTCTCGGAATCCGAGATGTAGGCCGCAATTGCCCTTTTAAAATCTCCGGCAAAATCGGCCTTCGGTCGAGCGAATGGTGGGCAAAACCATGGGAAAAAGCCGATCACGTCATGAATCACGGCGATCTGTCCATTGCAGGAGGTTCCGGCACCAATTCCGATGGTGGGGGTCTTGATCGAAGCGGTGATCGACGCGGCCACCTCCGGAACAATGCTTTCCAGGACGATGGCGTGCGCGCCAAGTTCTTCCAGGAGTCTGGCATCTTCCAAAAGGAGTTCGATCTCACGTTCGGTTTTGCCCCACTTCTTGTAGCCCTTTTGTTCGCGAACGCGCTGTGGAAGCATTCCGATATGGCCAATCAACGGAATGTCGGCCTCTGCGATGGCTCGAGCCTGCTGGATTACATCCTGTCCTCCTTCAAGCTTCACAGCTTCGGCCCCTGCTTCGATCAGTTTTCGCGCGTTGGCGAGAGCATCTGCCGGAGTTTCGTAGCTGTGAAAGGGTAAGTCTCCCACGAGCAAGGCGCGCTTGACACCGCGTGCAACCACCTCCGTATGGTAGAGCATTTGATTCATGGTTACGGAAGTTGTGTCCTCGCAACCGGCAAAGACCATTCCGAGTGAATCGCCAACCAGAATGAGGTCGATTCCAGCTTCATCCAACAGTCGCGCTGTCGGATAGTCATAGGCAGTTAGGGCAACAATTCGTTTGTCCTGTAAGTTGCGGAGCTTTTCGGAAACCTGCATTTACCACTGTTGGTGAAGGAGAACGGGCTCGGGTTCATCGTCTGGGAGGGATCGAAGGAGGTCGCAAATTCGAGGCAGTGAAGGCAAGGTGAGATTCGGCCGGATCTCTGCTAGCGGAGTCAGAACGAACCGCCGTTCGTGAAGGCGTGGATGAGGAATCTTCAGGACCGCAGTTTCAACGCTATCGTTGCCAGAATAAAGGATATCGATGTCGAGCGGACGCGGTGCGTTGACAATGGAATTGGGCCTGCGACCAGCGGCGGCTTCGATCGACTGCGTCACCATGAGCAATTGCTCGGGTGGAAGATCCGTTTCCAACTCGATCACGGCGTTGAGAAAAGAGGCCGAGCCTTCCGGGCAGTTGACCGGCTGGGTTTCGTAGATCCCTGAGAGCACCGGATTTTCTTCTTCAAGGCGATGGCAGAGTTCATCGCGACCGAATTTGAGATTGGCAACCCGGTCACCAAGATTGGATCCTAAGGAGAAACCAACGCGCATAGAGTTTTTCGTTCGAAACAGTGGATCACAAAAGATGTAAAAAGAAACTGGCCGTTCGACTTCGTTCCAACGGTCGAACTCTCGGGTAGTTTACTGTGGTTCCGCTTCAGGTCACGCTAATCCGAGGACATCCTGCATGTCATAAAGCCCGGGTTCTTGACCCGCGAGCCAGACTGCGGCGCGGACAGCTCCGCGAGCAAAGGTTTCGCGGCTTGATGCCTTGTGGGTTAGTTCGACACGCTCACCAGATCCGGCGTAAACCACGGTGTGATCACCAACCACGTCTCCTCCACGGAGTGCGTGAACGCCGATCTCAGAGGTAGTCCGAGCGCCGACGTCGCCAAAGCGGCCATGCCTGGTGTCATCGGCATAACTAAGGTCGCGCACGTCAGCAAGAATCTCGGCGAGCCGTCTCGCGGTTCCACTGGGCGAATCCGTTTTGTGGCGATGATGCATCTCAACCACTTCGAGATCGAATTCCGGTCCCAAAATTTCGGTCGTTTTCCGAGTGAGCCAGAACAGGGTATTGACTCCGATACTAAAATTCGGGGCGAAGACAATGGGGATCGACTTCGCCGCTTCGTTGATCTCAGCGAGTTCCGCGTCGGTGTGACCGGTTGTCCCCATGATCAAGTTGGCCTTCTGTTCAACGCAGTTCTTGACCACTTCGGAACTGAAGCTGTGGGTGGTGAAATCGATGACCGCGTTACAGCTGGAAATGGCATCAGCGAGAGAATCGCCGATATCGATTTGAGCTGTGACTTGCGTGTTAGGTTCTGAGTTGGCCGCAGCGATGATCGCCTGACCCATCCGACCCTTGGAGCCGGTGACAAGGAGGTTGATGGAAGACATGAAACAGTGGTTAGAAAACGATCAAATGAGTCCAAGCTGCTGAAGGGCCTTGGTCAGTTCCCCTTTTTTTGCTTCCGTCATCGGAACGATCGGAAGCTTGAATTCTTCCGCGACAGCTCCCGTTAAGAATAAGGCGGTTTTGATGGGAACCGGATTCGTCTCCAATTTGAGGAATGCGCTGAAGAGTGGGTAAAACTTCCGATGGATCTCTGTCGCCTTCGCGTAGTTGCCATTCAGGGCGGCCGAGACCAAATCCGTCATGACTTGAGGGATGAGATTGGAAGCGACACTGATCACTCCCACGCCGCCGACCGACATAAATGGAAGGGTGAGGGAGTCATCACCGGATAACACTTCAAAATTGGCTGGAGTCGCTTCGAGCAACTGGCTGACACGCTCGGGAGTTCCGCCAGCTTCCTTCATCGCGATGATGTTCGAACAGGAAGTGGCGAGTCGAGCGGTGGTCTCCACCTCGATGGCGATGTTACAACGGCCGGGAATGCTGTAGAGAATAATCGGAAGCTGGGTGGAGTCTGCGATCGCACGAAAGTGCTGATAGAGACCTTCTTGGGACGGCTTGTTGTAGTAGGGACAGACTTGGAGAGAGGCGTCTGCTCCCATTTTTTCCGCGCTTTTCGTCAAGCGAATCGCTTCAGCAGTAGCGTTGGAGCCCGTGCCAGCAATGACGAGTCCCCGCTTTGCGGTATGCTCAATAGCTAGCTCAATGACGCGTTCATGCTCGTCGTGATCGAGCGTCGGTGATTCGCCAGTCGTTCCGACGGGGACTACCCCTGATACGCCACCAGCGAACTGGGCATCAATCAGCTTTCGAAACGCCGCTTCGTCGAGGATTCCGTCTCGGAACGGGGTGACTAGGGCAGTATGGACTCCTTCAAACATAGACTAAAAATGATCAATTTGGCCAGCGAAGACGAAATCAGCAGGGCCGGTGAGTTGAACGTGATGATAAGTGTCTCCCTCTTTTTCGAAGGCGACCTGAAGAACGTCTCCGCCCTTTACCTTTACCGAAATCGGAGACGCGGCTCCGGTCAATTCGTGGTGTACGATGGCGGAAGCGACCATACCGGTTCCGCAAGCGAGCGTCTCGTTTTCGACACCCCGTTCATAGGTCCGAATCCCAATCTCCCGGGGGCCGAAAACCTCCATCAAATTCGCGTTCGTTCCAGCTGGAGCAAAGAACGCATGCTGTCGGATCGCACGGCCAATTCCGACGATGTCAGCGTTTTCCAAGTCCTTGACCACGACAACGGCGTGCGGAACTCCCGTATTGAGACTGTGGACCATCATCGGTTTTTCGCCAATTTCGAGCTCGATCTTCAGCTTGAGATCAAAAGGCTCGCTCAGACCAATCTTAACCATCTTCCCGGGAAACTCAGCCTTAATGACTCCCGCGATGGTTTCGAACGAGGTTTCTTCCATGGAACCTCCCTCGAGGCGCTTCACGAAATTCGCGAAACAGCGGGCTCCGTTACCACACATCTCCGCTTCTCCGCCATCCGCGTTGTAATAACGCATTCGGAAATCTGCGCCATTCTCGGCGGGTTCAACCGCGAGGAGGCCATCCGCTCCAACGCCCCGCTGACGATCACAGAGGCGGGCGATCTGATCTTTTGTTAAGGTGAGAGACTGGTCCCGATTGTCGATCACGACGAAATCGTTCCCGGCCCCGTTCATTTTCCAGAAATCCATGACGGGCAATAGCTAGACGGGAAGGCGCGTCCCGTCAACGGGGAACCGACGGGTGCGATTAGGCTTCCAAGCTCCAACCCTCGCGGTATTCGCGTCCCAGAAACGCTTCTGCTTCGGGGGCGTTTGGAAATCTGAGATTGTCACGATCCCATTCTAACCGTTTTCCGGCCCGGAAGGCGACATTGCCCAGGTGATTCGCTTCGGTGAGTGGACCGGAATAGCTGAAATCGCACAATCCGGTTTCACCTGCCTTCGCGGCGGCGATCCATTCGGCTTGTTGGCCAGGAGATGGAGGAATAGTTTCAGGAGGGCGTACGAAGCTTTGAAAACGATCTTCTGGCAAGAGAAGGAGCTTCGAGTAGTCGCTGAGCAGCATCTTGCCGTCCTCCCCAACAAAAAGGCAACCATCGCCCCATTGAGGGATCTTTCCTTGCTTCCAAATGGCGGGCTTTTCGGTTCCTTGATACCAAGTGAGCTCCAAGCCAGGGCGATTTCCGAGCGGCCCATATTGATACTTCGCCCACATTGATGCCGGGGCGATCTCAGGATGCGGCGGGGGCCCGCCAGCTTCGATCGAAAGCGGAGCATCGAGGTTCAGTGCCCAAAACGGCAGGTCAATCCGATGGCTTCCTAAATCCGACATCGTTCCATTGCCAAAGTCCCACCAGCGATACCAACGAGGTCCCGGAAAATAGTCCGTATGAAACGGACGCCACGGAGCGGGACCCAGCCAGCGATCCCAGTCCAACTCCGGCGGAACCGGGATTTCCTCGGTCGAGCGATTCTGGGTCGAAATGATGTCTTTGTTGGCGATGGCGTCCTCCGGAGTCTGCCATCCCCAAGCTCGCGATACCCAAACATGAACTTCGCTGACGGCTCCAATAGCACCGGCCAGAATCAGCTCGACGGTCCGGCGGTAGTTGGAGCCCGCGTGAATTTGCGTCCCCATTTGGGTCGCCACACCTGCTTCAGCCGCCACCTCCGTCACTTTTCGGCATTCGACGACATCTCGGGTCAGCGGTTTCTCACAGTAAACGTGCTTTTTCCCACGGAGGGCGGGGAGAGTGGCAAAGGCATGGGTGTGTTCGGTCGTCGAGACAACAACGGCATCGATCTTGTCCATTTCGGCGGCATAGAGCTCACGGAAATCGATATACTTTCGAGCACCGGGAATCTGGGCTGAGACTTTGCCAAGGTTCTTGGTGTTCACGTCACAGATGGCGACGATGTCTTCGCCGAGACAAGCCTTCACGTGAGAGCCGCCTCTTCCGCCGACCCCAATCATCGCCAGTTGAAGCTTCGAATTCGGGGATTGGCTCGAAACGATCGCGGGGAAGCCCAAGGTGGCCCCGGCTGCAGTTTTGAGGAATTGGCGTCGGTGGGTATTCATGACCCCATCCTATGGATCGGGCCACGTTCGACAAGCTTTTCGTTTTAGCTCAGCTTAACCGCCGTTCCGGAGACGGTCACCATCAGCATCGATCCTGAGCCTTCCTTGGAGCCGGTGATGGTTTCGTAGTCGATATCAATACCGACAACTGCGTCGGCACCCAGCTTTTTCGCTTTGGCGACGATTTCCTCAATCGCCGTTTCCCGTGCGGTGACGAGCGACTTTTCGTAGCCTCCGGATCGCCCTCCGACGATGTCGCGAATTCCGGCGAACATGTCTCGGAAGATATTGACGCCCAGGATGGCTTCGCCGGCAACGACCCCAAGATAGGCTTCAACCGGACGCCCCTCAATGCTGTGAGTGGTAGTTGTAATCATGGTTCCCATGATTGCATTTCCGATCCCTAACGCACCTACAATTTGATGGCCCCATTATAACTACTCAACCTAAAACCGTGCCTGCCTAACTCTCGAAAAAAGCTACCCCGCAAGGACTTGAACCTTGAATGACTGAACCAAAATCAGTTGTGTTACCGATTACACCACGGGGTATGATGAAGCGATCGAGCCGAAGTTATCGCTCAAAAATCCCTTTTTGCAAGAGAAGCTTGTTGTTCGAAGCCATGAAAGCGAAGAAATTGTTTACGACTTCGCCTTGGGCATCAAACGGCTGGAGCCAGTCATTTCCTCCGGTTTTTCCAGGCCTAACATCGCCAACAAGGTGGGCGCAATATCGGCGAGGATTCCGTCGGTCAGCCAGAATTCGTCAGCTTGATTGCTGACGTAGAGGAGATGAACGAGAAAGGTGGTATGCGCGGTGTTGGGCGACCCGTCCGGGTTCTTCATCAACTCGCAGTTTCCGTGATCGGCTGTGATCAGCAATTTTCCGTCGAGCTCCAAGACGGCTTCCACGACTTGGCGCACGCAGTCATCAATCGTTTCCACCGCTTTGATGGCCGCTCTCACGTCGCCGGTGTGACCAACCATGTCGGTGTTGGCAAAGTTCAGAATCACAAGGTCGTAGTTGGGCAGCCGCTCCAAGAGCTTCGTCATCACTTCCGCCGCGCTCATCTCCGGCTGGAGATCGTAGGTCGCCACGTTGGGTGAGGAAATGAGGCAGCGATCTTCGCCGGGATAAGGCTCTTCCACGCCCCCGTTGAAGAAATAGGAAACGTGGGGATACTTTTCCGTTTCGGCGATGCGCAGCTGGGTGAGTCCAGCTTTGCCAACGACTTCGCCAAGGACATTTTTCAACTGTTCTGGCGGGAAGACGGTCGGGCAGTGATAGTTCTCGTCATACTCGGTCAAGGTGACGTAGTGGGTGTGAGGAACTGCTCCGCGTTCGAATCCATCAAAATCTTCGTTGAGGAAGGCCAACGAAAGTTGTCGGGCCCGATCAGCACGGAAGTTGAAGAAAATGATCACGTCTCCATCGCGAATACGCTGTTGATCCGGTTCCGCAAAAATCATGGGAAGGAGGAATTCATCGGTCTTCTCCGCTTGATAACAGCGAGCGACAGCCTCACTGGGCAAGACTTCCAGAGCCTCTCCCTTTCCGTGAACGAGAGCGTCCCAAGCCAGTTTGGAGCGATCCCAGCGTTTGTCTCGATCCATCGCATAGTAGCGTCCGATCACGGTGGCGATTCGAGCGCCGAACGGAGCGAGCTTGTCTTCGCAGTAGGAGAGATACTTGGCTCCACCGGTTGGAGAGGTGTCTCGCCCGTCCGTGATTGCATGCACCCAAATATCATCGACACCTGCTCCCTTGGCCGCTTGGGCCAGGGCGATCATATGATCCTGATGACTGTGAACCCCGCCGTCGGAAATCAATCCGATCAGATGAAGGCGGCTGTTTTTTGCTTTTGAAAAGGCCTCCTGCAAGGCTCCGATTTCTGCAAACTTCTGATCGGCGATCGCTTTATTGATCCGGGTGAGGTCCTGATAGACAATTCTCCCGGCTCCGAGATTGAGGTGTCCCACTTCGGAATTGCCCATTTGTCCGGCGGGTAATCCGACGTCTTCGCCGCAGGTGCTGACGTGGCTAAGTGGATAGGTCTCATAGAGCTGTTCATGAAACGGGGTGTTTGCCAGTAGGGTTGCGTTCGCATCCTTCTCGGCAGTTTTGGGGCCGCCGGGATTGATTCCCCAGCCGTCGCGAATGATGAGAACAACAGGTTTCTTAGCCATAATGATAAGGAGAGTTACTGGCGCGAGCTTTTCGCAGATAGGGACGAAATCAAGCAAGAACCGGGCCGGATTTTGGATCGCGAGAGAGTTGGTGTGGACGAATCGCAATCGAGCTTGCCAAATGGCCCTGAAACGGTTGAAGGTCACCGCAGCATGCTGAATTACATTTGGTTTGGACTCATCGTGATTGGCGTCTTCGTCGCGGGACTGCTGGGGAACATCCAGGGAGAGGACGGAATTGCCGAGGGAGCGTGGGCCAGCGCGAAAGTGGCGATTGATTTGGCGATCGGGTTAATCGGTCTGATGATGCTTTGGTTGGGGATGCTGAGGTTGGCGGAACGCGCCGGGCTAATGCGGGTGC
>CAYGQD010000236.1:0-10807 GCA_964351855.1 uncultured Verrucomicrobiales bacterium
ATGCCTATCTCTTGGAAGCTTTTGTAGGTGCCGGAAGAGGTGTTGCGGGTGTAAACGGAGATGGGAGCGTCAGGACCACCGACTTCGCTCCAGTTCTGGATGTCACCGGTGAAGATGCCTTCGATTTGGGCGAGGGTGAGGCCTTCGAGGGCGTTCGACTTGTTGACGATCACACCGATCATATCGACGGCAGCGATGTGCTCAACGAGGCCAGGAAGCTCCGCTTTCTCGCTGTCTTTAACGTCGCGGCTGGACATCCCGATTTGAGCGGTGCCGGACTTCAGCGAGGTGAAGGCCGTGGAAGATCCTTCCGCCGCAATTTCAAAGGTGGCGTCGTTTCCGGCTGCTTTATAAGCTTCGGCTAACTGAGGAACCATCTTGGCACCGAGTGTGTCGGACCCTTTGATCACGATCGTCTCGGACTTTTTCGCGGGAACTGGAGGTGCCGCGAGCTTGTCGGCAGCTTTTCCAGCGGCTTCTTCCGTCGCCTTGGCTGCTTTTGTGGCCATGACTTTGGTGGCAGCAGCCGCGTCAGCCGCAACCTCTTTGGTTTTCGCAGCAGCTTCGGTAGCCACTTCTTTGGTTTTTTCAGCAGCTTCCGTAGCGACCTCTTTGGTGGCTACCGCGATCGCGGACGCGGCTTCTTTGGTCTCTGCGACCGCTTTTTCGGTAGAAGTTTCAGGAGCGGCTGGAGCCGCCGCTTCGTCTTCTTTAGTACAAGCACCGAGGCTTAGGCCAAAGGCGATGGCAACGATGGTCAGATAGTGATTAATTTTCATTTCTTCTTAAGGATTTATCGAGCCGTTCTCCAAAGCGTATCGGGGAAAGTTTGCAATCCTCGCTATGTGACAAAACTGTTGCAAAATGTCCCGCTGCCGGGCTCTCATTTCGCCAAGACAGGGCCCTTTGCGTTGATCTTGGCAGCTCCCCGATCTTCGCCTGGCAAGGTTCCGCGCTTGTGATCCGGATTTTTCTTTCCGTAGGCATCCTGGCGATCGTTGGTGATATCGTCCGGGATGGAATCTCCGGTGGCCTCGGTCCATTGCTCTAACAACGCTCTCGCTTCTTCAAGAACGGGCGAATTTTCCGGATTGGCGGCGAGGTTGGCGATCTGGTGAGGGTCTTTGCTGACGCGATACAACTCTTCGGCAGGACGTGGCTTCAGAAAGATATCGCGCTGTTCCGGGTTGAGCTTTCCGGCCGCCTCGAATTCCCACAACTCTTCGCCGGCCGGGTAGGTGGGATCGGCTTCCATGCAAAGGTTCTGGAGCTCGGGGAACGCATTGCGAATGTAGAGCCAGTCGCCGAACCGGACCATGCGTTCGTGGGCCTGGAAGACGTGCCAGTTGTGCTCGGCAAAGGCGTAGTCTCGGGTTTTGGCCTTCGGATCCGCGAGCACGTTCGCGAAACTCACGCCTTGAATCGTTGGCAGCTTCTCGACGTCGGCCAAATCCAGAATCGTGGCGGAAAAGTCGATCGAACTGACGATCGAATCGCTCACTGCCTTGTCCACGCCTGGTCCCGCGATCAAGAGCGGCGTCTTGATGCCGCTGTCGTAAAGTCGCGTCTTGGCCCGGGGCAGCGGTCTCCCGTTGTCCGCGCAATAAATCACGTAGGTGTTGTCCGCGATTCCCTGTCGTTCCAGCTCTGCTCGCAGTTTGCCCATGTAGTAGTCGGTCCGACTGACTTCATGAAAGTAGTCGGCCAGATCTTGCCGGGTCTTCGGGCCATCCGCGAGATAGGGAGGCACCGGAACCTTGGCGGGATCGTAAACCGGAGCCTCGTCATTGATCTGCCATCCCCGATGCGCATCAGCCGAGCCGAACCAACAGAAGAAGGGTTGATCCTTGGGCCGTGACTCCAGGAGACCGACCCAGTCCTCTGACTTGCTGGGCCCTTTCCCCTTCGATTCCACGGTGAAGCCCAGCTCATTCGCTTTGCCCATGTGATTCTTCCCGGAAATCACCGTGTGGTATCCCGCCTCCTTCAGCGCCTGAACAAACGTCGGCTGATCGGTCGGCAAACTCGTGTGCAGTTCCGGCGCGCCCGTGTTGTGGGGATACCGCCCCGTAATCGTGCTGCAGCGGCTTGGCGAGCAACTGCTGATCGTCAAATACGCCTGGGTAAAACGCATCCCGTCGGCCGCCATTTGATCCAGATGCGGCGTTTGAGCAAAGCTGTTTCCGTAGCACCCCAGATCTTCGGCCGAGATGTCGTCCGTAATGAAGAAGATGAAGTTCGGGCGCTCTGCCGCCAGAGCGGAAATCGCGCACAACGCCAGGCTTGCCAGGATGACAGGGATTTTCATGATGGACTCTTGAGCGAAGACAAAGGCCGCGCAAGCTTGTAGGGTGAGCTTTCTGCCTACGACAAACGTATCAAATCCGATGAGCATCGCCCCTCCCTTTGACCTCGCCAATCGCCGCGCCGATTTCCCGATCCTGGATCGTGAGGTCAACGGGAAGCCGCTCGTTTACCTCGATAACGGGGCGACATCTCAGAAGCCGCGTCAGGTCATCGACACCCTGAACCGCTTCGTCGCCGAGGATAATTCGAACATCCATCGCGGGGTTCACTATCTCAGTGTGAAAGCGACGGATGCTTACGACGAAGCGCGGGTCACGATCGCCAAAGGGCTCAATGTGGATGACGCCGCTCAACTCATTTTTACCCGAGGAACCACCGAAGGTATTAACCTCGTGGCCAGCTCCTGGGCGCGCCATCACCTGAAAGAAGGCGATGAGATTCTCCTCACTCACATGGAACACCATGCGAACATTGTCCCCTGGCAATTCGTCGCGGACGAAGTTGGAGCGGTGATAAAGGTCGCTCCGGTTACGGACGAAGGTGCCCTGGAGATGGAAGCCTGGCGCGGTCTCATCTCTCCCCGGACCAAGGTGATCGCCTTCACCCATATCTCGAACGTGCTCGGAACCATCAATCCGGTCCCGGAAATGTGTGCGATCGCTCGGGAACAAGGGATCATCACTCTCGTTGACGGTGCGCAAGCGGCTCAGCATGGGCCCGTCGATATTCCTGCTTTGGGCTGCGATTTTTACGTCTTTAGTGGGCACAAATGCTTCGGTCCGGACGGGATCGGCATTCTCTACGGGCGACGAGAGTTGCTCGAAGCGATGCCGCCTTACCAGGGTGGGGGAGACATGGTGGAGAGAGTCACCTTCGAGAAAACCACCTTCAAAGGCATTCCGGAAAAGTATGAGGCGGGGACGCCGAATATTTCGGGCGCGATTGGTCTGGCCGCCGCGTTCGACTACATGAGCCAGCTCGATTGGAACGCGATCGAAATTCACGAACGACGTCTTCTCGAAGCCACCAACGCCGCGTTGCTGGACCTTCCCGGCATCACCATTCAGGGAACCGTTCCGGGGAAAGTCTGCGTGGTTTCGTTCACGATGGATGGGATTCATCCGCACGATATTGGCACCATCCTCGATAGCGATGGCGTGGCGATTCGGGCAGGGAACCATTGCGCGCAACCGCTGATGGCACGGTATGGGATTCCCAGTAGCGCCCGAGCTTCCTTTGCCTTCTACAACACCTTGGAAGAGGTGGAGGTCTTGGCAAAGGCGGTTCAGAAAACGCAGCGATTCTTCGGATAACGTCAGCGGACGACTTCCAGCAACCAAGCCAGAATGCGGTTCAAGTTGGCGTCGGGGGCATCGGCTCCATGGATCGAGAGAATGGGGAACCCTTCATCGTCGCCCGGCGTTTCGAATTCGGTTTTGAGGCGTTGGTAGACCGCGAAATCGGCATCGCTGACCGCCGTGGAATCTTGGGAGCGTTGTTCCAAACGTTCTTGAATCACCGCGTCATCACAGGTCACCCACAAGAGAACCCGTTGAGCGTTGCTGGCGAAGGAAACCCGCTGTTGGCGGGAACGGAAATTCGCGTCAGCGATGACCGGAGACTGCTCGAGGTTTGCGAGGGAGGTGCGTTCCAGTTCCGCGTAGGTTTGTTGGGTGAATTCGGTGGAATAGGATTCCGGGGGGAGTGAGGCGTTTGGAGGAACACCGGCCAGTTCCTTGCGAATCCGGTCACTCGCCAGATGGGCCCATCCGGAGCGTCGAGCCAGAACTTCGCCCAGAAACGTCTTCCCTGTTCCGGGAAGCCCGCAGGTCATCAGAACGAGCCTTTCGTTCATCAACAGGGAGGCAGCGGCCAATTGAAGGTGGCGCCGGGCGGAGTCTCGGAGTTGCTCCCGTGTGGGCGTATCGATTCCCTGGTCCAGGGCAGCGAGCGCATCAACTTTCGCCCGAACCAACGCGCGATAACTCACCAGCATTGGCAGCAAGTCGTGCTGTTCTTGATCCCCACTTTCCGCGAGATAGGTCTCCAGATAAACGCGGGCCAACTCCGGGTGTCCCCGATAGATCAGGTCCATCACCAGAAACGCGTTCTCCACCGCAGTGTCGCCGCAGCGGAACTCGGGCCGAAATTCGATCCCGTCAAAAATGGTGGGTGGATCGGTCAGGCAAATGTTGCCGCTGTGAAGATCCCCGTGGCCGTCCACCACGAACCCGGCTTCGGCTCGTGCTTCCAGCTTCCCAATCAGCTCGTCCATTCCGGCGTGGACTCGATCTTGAACCGCCTGAAAGAGGCAAGGATCGAAAACCTCCTCGGCACCTTCCAAGTCGAAGTTGCCCAAAATCGCGTCGCGTTGGTTGGCGGGAGAGCCTGCCTCCAACGTCTCAGGGCTAACCTCGGAATTCTGATGAAAGGTCGCCATGATGCGGGCAATCTGGCGGACCTGTTCCTCGCTCACTGTGTTCTCCGTCAACTGCCGATCCATCAAGCGCTCTTCCGGCAGTCGATCCATCAGAACCGCATAGTCAACCACCTCTCCCGCACCCTCTCGAAACGACCACGACCCTTCCTTGGTGCGGCGCAGCGGAACGACATCCCGATACAAGGTCGGACAAAGTCGGCGATTGATGCGGACCTCTTCCTCGCACCAATGTCGCCGCAGCTCCTTCGTCGAAAAATCGAGGAAGGAGAACGTCACCGGCTTCTTCAGCTTGTAAGCGAAGTCGTCAATGAGACACACCACGGAGATGTGAGTTTGGCGAATCTCGACGCTCTTCGGATGTCCCGGATAGCAATCCGGCTGAGCCAATCGCGCCAAGAGTCGTTCGTCCATCTTTCGACCAGCCTAGCATCCTTCGACGATCCTGGCTCGCTCAAAAATCGAGTAGCCCCTGAGTTGCCTCGCCTGATTGGGCGACCGATTCAACAGCAGCGATCGGAACTGAAACCGCGTTCCCGACTTCGAGCACCGTGCCTGTGGTAACAAGATGAATGAAGGTCCGCGTCTTGGGATCACCGAGCGCCTCGCGGTAGGTTTGCAGTTGGCCGGAATAACTGAGCACCTTGGCTTCCTGAGCGGCTCGATTGCCCGGGAAGATCTTGTGATCGATGATGATCGGGCCGTTGGCGGTGTGAATGAGGTGATCGATGAATCCCGTGACACGCTGCCCCGCTGAATTGGTGACGGTGAACGGGACTTCCACTTCCTGCTTCGTCGGTTTGAAGTGCCGGGTCACGAACTCGCAAAACGCGTTGATCGCCAAGAGGACGTCCGTGGGCTGGACGTGCTCGAAAAGTCCGAACGTGCTGAGAATCCGATCCGCGCGCTCTGGTCGCCCATCCGATTTCGGGTTCAAGATTTCAGCCGCGAGCAGGCGGTGCATCGCGTCTCCCAGATCACGCTCATTGACGTGGCCTGAAATCGGGAGACGGGTTCCAAATTCCAGGCGTTCCAGAACCTTCGCCCCCGGCACGGGTTCGGCAGATGATGGCGTGAGAGTGGCATCGAGAAAGCGGGTCGAAACCTGGCTTTGAGCCGTCTTCGGGAGATCCAGCGAAACGGGCGATTGGGCTGGTCTCGGCGGCGCAGCGAAGGTTTGCACCTCGGCATTGGAGCAGAGCTTTTCGACCGATTCGGGCCCTAACAGTTGCAACCAGGTCGGTTCGACTGCGGGTTCTTGCAACAGGTAGAGATGGTCCCGGGCCCGCGTGAACCCTACATAAAGCAGGCGCAGATCTTCTCCGCGCGAAAGATCAATCTGCCGTTGGCCTTCATCCGAATTCTCCAAGTTTTCGATCGCGGGACAGGATCCGTAGCCAAACGGATTCACCCACATCCGGAGTTCGCGGCGTCCTGACTCTCCGGTCTGGGAACGCAGCTGAAAGAGCCGATGCCGCGAGGGCGAATCCAGATCGCAGAGCAGCACGATCGGCCATTCCAATCCTTTGGACTTGTGATAGGTGCCGACAAAAATCGCGTCATCCGACGTCGTTTGCGCCTGCCGATCCTGCTGATCGGTCGCGAGTTGTTGGAGAAAACCGAACAGCCCGTTCAAGGTCGCTGGCTGGCCGAAATCGGAAATACGTCGCTCATAGTCGAGCACGAAAGCACGGAGTTTTTCCAAATTGGCAATCCGCGCGGAAACTCGAGCCGACGATGGACCCCAGCGGCGAACGCGATCTAACGCCTGACTGGCAGCCAGAGCGAGATCGTAGATTTCGAGCGGCGAACCCAGCTTCACCCGTGGATTCACGCGTTCCTCGACCAATGTCCGGATCGACGACGAATCGAGCGTCTCCGCCCAGTTCTTGCCTTTCGGATCATCCTCTGCGTGTTCGCGAAGGTAGTCGAGCCGATGCTGAAGCCAGATTTCTGGTTCGCCTGCCGCATTCTCCATCGCGACAACTTCGGCGACGGCAAGGGTGTCCGATGGATCGCTCAGAACCCGCAGCGCTGCGAGCGCGAAGCGGCATTCCGGCGTTTCGAGCAGGCCTTCGGCGGTCAAGGCGACATCGCGCCCCCGGTTTTGGAGCGCTTCGGCCACGTTTCCGGCAGCGGCATTGCTTCGACAAAGAATCGCAATGTCGGAATGTCGGAGCGGTCTTGGTTCCCGGGTGTCGCGATCGAGAATCACCCGAGGATTGGCGAGAATTTTCTCGACCACGTCCGCAATCAGGGTCGGCTTCTTCGCGCCTTCGAGCCGCTTCGGCTGGCCACCTTTTTCCCGATTGCTCGCGGCGTAGACTTCATCATTCTGCAGCGCGACGGGATGAAACGCGGGACCGCTCGGGCTTGGCCAATCGTTTCTCGCGTCGAGTTTGGTTTCCGCCGGAGCCAATCCTAACTGACGCTCAAAAGCGGGAGCGAAATGGTCGTTGGTAAGCGTGACGAGTTCGGGAACGGATCGATACGAGGTGCCCAGCGTCTTGCGCCCTTTGGCTTTTCCCACCGCGCTGAAGATGAGTTCCGGGTCCGCCCCCCGAAATGCGTAGATCGACTGCTTCACATCCCCGACCCAAACCACCTCACCGGCAAGCTCTCCCAATTGCTCGAAGAGCGCGAGCTGGATCGGGCTGGTGTCCTGAAACTCGTCCACAAGGAGAAGCTCCATCTCTTCGCGCAAAACGTCTCGGACGTCAGAATGACTCCGAATTAAATCGAGCGCGTCCCGTTCCAAATCCTGATAATCCGCCACCCCGCGTTGCCGCTTCAACTCCTGAAACTGAGCCGCGACCTTCGCCGCGTTCGTGAAGAGCAAACGCAGGTAATCCTGAATCTCGCGCTGCAAACGCGGATGCTCGGCCACGCGGTTCATGAGTTCAGGCACGACGGCTTCACAATAGAGCTTGAACTTCACTTCCGGCACTTCCCCGCGTTCCGGGTTCTTTACCCAAGCGGACCACGGGCCTTGAGTTTTGATTGCTCTCTCCAGGCGCTTGATATATTTCGCATACTTCGACGTGCCGGATTTTTGCGAGGTCGATAGTTCCGCATGGATGACGCCTAGCTCCTTCAACAGCGTTTCGTCCAGATTCTCGGAGTCAGCGGCTTTCGGCAGCGCGGCCTGCATCTCCAACCAACTCGCTTCGCCCATCGCCTGAAGCTCACTCGAATCGATTTCGTTGGCTCGCGCCGCTTGGATCACATTACAAATCGCGCTGCTCCAATCATAAGAACCGGTCCGACTGTCTTTCTGGCTCAATTGATCACTCAAGCGAAAGAGTTCTCGTTGATCGTCTTCGCTGATTTCCGTCTCCAACGCCTGATCGAGAAAGCGCGCCACTTCAGCATCTTCGATCAATCGCAGATCCGGTGAAATCCCGGCTTCGAGCGCAAACCGCTTCAGCAATTGCGAGCAAATACTGTGGACTGTTCCAATGAGAGCCTCGTCGAGTTGAAGGGCAGCTTCACTCATGCCGCGTTCGTGAAATTTCGCCGCAATTCGCTCGCGCAACTCCCGCGCCGCGAGCCGTGAAAATGTCGTCGCGACAACCGTCTCTGGCTTGGCTCGGCCCGAGGAAATCGCATCGAGAATCTGCTCGACGAGGTGATAGGTTTTTCCGGTTCCAGCGCCGGCGGATACAAAAGTGATGTTCATGATCAGGCGGTTTGCGGCCAACCACAAAGGGCGGCGAAGTCGTTGTAGCGGTCCGCAGTCTTTGGCGCAGTCCAGGGTTTCCGCGGTGGTGCGCTGGATTCATCGGGCGTGGTTGCAGCCGTGGTGAACTCGATTTTTCCGGCATCGAACTGAGCCTTTCGCCAGCGCCAGATCTCCTCGAACTCATTCCAACAAGCCTGCCAGTCCGACGCCCAATCCGTGTCTCGAGCTTTATAAATATGGGGCGCGTCCGGATAGAAGTCCTGACTTCGCGCAAGAATTTTTCCGTTGCCCTTGAAGATAAAATACGCGCAAGCCGGATGCAAGCCTTCGGCCTTCTGCAGAAGATGCCCGTAGAGCGCCAGTTGAAGATGGATGTTTCTCTCCAGCTCCATCTTTCTACTGGTGTAACCACCCAACTTCAGATCGATAACCCCGGTCTTCCCGTCTTGGGTCCGGACGACCAAATCGATAAACCCTCGCAGCTTTCCACCGACAAAGTCGACGTCTTCAATCGGTACCTCACAACGGGCTTCCGTCACCCCGGCTTCGCGCAAGTGAAGGATGAGCCGCCACAGGGCGCTTTCCGCCAAATGAAGAAGACGCTGGCGCGATGCCTCAAACCCGGGCACCAGATAGTGGGCGGCTTGTTCGGCGAGCAAGGCATCCCAGTTTTGGCGCACCCAGTTGGAAACCGCCTCCTGCTGCACGGATCGCCATTCGAGCGCGGGAACGCCCTGCTGCGCTTCCTGCGAAAGAAGCCGCTTCACTAGAATCTGGACGATTCCCTGGATCGGCGTTTCTTCTTCCAGGGCGGGAGCGAGGCTGGGATTGACGTTCGTCTCGTCATCCGGCTCAAAGAGGCTTTCGACAAATCCGTGGAGGAGAGCGCCTTGCCGCCGTGCCTCGTCCAAGACCCGAAAGTCGACCAGGCAGCCGGTTTGCAACTTGGCCGCATAACTGAAGACCCACTGATAGGGGCTGTAGACCCATTTCTGGAGCGACGAATACGATTCCTCGCGGTCGAGTTGAAGCGCTGTCGGATTCGGCAGGGTCCACCAACGGCGAGGTTCGGGCAGCGGACGTAACTCCGTCTGTTCGGTCGGGATGAGGCTGGCCGCGTCTCGCACGACTCCGGTCGTTTCACCCGCGATCCGGAGAACGAGGCCGGAAGGGCGATCGTCGAGTTCCGAGGGAGCCACAAAAACGGCGAGCGACTGGCGAGCGAACAAGGCCAGTTGCCGGGTCGCATCCTCTCGGGCCCGAAGAACCCGCTTCGCATCCGGAAACTCGATTCCCCGGGAAGTCAGCCACGCGCGTTCCTTCGGAAACCACGGCAAGACTCGCGGACTGGAGCCAACCGGTTTCCAGACCAGCACGTGATCCTGTGGCTCGAGCAAATGCGCAGCTTCACGAACGGGCCACGGCTGCCCGACCTGGCCGCGATGTCCCTCGCTCTCCGCGTTTTCGCGCAACCATGCGGCGAGCAATCGCTCCAACTCGAGTCGACCCACCATGCGGTCGCCCTGCAGCAGCGCCGCAAAGCGAAAAACGGCGGCGGAGGCGTTTCGGTAATCCTCATTCAGCCCCATCCAGGCTCCGAGCGCCCGAGCTTTCTCGGCAAATAACGCGGCGCTGGCACTAGCGGGATCCGTCAAGTCGGGTTCCAGCCACGTCGCGATCTGTTTTTGAAGCCGAGTTCGCTCCTCTCCTTCAACCGAAGCCAGCACTTCCTGTAACGCGTTGTTCCAAGCCGCATTGCGATAGCCCGGCGTCTGGTTCAACGAAGAGGCAAGCCGAAACCGGATTTTCCCCGAAACCGGATGAACCGGGTGGAGCAAAAACTCGATCCAGGCCTGAGGATCAAACGGTTCCCAGGAAAGGCGCAAGGTGAGGGGGAGCAAATTCAGCAACGCCGCGCCGGTCGAAACAGAACGCTCCGGCAGACGGGGAAATCCTTGAGCGGCGAGAACCTGATTGAGCGAGCCAAGCTCCGCCGGATCGCCCGCAAGGGTTGTTCGATCGCCCGACTTTCGCCGGAGCCACTCCGCCGCCGCGGCCGCGAGCGTGGTTTCGGAATCCGCCTCGAAAAGCGTCAGGGTTTCGTCCGCCGGAATCGCCTCGCCGGTTTCCAACCCGAGCAATCGCGCCTGAAATCGGGCCAGGGCCGTCCCCGGTTTTGCGAGCGGCTCCGTCGGTCGAATCGAGCCCTTGGTTTCGGAACCCGGCAACCGGTCGAGCAACTCCCGCCAGAGCTGCGGCAGAATCTCGCGATTGCCGATGATTTCGACGCTCTCCATTCCCGACTCGACGTTTCCTCCGGCAAGCAGACGAAGAATCGCCGCAACTCGCTCCGCTTCACCGGAAAGGGAAAACCGTTTCTC
>CAYGQD010000237.1:0-10737 GCA_964351855.1 uncultured Verrucomicrobiales bacterium
ACAAGCAACAAGCAACAAGCAACAAGCAACAAGCTACGCGCTACGCGCTACCTGAATCAGCGTCTTCCGGGCTTCCCGAGGACGCTTTGCGATCCGCTCATCCTCGTAAAACGAGTCGTCGTTGTAATGCGTTGTCGAGATCTCTTCGAAAATCGCGCCATGCAACGTATGGAACTTGTGCCAGGCATTCGGCTTGATCAGCAAGGTCTCGCCAATCTTCATCTTGTGAGATTGTCCGTCGAGTTCGACCTCCAAATCGCCATGCAACAGCTGGAACGTCTCTTCCTTCCGCTTGTGAAAGTGGTAGGGATGCTTTTGACGAGGCAACATCACGATGATCTTCTTGCAATAATTGCGGTTCACACAATCCACGATCAAACAGCCGAATTCTCGGAACCGATCCAAACCATAATGATGGGAAAGTTCAATCCCGCTGTTCTCGTTCACCGTGATGCGTCCCTCATTCAACATTCCATGGGCCTGGAGCATGATCTGGGACAAAATTTGCTCTTCGGATGGCTCGTAACTCGCCAACGATTCGGCCAACGGTTCATTCACCTTGTAGTTGCGATCCGCCTTCATCGACGTGCGCCACGAACCGCTGGTTAGTTGCTCGTCCTGGATCGGCATCGCAAAGAAGACATCTTCGCGTTTGATCTTCTGTCCCTTCTTCAAAGCGCCCTTGGCATACACTCCGCGTGCCAACGATTTTAGGGAATCCGTTTCTTCGAGTGATGCCGGTGCTCTCGACTCGGAGCCAACCATTTCCACGGCTAAGTTATATGCGCCGATCCAGCGATCCAGTTGCTCGGGACTCGACGAATAGGCATTCAACTTGTGCTTCTTCGTCGCCAACCCCACGTGCCGCTCAAACAACTCCGCTCCCTTCGCAAACGCGATTTGAATGGGCTCCGTGGCATCCTGATCCTCGTGAGTCGACCAACCAATTGGCACGTTGCGGTAGCGATGCTTAAACAGTGAGATCTGATTCAGATTCAGTTTCCCGGGAGGCGTCGGATAGATCGCAACGCAATGCATGATTGCAAACTGCTTGGCGCGCTCTTCCAGGAAATGCACCAAGCCATCGATCTTGCCGATGCTTAATCCCCCGGTCGAAGCAACGATTGGCTTGTCCTCTTCGGCGATTCGCTCAAGGAGCGGCCAATCCGTCGCCGAACAGCTCGCCACCTTGATCAAATCCAGGTCCAAATCCATCAACAGGCCAACCGACGTCTCATCGAACGGCGTCGACATCGTCAGCAAACCCTGATCGCGGATGAAGTCCGCCAATTCCGCGTACTGTTTGGCGGAAAGCGCTGTCTCGATAAATCGTGGAATATGCTTCACGTCCTTCCGGTCCACAAAATCCGGATGAATGAACGTCGGTATATGGCGGAACTGAAACTTCAGCGCCCCCTTGACCCCATGCTTTGAAACGACCTTGGCCACGCCTTCAATGATTCGCTTGGCGTGATCCATATCGCCCTGATGGTTGTTGGCGAGATCGAAGATGAAGAGATCCGAAAGGATCGACGGTGACTGACTCATGATCTGCTTAGCTTTGGAACGTTTTGAGGCGGAACATCATTCGAATGCGTTGTCAGGAACTCAAAGCATCGAGGCTCCAGCCTTTCGCGTAGTCGATCGCTACGCGCTTACCGGATTCATTCGAGCGAAAGGCCGCCGCGATGACGAGCATCGTCTCCAGGCCGTGTTCGAGTGTCGAACTTAGATCGGCTGTCGCAATTTCGCCGGCGAGGAATCCGTCAATCTGCTCGATCATTGGCTTGAAGTCGTCGGGGCGTGCCTTTGGGAATAATTCGAAGTGCTGATTCTCAGCGTTGCCGTGAATCAACGCGTCGTTACCCGCACTGTAGTTGGCATACCAATCAAAGAACCCCATTTCACCCTGCAGACGGAGATTTTTCGTTGGCGGTTCCGTCACAACGTCCTGAACGACCGCACCCAGCAAGCCGTTTTCGGTCTTCAGCGCTAATTGTGCCAATTGGTCGTAGTCTGCTCCACCTTCGGTGACATAATCGATCGACGCGGAAACCTCAGTCACTCGCCCCTCACCCGCCTTCCGCGCAAAGTGTTGCCAAATGTTTACCCCGTGCGAATGCTCGCCCAACGCACCGCCTCCGCGCTTCCAGAACCCGAGATACGTGTCCGCCGGTCCCGCTAACCAAGGGTGCGCCTTGTAGATCCCACCCCAGTGCTCGACCCAGCGCACCAGCAGTGTCTGCAACGCGCCGATTTTGCCCTCGGCCAGCAGACTCTCAGCGAACTTCGTGTTCGGAGTCACGGTATGGTTGTAATCGACCAAGACGGTCGTCCCTGTCGATTTTGCCAGATCGGCCAATTCCTGACAACCCGCCAAATCGGGCGTCGCCAACGGCTTCTCGATCAAAATCACCTTGGGCGGATCTTTTTGCATCAGGCTCTTCGCGATCGGAAAATGCGAATCCGGCGGTGTACCGATGATCGCCACCTCACAGCCGGAAGCCGTTGGCGTGCCTTCCGCGACCTCTAGACGGATGCTCTCATCCCAAGCACCATAACGGTCGGGGTAGATCTCGCTCTTGGTCCGCTGCAATGCAGCCGGATCCGTGTCCGTGATCGTGACCCCCCAAGCTTTTGTGCGGCAGCCGTGCGCGAGGTGGTTGCCGATGGAACCGGCGCCGAAAATTTTAACGTTGGTCATGTGAATCAAAAAAACTTTCAGAGCAACCCCAGTCGCGACAGATCTTGAACGTCGATCAAGCCAACTGGACATTCGTTCTCGTCGAGCACCACCAATTCGTCAATCCGATGCTCCTTCAATACGCCGAGAACCTCACCGGCAAGTCGGTCGGCGGTAGTCGTGATTGGATTCGCCGTCATCAGTTCCTGAACTTCAACCTCTGCGATCTTCCCGCCGTGTTCCCGAAACGCGCGCACGAAGTCACCATGGGTAAAAATGCCCTCAAGTTTATCTCCTTCGGAGTTCGTGACAACTACCGCTCCTGCTCGATGTTTCGTCATCTGTTCGAGCGCATCATTGATCGATGCAGACGCCGCCACGACCGCAATTTCATCCCGTGACCGCATCATTTCTTTCGCTCGGGTCAATAGCCTTCGTCCCAGACTTCCTCCGGGATGGAACTTCGCAAAGTCTTCCGCCTGGAATCCAGCAGCGCCAAGCAAGACCATTGCCAAAGCATCTCCTAGGGCGAGCATTACGGTAGTACTAGACGTTGGCGCAAGCGCAAGCGGACAAGCCTCGCGCTCGATGCGAAACGGAATCACAACATCACTGTGCTTCGCTAGCATCGACTGATCGTTCCCGGTGATCGAGACAATCTCAATGGAAAAGCGTCGTAACGCCGAAAGCAAATTAAGGATCTCCTCGGTCTCTCCACTGTGACTCAAAGCCAATACTACATCGCCGTCGCAGACGATTCCGAGGTCTCCATGCAGAGCATTCAGGGAATTCAACGCAAGACTTGGAGTTCCTGTACTCGTGAGCGTAGCTGCGATTTTTTCTCCAATATAGCTGCACTTCCCTACCCCGCATACGATGACCTTACGACCGCCATTCCTAGCAACGTCAATCTTTTTTACTGCTTCAACGAACGAACTACTCAGACTCTCTAACTGCCGTTGCAATTCCTGGATCTCAATTTCCAGAGTCTTGCGCCCCGCGATGATGATCTCTGTATCGGTCACTCAGGTGTTGTCCCTTTAGGCCAATACTGGGTATTGATCGAATGCCGGAACTTACCCTTGACGATCGGAAGAAAACCATGGTGAAGTTTTTTACTGTAGATCAGCGCGGTATTCTTTAATTTCGGAGGCTCAAATACCAAATCATCCCAACAATTTGAACCACTCACGCAAAGACCTCCCGAGCGTTCTCCACCCGTCCCATCCACAAAAATCGCAATACCAAGAGCCTTGTCGCCATTTTTCACACTCAAAAGCCCGTCCAGATGCATGGGAACTTCGGCCCCTTCACCGGAATCCGTCACATGGAACTCGGAAAACTCCATTTCACAGCCAGCTAAATTCGAAATTTGGTCAACAAACATCTTTGAACCCAGCGCCTGTAGAAGATCGCTTAAACTTGGGTGATGATCGAGATAACGCAACGACGAATCCCTATTTTTCGTCCAGAAAAAACCGTTGTTATACCATTTGGTCGATCGCTTGGGAGGATTCAGGAAAATCTTATTCGGCCAACCAATTTGAACTTTAGCATGCAGGTCAGAGGACAAAAATGGGTCACAGAAAAACCAGCCCCGCTCTTTGTAACCTGAAATAGCCTCTTCCCAGTTGACCCCAAAACAAGCAGAAGCATTGAAGTTAGAATCAAATTGGAGTTCATTAGTTTCCTCTGATACTCCAATCCTAGCACGATTTTTAGCTCTCCATTTTTTAACGTGCTCGGGACCATTCATTTTAAAGAACAATCGTCGCCCTAAAGGAGGCTGAAACTCTTGATTGATGTCTTGAGCCATTGCGGTGGAAGGTTTGCTATTTTACCCAAAATCGCGAGGGTCCATTGTGATTCGCCTCGTGGAATTGTAGAGCACCTTGTGAATCCGAAACACTGTGCAATTTCAACACACCACTTTTCGGATCAGTCGGCAGCGTACGAGAAAGTATAACCGGTTCGCGACTCGAAACTTCTGCGTAAAGAGATTCACCTTCATCACCAAAGCCCTTCAGCTTTCTTTCGAGCAGGTCCTCTGGTCTTATCGAACCGGCGTCATCTGGATGCCCATGTTGCTCCAGGGGATGAGGACCTCCCTTGAGTTGCGCCAGAACCCGCAACTCAATATCCTCATAAACACTATTCGGCTCGAACCCGTATTGCCGGAATAGATGAATCAAAGAATTTCGGCAGAATCGTTGCGGGTGCAATGCATACAGCAAATCAAAAACCACAGGCATCCGGTAGCGATTTGGCACAGAGAGTTGGAGCCATCCCCCAGGCTTGATCACCCGCATCACTGCCGCCATTACTTCGTGGAGATCAAGACAGTGTTCTACGACGTGATTGGACATCACGAGATCGAATCGCCTAGCGAAGGTCTCCTCATTCAAACCTTCGACCATCCTGCTTTTGATTCCACCTCCAATAAGTCGGTTAGCCTGCCGCACCCGGTGTTCGCTTGCCTCGATGCCATTCACTACACAGCCTGCAAACTTGAAATTTGCTAACTCGCTTCCATTCCCGCAACCAATCGAAAGCACGCTGTCAATATTTCCTTCCCGCAACGCAGGCATCGCTCCCATATAGCAACGATCTTCAATAACTGCTTTCGAAAACCGAAAGCGAATACGACTCGCCGTTCTCCACTGAATTGACCTCGCATTTCGCCACGCCTTGCGCGAGCTACTTTCAGAGGCAGAGTGTGCACGCCCACCATCCCATTCGCCAGAATACCACTTTCCGCACCAAGCCAAATTCGGTCGCCGACTATGAAACGAGTGTCCACAAATCTTGCATTCCGAAGTCTCAAGAGAGTCAGCCAAAATCGCAAGCGTCACCAACTGTTCTGAATTGCAAACCGGACAAGAACTGAGAGTTTCCCATTCGGTCTCAGCTGGCATCATTTCACAGGCAAAGTGCTTCTTATACGGACGCTCTAAAGTGTATTCAATTCTCACGACAAAATATTCAACCAAACTGGCAGGTAGCTACGGAAGTCTGATGAGCTAAAACTTACTGGTTCCGATTGCCGTCGCCGCAGAGATGGCAGATCCTACATTCTCGCTTCCCCAAACCAACGCGGAATGCCGTCTGAGGAACGTGGTGGCAAACTGTGAAGAGAGCATGTGACACATGTGGCGTTGGTTGATCATTTTCAACATATGGTTTTGCATATCACGATCGTTCTCGCTTTCCTCAAACGATCCGTCCAGACGTTGGATCATTTCTGAAGCAAGATCGCCAATTTCCTCCTCTGAATTGTCGATATAATCCAGGTCCCAGAGATCATATAGGTCTCCATTATTCGAGAGGTGATACTTTGTCTCCAGAATCTCAGGAAAACTGATTAATTCACCAGACGACCTATGTTTTAGCAGTTTCCCTATCCCGATATCCCGACTCCCGACTGGCATCCCCGTCATTGGCACAAGGTTGCACAACGCGCATGGCACTCCGAAAACGCATGCCACCCCAAACAGACCGGAGTTCGTCCCTAGAAAGAATCGAGAATCCGCGCATAGGAACAAATCCATCCAATCGGCTTTTGCGGTGCTGTGTGCATAGTCAATTGTTCGCTCCCAAGCAGGTAATCTGGTCATGGAGCTATCCCCCATTCGTATGCACCAACCTCCCGCCTTTGCGATCGTTTCAGTGGCAATCCGATAGGTGTTGATATCCGAATTGCGAAAGCTTTTTCGCCTTGCTTTGTCTGCGTCGTCCACTATCGCGTCCCATCCGGATTCCCTGGCATGAAGGCAAACGAACCAATCGTCTTTTCCAATTCCCCATTGCTTGAGAATATCTCGACCCCGCTCCCGGTGCTCCTTGGTCAATTGAACCAGTGGGAGACGATCTCCCCAACGGGTGTAAACGTGATAAACCGAAGAACCAAGCGGTCTAATATCACGAAAGTCATCCCCTTGAAGGATTGCCGGCACAGGCACTGCAGAGTTGTAAATCATTGGGTAGCGACTTGGTTCGATTTCCCCAAGTCTACCGGCAATTTGCGCCTTGGGACCGGTTAATATGCGATCGGGAAACGAACTAATCCAGTAGTCCAGCATAGCGCTATTACACGGAACCGGATCGTAAATCGCTCCAAAAGTTTTTGAGTTTGCACCATCCAAAATGCACTCTTTGAGGAAGCAATCGACATCCATCGCAAGATGACCGATGCGATGGGACCGCAAATTTGCGATACGGATCCCAAACACCCGTCCCAAAAGCAGAGAAGCCGGGTAGAACAGAAAATTAGTAACTCGACGCCACGTCAACTGAAACACAGACACGAACTTGCGCCAGATTCGCGAAGCATAATTAGCTGCAGATGGGTCACTCATACAAAAAGAACAGTCTGAAAAACCAGGAAAATGCGCTTGGAGATTCAAGAGGCTTTTGATTTCACAGCAACGAGGCACCACAACCTAAACCCGGTTTTCGCTCTGTGGATATTTTTGACTAACCCAACCGCGTGTTAATAAATCTGGTGGGTGGCGTTTTTAACGTTCCCAATTTTAAGGCTCTGGGAGATTAAGGCTCTGGGGGATTTCGAGTGGATGAATTTAAGCAGGCTCCATACTGAGTCCGCCCAAATGAAATCGTATCCTCGCCCGGGATGCCTCGAAGATGGCAATCCCCGAGCAGCGGTTCGCAACCCTTGGATCAGTGAGTTAATCTCGGACTTGATGGAACCGATAAAACGTCTCCAACTTGGGACAACTCCGCGTCTCCCGTGCAAATAGCGGGTGGGAATTTATGGGAGCAAAAGGCGGAGTGACCATTATATTTTTTTAAGCTTAATTCCATTTATAATTCTGTATCAGAAAGAACTTCCACGCATGTTTGTGGTGGACGACCTTACTCGGCACTTGCCATTATCAGGTCCAGAGCACAATGAATGATCGCTTGATGCAAGATCTCTACATAGCCATAGCTCTTCGATGGGACATAAAACCTTAAATCACCCATCCCACGTAAAGGGTTTCCGGGCTCAAAACCTGACAGACTCACAGCCTCACACCCCATTTTGAGAGCAGTTTGTACTCCGTTGAGGATATTGGCAGACTTACCACTGCTACTCACCGCAACTACCATGTCCTCAGGTCTGCCGATAATGGAGAAAGGCTCGGAAAAGACGTTTTCGTATCCCAAATCGTTGGAGATGCAGGTCAGCAATGAGTTGTCGGTAAACGTCAACCCTGGAATACGACCATTCTTGGTGAAGTCCGCAGCCATGTGGCTCGCGATCCCTGAACTGCCGCCGTTCCCGAAAAAATAGACTTTTCCGCCTCGATCACGGCAGGCAACCGATAGGCGCGCGAATTCCTCAATTCCCGCATCAAATCCTATCGAGGTGCCGTGAACGTCACTACAAGCAAATTGTTGGGACAGTTCCGCGATCTCGCGAAAGTAGTTTTGACCAAATTGAGGAGGAAAATTCACGATAGTTTAGTTTTCTTTTGGTTCAGGAAGAGGAATGCCGCAGGAGACTGACGTATTGTTGCCCTCTACCAAACCAACTTTCGAATGCACCCCAGCTAATGTCTGTAGCTTCGTTCTCCAGTTGATTGAGCACATTTTCATACGCCCCAAGCGAAGACTTGGTTTGAGCGTCCATGTTCGCCGCGTGAGCGATGAGTTGTTTTGTTAAATCAGCCAGGTCCCTAATGAGTTGATTCCAGTCTGCACCGCTTTCCTCGCTCGCAAGGCAAAGGCGATAAACTTGGTCCCCAACTTCTTTGAGGCGGCGGTTCGTCGCACTGTCCCCAACTGTCGGCTCCGCCTGATAATTCATGAGATTGTGAAGATTTTGCCAATACGACTCCAATCCCGGACCATTGAATTCTTGGCGCGGATCTCCAACTAGGGCTTTGTACCAACGCCAGTCCGTTATAAAATGCGGCGAGCTTCCATGGAGTGAAAATTCACCACCTAGTGCCTCGATAACTTCTGAAATCCCCAGCAACCAGCGACCGCTAAATGGCTGGATGATATTGTCAAGCAGCCAATCGCGATGAGACCGACTCATCGCCGCCAGCGTGTTGAGGTGAGGTGAGATTTCCGGTAGCAAGCGTTCCAACTTTGCTTCGGTATCATTCAGATTACGAACCAAAAAACGCGCCGCAAAACGGCGCAAACACTCCGGGAGATAGCTAATGGAATCGCAGGTTGTAATCACCATCATTCCATTTTCTGCGGTATGACTGGCAATATGCTCTAACAACCCCACTGGATCGGCCTGAAAAGGAAGTGTCCCCTCGCAAATCACCAAGTCAAAGCGCTCCTCGGTTTGATAATCCTCGAAAAGAGAATGTGTAAGTTCCGGTTCCCTAGCGAGAACCGAAGGGTGTTCGGCAAACAGCTTTTGAATGGACTCAACTCCATAGCGATTTCCTTCTACCAGCATATAACGGCCAGGTTTGTAGCTGGCTGTGTGCAAGCTATTGTAGCCTGATCCTGGACCAAACTCCACCACTGAGCGATCCTTCACAAAGGAGGCTGGAAGACCAAGCACACGATAGAGGGCATCGCGACGTCTGAAGTGTTTCTGCAAATCTGAAATATCCTGGGCAACAGGCGAAATTCGCTCGCTCTCGTAAAACTCGACGAATGATTTGATCTTACTCATGCTTAGTTTAGCGCAGCCGTGGCGGGAATCACCAAGTCCAACCTATGGAGCCGGTTTTGAATGGAAGCAGCGACTTGCGGAGCTAGCGGTACAAAAATTGGCACACCCGAAGGAACTTCATCAGGAGTGTAGACAGGTTTTCCGAGGTGTCTTGTGTTCTTGCGGCTTGGATCTTCATCCAAAAAGCAAGCGATTCCGTCTTCCCCCAGACATCCGACAAGCCAGTTCGCGGCGATGGACGTTCCAAAGACTGCAATGGGTTGGTCAGCGGCTAATTCTTTCGCTTGGCTCATCACCAACTTCAGCCACGACAAAGTTTTCTCGGTTTGTGCTATCTGCTCAGACGTATCCGGATTTGGCGTGTTCGACTCCGATTCTTTTGGCGTCGCTATGAGCGACAATTCCTTGGGCAACCATCCAAAATTGTCACGATTCACGGGATCCAATCCCGACTGCAAAGCGAGGTTCTGCAAACTCGATGCCGTGAAATGGCTGCAATGATCCGCGATCAAAAGTTCAAACGGATTTTCAGTTGGAGTAGGCACCTGCACGAAGACAAAGCCGCCCTCGTCGAGTTTCTTTCCCATTGATCGCAGCAATCCTCCAGGATTTGGAACGTGCTCGAGCAGGTGGATCATCGAAATCGCACTGAAGCCAGCGGGAATATCACGCAAATCCATCGCAAAAAAGTCACGAACTCCTGGGATTTGCAAAACATCTTCGCGATACTTCTCAGAAAGTTCTGCTCCAGCGTATTGCCAGTCCGTTAGGACCTTGGCACAAGCCTTTAGAAATCCACCATTTCCACACCCAGCGTCCAAGAGTCTACCTTGGGGTTGGAGATCTAGGGTTCCAACCAACGATGCAACCAATTTTTCGGATCGCGGCATCGGCTCTCCGGTTTCTGCGTCAAAGACCGCCTGCTCAATTCCGCCAGACTGATAGTAGACCGAGTAGTCTCGGTAAATTCGATCGCATTCTGCGGACCACTCCGGCGTAACTGGAGTTTGAAGCAAACCACAGTTTCGGCATAGATTTAGGCGTCCCCCGGAAGGCCAAGCCTTACAATCCGAGGTCACACGGCCTAGCTCGCGATAAGCTTTGAATTCATGCAGGTCAGAAGACTCGCACTCGTGACAGGTCAAATCAGACATTGAAATTCAAAAAATGAGTCAACGCTTGGTAGGGATCCGGACGCTCACTCGTCGCGAGACTGGTGTAGTTCGGAATAAACGAATCTGAGCCCAGCCTCTGCCGCGCACTATTGGATTCCACAAGAGATGAATCGGCACCGAGTTTCTGCGCGAAAAACCGTGCCGCTTCATCGTATCGAATATCGTGCGCTGCAGACAGATGCAAAATGGGCGCCTCCTCCGATCCCATCGCCAACCCTGCCACCACGAAGTCGAGC
>CAYGQD010000238.1:0-10659 GCA_964351855.1 uncultured Verrucomicrobiales bacterium
GATCCAGCGACCGGCTCGATCACTTGGCAAATCACGGTCAACGCTGAAACGTTGACCTTGGAGGGCGTCTTCTTTGACGATCAAAACCTCATCGGAGGCCAGTATCACAATGGTATCGACCAGATTGGAGTGCTTCGCATTGCTCCAAATACGCCATAGGGTCCTCCGAAAAGTCCAATCGAACGGCGATCGGCCAAAAATGATGACTTCAAAGGCAAACAATTTACCCGAGGAGGAAACTTTCCACAAAACCTGATCAACTCTATTTGATCCGTAAAAAGAATTTTGATTCGATTCTCGTCACTCACTCGACGAGCTACTATTCGATGGATAATTTGGAACTTGGGATCAACGTCAAACAGGCATTGGGCATCAACCTATCCGCGGCTTTATCACGGGGCACCCATTGTGCTGAAAGGCTTGATTCAAGGTGAAACGTTAGACGTCACTTTGATCGGTTGGCTGAACCTCAGCTAACCAACTAGCACCACTCAAAACATGAAGCACTTATTCGGTTTGATAGGCGTAGTGTGTCTTGCCGTAAGCACGTACGCGCAATCGCCAGTTAATAATACGGTATTGGTAAAAGCCATCAATTCAGGTGGCAGCGACGAAGGAGCGTTCGAGGCTGATACCGATTTCTCAGGTGGAGGCACCTATCGAAAACGCAAGGCGGTGATCACCGGAAACGGCGCGGTTCCTGCCGATGTCTATCGCTACGAGCGTGATGGAGACTTCTCTTACAATCTGACAGGACTCACTCCCAATGCCCCTCATCTGCTGGAACTGCACTTTGCCGAAATTTACCATTCAGATCTTGGTGAACGAGTCTTTGATGTCCTCGTCAACGGTGCCCTCGTGTTGGATAACTATGACATTCTCTCGGTATCTGGGGCCAAGAATGCGGCCGTGGTCGAATCCTTCAATACGAACGCAGACTCGAACGGAAATATTGTCGTTACGTTTGTGACGTTGGTCAACAACGCAAAGGTCAGCGGTTTGTCTCTCTATCAAATTACTGGAAATCCGTCCGACCCCGATACCGATGGTGACGGTGTCATCGACTCGTTGGATGCCTTCCCAAATGATCCGACCGAAACAATGGACACGGATAGTGATGGCGTTGGTGATAACTCGGATACCTTCCCAAGTGATCCGACCGAAACGATGGATGCGGATGGTGACGGTGTTGGTGATAACTCGGATGCATTCCCCACGAATCCTTCTGAAACCGTCGATACCGACGGAGATGGTATCGGTGACAATTCTGACCCTTACCCTTACGATCCGACCAACGGAGGGACTCCTAACGACAGTGACGGCGATGGGGTTGAAGACTCTCTGGATGCCTTCCCGAACGACCCGACTGAAACGACCGACACGGATGGTGATGGCGTCGGTGATAACTCGGACGCGTTCCCGACAGATTCTTCTGAAACCGTCGATAGCGATGGCGATGGCACTGGAGACAACGCTGACGTATTCCCCAATGACCCAACTGAAACCATGGACTCTGATGGCGATGGCATTGGGGACAACTCCGACCCTTTTCCTAATGATCCCACCAACGGTGGCTCCTCTGGTGGAACGGTATTGCTACGCGCCATTAACTCTGGAGGTAGTGACGAAGGCAATTTCGAGGCTGATACGGATTTCTTCAGTGGCGGGACTTACAGAAAACGCAATGCCGCTATCACCGGAAATGGCGACATTCCCGCCGATGTCTTTCGCTTTGAGCGCTACGGGAACTTTTCCTACACACTCTCCGGGTTGACACCAAATACAGCACACTTGGTGGAGCTTCATTTCGCCGAGATCTACCACTCGGATCCCGGGAAGCGAGTCTTCGATGTCCTCATCAATGGCACGCTTGTTCTTGAGAACTATGACATTATCTCGGTCACCGGAGCCAAGAATGCGGCCGTGGTCGAAACCTTCAACACC
The DNA here is from genome assembly GCA_964351855.1 of uncultured Verrucomicrobiales bacterium. GTDB lineage: Bacteria > Verrucomicrobiota > Verrucomicrobiia > Verrucomicrobiales > DEV007 > JBCDHN01. The sequence continues at coordinate 1,945 of CAYGQD010000238.1, forward strand.
ATCGCAGACTCAACCGGAACCATAACCGTAACCTTTGTGACCTTGGTGAATGATGCCAAAGTAAGTGGTATTGCGCTCTATCAAGTTACTGGACCACCTGAGCCTGACTCAGATGGAGACGGCGTTGGTGACTCGCTTGACGCATTCCCAAATGATCCCAATGAAACGACCGACACGGATGGAGACGGCGTGGGCGACAATTCGGACGCGTTTCCAAACAACCCTTCGGAGACGGTCGACACCGATGGCGATGGCATTGGGGACAATTCCGATCCATACCCCGATGATCCAACCAATGGTGGAACTCCAACTGACAGTGACGGAGACGGTGTTGACGACTCCTTGGATGCGTTCCCGAATGATCCTACCGAAACCACGGATACGGATGGCGATGGCATCGGAGACAACTCTGATCCTTTCCCCAACGATCCAACCAATGGTGGCCCGGGTGAGGATCCTGAATTGGCTGGTGCAGCAGAAGGAGTGCCTGCTTACAACGGTGGCTGGCAGTTACTGCCCAGCGCTGACGGTAGTTCCCCCGAGGCTCGCCATGAGAACGACTACATTGGAATCGCAAACAAGCTGTATCTGTTGGGTGGTCGAAAAATCGATCCGGTTCAAGTCTATGATGCTTCGACAAATACTTGGACGGAGTATCCCGAACCACCAATCAAGATCCACCACTTTCAGTCTGTCGAGTGGAATAATAAGATCTACATAGTGGGCGCTTTCACGGGGAATTACTCATCAGAGCCTCCTGTGCCGAATGTCTATATTTATGACATTACAACCAACCAGTGGTCTGTGGGGCCAGAAATCCCGGATGCCCGTCAGCGCGGCGCTGCGGCGGCTGTAGTCTTCAACGAAAAAATTTACATCGTCGGTGGGAATACCAAGGGCCATCAGGGTGGATTTGTTGCATGGTTTGACGAGTTTGATCCCGCAACAGGGGCTTGGACTCCCCTTGCTGATGCCCCGATCGCTCGGGACCATCACAGGGCCGCGATCGTTCAAGATAAGCTTTATGTGGTAGCCGGTCGCCAGACGAATCGGCCTGTGGACAACGTAAAGGCCAATACGATCGGCCAAGTAGATGTCTTCGACTTTGCCACCAACCAGTGGTCAACGCTTCCGAATGATATTCCGACACCGCGAGCTGGTGTGGCAATGATTCAGCACGGTCGTGAATTGATCGTGGCCGCAGGGGAGTCACTCTCCGGGAATCATGACGAAGTCGAGGCGCTTGATTTGATTAGCGGCACGTGGAGGACGCTGCCTAATCTGGTATACTCGCGTAACGGTCCAGGAGGTGCTTCGTTCCGCAATCGCTTGTTTGTATCGGTTGGTTCACCTGAAGATACCTTGGCAAATCAGGAATTCCTGGATATGGATCCACTTCCGATTCCTGAAGGAGCAACCCTGATTACTGGGGTTTCTGCTGCCAGCGCGATGGCTGTGGCTCTCTCTGATTCAGACGGAGACGGGGTGAGCGACTCACTGGACGCCTTCCCGAACGATCCGAATGAAACGACCGACACGGATGGTGATGGCGTCGGTGATAACTCGGACGCCTTCCCGGCGGATCCCTCGGAAACCGTTGATACCGACAGCGATGGAACTGGTGACAATGCCGATCTCTATCCTAACAATGGATCGATGTCAGGTCCCGGCATCTACACCCTTCTGGTGCCTGTTCCTGCGGGCATTGCCAACAGTGGAGAAGGCTACGGAACCTTGACCCTCGATAGCAGCCTGGCCGGACCCATCGCGATTACGATGGGAGATGGCTCGACCTTAAATCAGCAGGTCTCGGTAGCCAACCAGGCCATTACCCTCAACGCATCAGGGACGTTCCCCGGTGACACCTTGTCTGGGGCGTTGAGTTTTGACGATCAGCCTGTCAGTGATCTCTCTGGATTCAACCTCAGCTGGACGATCGATGGGAATCCCACCCCGGTGGTGGTCGATTTGATAGGGGCGCTGTATCAGCCTGCCAACCTGGATACCCTGTTGGGAACCAACTCCATCTTGGTGACATTGATGGATGACAATGGAGTTGTCGCAGAAGAGGTCGTGACGATCACGTCCGGGAACACGCTTACATGGCCGTCAACGGGTGAGACGGGAACCTTCGATCCAGCGACCGGCTCGATCACTTGGCAAATCACGGTCAACGCTGAAACGTTGAGCTTGGAGGGCGTATACTTTGACGATCAAAACCTCATTGGGGGTCAGTATCACAATGGTATCGACCAGATTGGAGTGCTTCGTATCGCTCCAAACCTTCCCTAGCGAAACGGGAATATTTGTTTTCTCGCTTCTGAGCCTTTGCTGAACTCGCCTGGCAAATTATTGCTAACGGTGAGGGCATTGACGTTGCGTGGGGGTTTCGCCAAGAGGCTTTGTGGCGATATGACGGCTGTTTGACCAAACCGGAGCGCCCCTCCTCGCACCAACTGCTTCGAAATTGGAAATTCCGATCCATCCACAGGTTCGGAGATGTAGCATTTTATCGTCAATAATGACCCGTTGACCTTAGCGGGAGAGGGGCACGCTCGGGAACGCCATAAAGACTTGTAAATTGGGCTAAAAATGTAGGCTTCGCCAAATGGAGAGACTGGTTTTTCCTTTGGGCGCAAGTTTCTGAGGCTGTGGGTTTTGTTGCTCTCAGTTGCGAACACCGGACCGCTCCTCGTTGCGCCTGGGTCACAACCTCAGAAATTTACGCACGCTACACCCGGCACCTTCAAAACCCTGTTTGAAAAAATTTTCTCCGAGGGGTCAGTCTCAGTAAATTTTCATCAAAATCGGGATTTTATGAGTGGATCTGGCAAGCAATTTTGCGGATATTAAAAATAGTGAGTATAAAAAACGCGACAAATAAATTTAATCCTACTAAGTTGACACTCCATTGCCTCCTTCATGAGGGCTTTTTGCGCGCGGGCGATTTGATGAATTGGCTGGCCTTTGGGAGCCCCTCCTAGAATGTTAGCTGTTCTGTCGCCACCAACCTGCACAAATAATGTCATGAAGTCCTTGCTCCACCTAGTCTGTGCATTTGGTCTCAGCGTTTACTCGCATGCACAATCCTCTGGCGATTACACTCCGAGGGAACCTACCAACGGCAATTCTGCGGCTGATTATACATTCCTAGGTGCCATCAATTCTGGTGGAAGCGATGAGGGTGTCTTCGTTGCAGACACGGATTTCCTAGGTGGCGGGACTTTCAGAAAGCGCAAAGCCATCATTACGGGAAATGGTGAGGTGCCCGCTGATGTCTATTGCTATGAGCGCGATGGAAACTTTACCTATAATCTGACCGGCCTCTCTCCGGATACAGCCCACCTGCTCGAGCTTCATTTCGCTGAAATCTATCACTCAGATCCAGGTAGGCGCGTCTTTGACGTTTTCATCAATGACGTGCTTGTCCTCGACAATTTCGATATCATCTCGGTGACGGGAGCCAAAAATGCGGCGGTCATCGAAACCTTCAATACCATCTCAGACTCGACGGGAGCGATCTCTGTGACTTTTGTGACAGAGGTGAACAACGCGAAGGTCAGTGGGCTCGCTCTCTTTCAAGTTGCGGGAACTACCCCAGATCCGGACTCAGATGAAGACGGCGTCGTAGACTCCTTGGATGCCTTTCCAAACGATCCAACCGAATCGACGGACATGGATAGTGATGGCGAAGGTGACAACTCTGATGCTTTTCCGAATGATCCGGCCGAAACCACGGACACTGATGGAGATGGTATCGGTGATAACTCTGATCCATATCCTACTGATCCAACGAATGGCGGAACTCCAACCGACACTGACGGTGATGGAGTTGAGGACTCTCTTGATGCGTTTCCGAATGATCCGACCGAAATGATGGACACGGATAGTGATGGTGTAGGCAACAATGGAGACGCCTTTCCCAACGACCCAACTGAAACCATTGATAGCGATGGTGATGGTATCGGCAACAACTCGGACACGTTTCCGAACGACCCGACCAACGGTAGCTCTACAGGCGAAACGGTATTCCTCCGCGCAATCAACTCCGGCGGCAGCGACGCTGGCGACTTTGAGGCTGACACGGACTTCTTTGAAGGAGGCACCTATCGAAAACGAAAGGCCGTCATTACAGGTAACGGCGATATTCCTGAAGATGTCTATCGATATGAGCGAGATGGTAACTTCTCCTATAGCCTGAGTGACCTCGTTCCAAATACAGCCCACGAGTTGGCACTTCACTTCGCCGAAATCTACTTCTCAGATCCAGGCAAACGAGTCTTCGATGTATTGATCAATGGTACGCTCGTCCTTGAAAACTACGACATTATCGCGGTAGCGGGCACCAAATATGTGGCAGTAATCGAATCCTTCAGCACTACCTCGGACTCGAACGGAACCATTAGCGTGACCTTCGTGAGCCTCGTGAATGACGCAAAGATCAGTGGCCTCGCCCTTTACCAAGCATCCGGAACCACTATCGATCCTGATTCAGACGGAGACGGAGTCATCGACTCCCTCGATGCCTTTCCAAACGACCCTTCAGAAACCACTGATACGGACGGCGATGGCATCGGCGACAATTCCGATCCTTACCCCAATGATCCAACGAATGGCGGGACTCCGACCGATAGTGACGGAGATAGAGTTGAAGATTCTCTCGATGCCTTCCCGAACGATCCCGCAGAAACTGCTGACACGGACGGCGATGGTATCGGTGACAATTCCGATCCCTACCCTAATGATCCAAACAACGGAGGAACTCCAACCGATAGTGATGGAGACGGGGTTGAGGACTCGCTCGATGCCTTCCCGAACGATCCCTCAGAAACCACTGACTCGGACGGCGATGGAATGGGCGACAACTCCGACCCTTACCCTAATGATCCAACGAATGGCGGAAGCGGGGATCCCATCTTGGCAGGAGCAGCCCAAGGTGTTCCCATACCCAACGGTGACTGGCAGCTCTTGCCCAGCAGTGATGGCAGCGGGCCAACCCCCCGGCATGAAAACGATTACATCGGAATCTCGAACAAGCTTTATCTTCTGGGGGGGCGGAAGAAGATACCTTTTCAGGTCTACGACGCATCCACAAACACGTGGACAGAACACCCTGGCCCACCGATCAAGATCCATCACTTTCAAGCCGTAGAATGGAATGACAAAATCTATATTGTAGGAGCCCTTACTGGAAACTATTCAGCTGACCCGCCGGTGTCTAATGTTTACATTCTGGATATTTCCACGAAACAGTGGTCGGTAGGACCCGAAATTCCTTTAGAACGCCAGCGTGGCGCTGCATCGGCTGTTGTTTACAACGACAAGATTTACATCGTCGGCGGAAATACAAAAGGGCATCAAGGAGGCTTTGTTGCGTGGTTTGACGAGTTTGATCCCGCAACAGGAGCCTGGACTCCCCTTGCCGATGCCCCTATTGCTCGGGACCACCATCGAGCCGCGATCGTTCAGGATAAGCTCTATGTCGTAGGCGGTCGCCAAACCAACCGGCCCGTGGATAGCGTGAAGGCAAATACCATTGGCCAAGTGGATGTCTTCGATTTCGCCACGAATCAATGGTCAGTGCTTCCCCATGATATTCCAACCCCTCGAGCCAGTTTTGCACTATTCCCACAGGGGCGCGAGCTTATCGTTGCCGGCGGAGAGGCTGAAACGGGGTCGACTGGCGCGGTGGAGGCGCTCGATTTGATTGATGGCACTTGGCGAACGCTGCCGGATCTGGTGATTCCCCGCCTAAGCCCAGGTGGAGCGACCTTCAGTAATCGACTATTTGTAGCCGTCGATAATCCCGAAGAAATGCATCAGGAATTCCTAGACATAGATCCGCTTCCCCTTCCTGAAGGGGCAACTCTCATTACTGGGGTTTCTGCTGCTAGCGCGATGGCTATGGCTCTCTCTTATTCAGACGGAGACGGGGTGAGCGACTCTCTGGACGCCTTCCCGAACGATCCGAATGAAACAACCGACACGGATGGTGGCGGTGTCGATGACAACTCGGACGCATTTCCGGCAGATCCCACGGAAACCGTTGATACCGACAGCGATGGAACTGGTGACAATGCCGATCTCTATCCTAACAATGGATCGATGTCAGGTCCCGGCATCTACACCCTTCTGGTGCCTGTTCCTGCGGGCATTGCCAACAGTGGAGAAGGCTACGGAACCTTGACCCTCGATAGCAGCCTGGCCGGACCCATCGCGATTACGATGGGAGATGGCTCGACCTTAAATCAGCAGGTCTCGGTAGCCAACCAGGCCATTACCCTCAACGCATCAGGGACGTTCCCCGGTGACACCTTGTCTGGGGCGTTGAGTTTTGACGATCAGCCTGTCAGTGATCTCTCTGGATTCAACCTCAGCTGGACGATCGATGGGAATCCCACCCCGGTGGTGGTCGATTTGATAGGGGCGCTGTATCAGCCTGCCAACCTGGATACCCTGTTGGGAACCAACTCCATCTTGGTGACATTGATGGATGACAATGGAGTTGTCGCAGAAGAGGTCGTGACGATCACGTCCGGGAACACGCTTACATGGCCGTCAACGGGTGAGACGGGAACCTTCGATCCAGCGACCGGCTCGATCACTTGGCAAATCACGGTCAACGCTGAAACGTTGACCTTGGAGGGCGTTTACTTTGACGATCAAAACCTCATTGGGGGGCAGTATCATAACGGAGTCGATCAAATTGGAACGCTCCGCATCACGCCAAACGTTCCCTAATGCAAATAGTGAATAGGATCAGAATCCTCGCGAAAGAAGTGGAGGGCCTTTTCTTGGAATCTTTAGAGTTCTAGGGTGATTGGTTCGGGTCGAAGTGAGGTGGTTGGAAGAGCGTTGCGGGGAGCGTCGGGTGATGGTATTCGTTTGCTGCTGGATCGATTACGAGGAACGCGTTTCCCCGCAACAGCCCACGGAAATTCCAACGGGGATCTGGAAAACAGCGGAACACCGCGAAGAGCCGCATTTCAAATTTCAAGTCGGAAACGTGGGCTTCGCCAAGTTTCCAGAATGTCTTCCCATTGGGCACAGGTTGCTGAGACGGTCAGCTTAATCGTAAGCGTCACGCCCGCCACCTCTTGACTTTGTTCTGTCGCTTACGCTGCCTCCTGGGCCACAACCAATCGATCTGCGAATGCCCGTGGCGTAACCTGACCGATTTGATGGTTGGTCATGCTCGGTAACCGCTCGAAAATCTCCCGGAAGTAGCCGAACGGCTCGACTCCGTGATGGCGGCAACTGACGATCAGCGAATAGATCACCGCGCTGCGCCAGCCCGCAGTTTCATCGCCAATGAAGAGCCAATTCTTTTTTCCGACGGCAGTCGGGCGAATCGCGTTCTCCACCAAGTTGTTGTCAATCTCTACTCGACCGTCCTCAAGGAACACCTGCAATGCCTCCCACTGCCCCAAGCAGTAGTCAATCGCAATGCCAAGCAGACTCTTCGGTAAGCACTTCGGCTCTGCGCGATAGCGGAATAGTCTCTTGTGGATCTCTCTAATAATAGAACAACTCTCTGTATGGCGAACTTGGCGTCGTTCATCCGGCCCCGCGCGATTCTGGCGCAAACGTTGTTCGATGCCGTAGAGTAATTGGATGTGCCGTAGAACCCATCCAGCCTCGTTCGGAAACTGCTTGAGGGCGTCGTGGAATTTACGGCGCGCGTGAGCCCAACAGCCGGCCAGTTGAATGCCGTCGCGTTTTCTGGCGAATGCCGGGTAGGCACCGTATCCATCGCATTGAATCACTCCGGTGAAGGTGTCTGGGATGATGTTCTCCAGGCATTGATGGCTCCGGCTGGCCTGCCAATCGAAAATGGTATCTCCATTTTGGGCATGATAGGCCCAAAAATAGCCTTGCTGAGCTTTGCCTCTTCCAGGTCTCAGATATTTGATGGGAGTCTCGTCGATCTTGACGTAACTCTGCAAAAACATCTCCTCGGCCATCGATCGATAAATCGGCTGACACCAATCTGCTGCAACTTCGATCCAGCGACAGAGCGTTTGACGGGGGAGTTCTACATCGTATCGATCAGAGTAAATTTTCTCCTGACGGTAGAGCGGTAAATGGTCTGCATATTTACTGATGACGATATGAGCTAACAAACCAGGCGCAACCATCCCGCCTTCGATCAAACGCGGAGGCAGTTGGCCTATGATGGGCGGCGATTCCGGATCCCCGATTTTCACCCACTTGCGGCGCACGGTGCGTCGGCACAGAAAGTGACCCGGTTCGTAATCAAGTAAATCGCTAACTTCTTCGCCAATCTGGCGATACGCCTCGGGGCAAGCCTGAACCGGTTCCGGATCGATGACTTCCTCGATGACCGGAAGATTGTCAGGGATGCGCGGCTTGGAGTTTTTGGTGCGCTTACTTTTTTCGGGAGCGGCCTCCGCCGTTTCGAACTCGTCGATGGCGGAGGCTTCGTCCTTTCCCGGCTCACCCGGTGAATCAAGCTCCAATAACTCCAGTTGATTGGGATCAATCTTCTCATTGCTGGGCCCATAGATTTGGCGGACGAGCAAATCGATCTTCTGCTCCAGGATCTTGACCCGCTGGCGCAGTTCTTCGTTTTCCTGGCGTAAACGTGTCAGTTCATCTTCCACGTTATCACACTAACATGCGTGTCAATCCCTCTCATACCAAGCGCGTCGGCCACCACTGCGCAGCTCGATTCCATCGGTCAACATACCAAGA
>CAYGQD010000239.1:0-10647 GCA_964351855.1 uncultured Verrucomicrobiales bacterium
AGATTCCGCCGGGGTAGATTTCAGCAAGCGCGTTGTCACCTTTCGTGGCGACCACGAAATCGCCTGGCTCGGCGACTCCGGTGAGGCCATCGCCCTGACGAAACCATTTCTGGTAGGTGGCCGGGTCGGTTAAATCCCAACGTTTGACCACGCCCTCGGGTTCGCTCGGTGCTTTTCCTTTCGGCGGTGTCTCGCCCTCCAGCTTCAGCTCCGTGGCTAGCCAATCTTCGGCGATGGCGTTGCGAATCTGCGGCTTCAGGGCGGTCAAGGTTTCCTGATGGATGCGTCGGTTTTCTGGCAATTCGATCGCGGCGCTGGAGGGGCGGGTCGAACCGAAGATTCCGAACATCGCGTAATAGTCCGCCTGGCTGATTGCATCAAACTTGTGGTTGTGACAGCGGGCGCAACTGACGGTCAACCCGAGAAACGCCTTGGTGAACACGTTGATCTGATCATCCGTGAAACGCACCTTTTCATCCAGCGCATCCGTCGGCGCAAACCCGTGGAACACCATCCGCCAATGCGCGGTGCCGATGAGCGACTCATTGATCGCCAATTCCGGATCGATCCGAGGTTCCGTCAACAAATCACCGGCGACGTGTTCGCGGAGAAGTTGGTCGTAAGGTACATCCGCGTTCAGGGCCCGAATCAGGTAATCGCGATAGAGATGGGCGTTGGGAATGGCCGGGTCACCTTCGGAACCGTGCGTTTCGGCATACCGAATCCAGTCCATCCAGTGGCGCGCCCATTTTTCGCCAAACTGCGGACTCGCCAACAGTTCCTCGACGGCCTGATCGAATCCAACGTCCTCGAAATGCGCAATCTGTTCCGTGGTCGGCGGGAGGCCGGTGAGGGCGAAGGAGAGCCGCCGTGCCAGCACCGTGGGATCGGCCTTCGGAGAAGGTTTCAAGCCGGCGTCTTCCAGTTTTGTCTGAACCAGCTCGTCCACCGGATGGCCCGTGCCCGCGAGTTCCACGGAATCGGGAATCGGCTGAAAGCTCCACCATGCCTTGCGCCGCTCCAGGATGGCGTCCCAGCTTGCATCCTCGGCCAAATCCGCTTCCGTCGGTGGGGCATCGCGAGGATCCGGCGCGCCCATGTTGATCCAGGTCACAAAGTCCGCGATGATTGCCTCATCCAGCATCACGCCAGCTTTCGGCATCTGCAGATCATCGAACTCGTGGCGAATCGCCTGAATCAAGAGGCTTTCGTCCGCGTTTCCGGGGACGATGGATGGTCCCGACGCTCCTCCTTTCATCATCGGCTCGCGATGATCCAGAATCAGCTTCCCCTTCGCTTTCCCGTTCGAGTTGTGGCACTCGTAGCAGTCCTGAGCGAGGACGGGGCGAATTCGGGATTCGAAGAACTCGATCTGCTCGGTGGTCGCTGCCCGGGCGGATGGGGCCAGGCCAAGCAGAAGGATTGCGGTGGAGAAAAAGCGCATAGTCAGGGGCCTAACAGAACAGGCGGTCTTGGGTTTTGGTGGCGGCGGCGATGCATCGGGTTCCGAGGGAATCGACCGATTCCTTGGGGAGGCGGAAGGTGGGAGCCATGACGGTGAGCGCCGCGACGGGGTAATGATGCTCGTTGAAAATTGGTGCGGCCACGCAGTGGATTCCTTCGAGGCCTTCGGAGAAATCCGTGGCATATCCAACTTGCCTGGCTTTCGCCAAGTTGGCGAGCAGTGTTTTCCGGGTTGAACAGGTGGTTGGGGTGAACGGCTTGAGGGTGACCATCTCCAGCCACTCGTCCAATTCGGCTTCCGGGAGGTGAGAGAGCATCGCTTTTCCCGGTGCGCAGGAATAGAGAGGTACCAGCATACCCACTTTTCCCATGACCTGGACCGCATGACGTCCAGAGACCTGCTCGAGCACCACTCCCTTGTGGCCCGAGCGGACCATGAGTTGGGTGGTTTCCCCCGTTTCCTCACGCAACTCGCGGAGTGATTCCAGGGCGCACACCACCAGGCTCTTCTCGTTCACTTGGGGGCGACCCAAATCGAAAAACCGATTGCTGAGGGTGAAGCGTTTGTCTGATTCCCGACGGTGGAGATAGCCCCGGGCGTGCATCGCGTTCGCGATTCGGAAAACGGAGTTTTGAGGGAGTTCTGTTGCTCTGGCGAGTTCGGAAAGATTGAGGCCACCACGATGCGCGCTCAGTGCCTCGAGCAAATCCAGAGCCCGGTCTGTGCTGGGAGAAAGTGAGGTGGTTTTAGGGGATTCAACAGCGATGGTCATCTTATCTAAATTTAGAGCGTTTACCAAATGTAGATAAAACACCACGTATGGCAGAGCGTTCTTTCACCTTTTCCACCGATTTTTGGCGGCGTCGCTGGGCGGGTTTTTTGGAGAGGTTGCCTGCTTCTGTGTCTTCCCGTGGCGCTGGGGAGGAGAGATTCAAGAGGGGGTGAATAATGTGATGAAAAATGATTCGATAAAAAATGGTTTGACCTCTAATGGAAAAATTTCCTACAAAGGGCGGGTAAATCAAACCGCATCAGCTGTTGGCCTAGCTGCAGTTGGTGCCTGCGCCCGATCAACCCAAACCCAGCCAGAGATGAAAAGCCCACGCCCGAATTCACTCCATCGTCCCCCGCCCAGCTGCCTTGGTAGAACTGTTGCCGCCGGTCTGTTGCTGTTCTTGTCAGGATCCTTGCTTTACGCCAATCCCAAAGGTGGGAGCGTGATTGCCGGTGATGCGGTGATCAATGAGGCGAACGGAAGCACGCTATCCATTGACCAGCTTTCGGATCGGGCAGTGATCGAATGGGAAGGCTTCTCGATCGAACAGGGTGAGACGACGCGCTTTTTCCAACCCAATAACACATCTGCGATTCTCAACCGAGTAACGGGCGGCGATCCCTCGGAGATCCACGGCGCGTTGCAAGCCAACGGAATCGTCTGGCTGATCAACCGTAATGGTGTTCTGATTGGCCCGAGTGGTCAGGTGGACGTCTTCGGGTTTCTCGGCTCGACCCTGGACATCGATAACGATGCCTCTATGAACGGCGGCGATGCTGTTTTCGAAGGCGATGGTGTAGGCAAGACCGTGAACCTGGGGTCGATCAATGCGGTGGGTGGAGACGTTTTTCTGGTCGGTCGCGAGGTTGACAATCAGGGGACCATCGGAGCGTTGGACGGCACGGTCGGATTGGCGGCGGGGAACCGCGTCCTGGTCAAGTCCCAGGGCGAAGAACGCGTCTTTGTCAGTGCGGGTGAGGGACTAGTGACGAACACGGGCGAGATCCGCTCGGCGATGGCGGAACTGAAAGCGCATGGCAATATCGGTGCCTTGGCCATCAACAACTCCGGCATGATTCGTGCCAACGGGGTCCGCAATGTCGGTGGCCGGGTCATTCTGGATTCGGGCAACGACAATCTTTTCAACTCCGGCGAGATTTACGCTCAGCACACCGATGGAAGCGGCGGGAAAATCGAGCTTCGCACGGGAATGGGTGAGATTCAGATTGGCGGCTTGTTGAACGCGGCGGGAGCGACTGGCGCAGGAGGTTCTGTCAACGTGATGGGGGGGAATGTCAGTCTTTCGGCCGGTGCCTTGGTAGATGCCGGTGGCACCGAAGGCGGTTCGATCGTGATGAGTGCGAATCCGGTTGGAGGGCGGATTGACGTCGGTCCGGGATCGATGATCACGGCGAACGGTCGCGTGGGTCGTGGGGGAAGCGTGGATCTTCACGCTGGCGATATCGTGATTTACGCGAATAGCACCTTGGAGGCGAGGGGGGAAACCGACGGCGGCTTTCTGAGCCTGACCGGGAGTGGGTTGATCGCGATGAATGGAGCAGTCAATGCTTCGGGCGGAATTGGCAATGGCGGTCAAGTAGCTCTCAGCGGAGAGAATGTGATCGTCGGCCATACCGGTTCCATCGATGCCAATGGCACGAACGGCGGTAGCGTGGCCTTGTCAGGGAACGACGAAGTTTTCGTGGCAGGTGAGGTTTCCGCAATGGGCACCGAGGGAAGAGGCGGCACCATCGAATTAACGGGTGATGACATCATGGTGGCGGCGACCGGATTGGTGGATGCGAGCGGAAGCGATTCGGGAGGCTTCATTAACCTGGAGGCAAGTGATTCGGCAACCGTGATGGGCCGGGCGCTGGCAACCGGTGGTGACGGGACGGGCGGCATGATTAGAGTGACGGCAAATGACGTCGAGGTCGGCGCGACCGGGTTGATCGACACCGGCGGTGGAGATTCTGCCGGAACCATTCAACTGGACGCGAAGGAAGCGATGAGCATTCAAGGGACGGTTCGCTCGATCGGAAGCGATGGAGCCGGAGGACGGATCGATATCACCGGCGATGAGGTGGCGATTGGCGCGAATGCAGTGATTGATGTCAGCGGCGTCACTGGAGGGGATCTCAATATCGGAGGTGGCTTTCAGGGTGGTGGAAATCTGCGCCGATCCTCAACAACGACCGTCGCGGCCGGAGCGATGATTCGCGCCAACGGTTCCAATGGCGATGCCGGGAATGTTGTGGTTTGGTCCGATGGAGAGACACAGTTTCGGGGCAACATCGAAGCAGAGGCGAGCGGCGTTGGAAATGGCGGCTTTGTCGAAGTCTCCGGCAGAGACCAACTGACGTTCCGAGGCAACGTTTCGACGAATGCGGAGAACGGTGCCATGGGAACGCTTTTGCTCGATCCGATGGATGTGACCATCGTGGATTCCGGCAGCACGGCGGAAGGCACCCTCACCGAAGCCGATGTGAACGCGGCCCTCCTCAGCAACAACCTCGTCATCCACACCGGTGGCACGGGAACCGGGGCCGGAAATATCCTGGTTGATAACGATGTCAGGATTGAATGGGGAACCCCGAACACCGACCCGACCGCTTCGCAGAACACCGCATCCCTTACTTTGTTAGCCACCGGAGACGTGACGGTGGAAGGTCATATCATTAGTCATGGAGCTGGTAATGTGAATCTCTTCGCGGGTTGGGACGGGGCGACCGGCTTTCCGGAAACGCCGGCCCCGGATGTGATCGGCAACACCGTTCAAGAAGGGAGCGACGGCATTATCGACTTTGCCCAAATCTCTGAAGGGCTGTTCGGCACGCCTTCCGGCGGCGATGTCCTCATCAATACGCGGAACAATAACCAAGCTGTTCAGGTCGGAAGCCGCTTTGGCGAGATCAACGTGTTCGCAGAGAATCTGCTCATCGAAGTTCCCCTCCGCGGCAGCGACCGCTTCGCTCATCTCGGTTATCGGGCCACCACGCACGTCGAGTCAGGTGGTGCCGGAGACTACGGCTTCGACCCGGTCACGCATGCCGGTCTGCTTCGGCCGGAGACGAGTGGCGACATCAACGTCCAGGTTCAGGGCGATGTGATTCTGGCGGGCGAGCAGATTGGTGACGCTCGCAAATACACCCAAATCGGCCATGGCGGAAGCAGCAATGTCTTCGACACCGACCCGATCACTTCAGGAGGTGGAAGTTCCAACGAGATCGAATTCAGCCTGATCGACGCCGACCACTCCGGGAACATCAACGTGGATGCTGGGCTGGGGAGCGCAGAATCCCAGATTCTCCTTCAGGCTGGGCGCGATACCGGTTTTTCGCGAATTGGACACGGCGGTTTAGCTGGCATTCCGAATGCGCGGCGGCGCACAGGGCGTGGTGCCTTCCAGGGCGATATTTCGGTGATCAATCACCGCGGAAATCTCATCGCGTCAGGCGGAAATACCAACGGCAGCTGGGGAGCGTTCACCCAGATCGGGCACGGCGGGTTTCGTAATGGCCGGACGGCGGACGTGGTGGCGGGAAGCACCAGTCTGAATCGACGCAACGCGGCGAATTACGACACCGACCTGGGACCGCGCGCCTTTGATCCTGACATGCTCACGCCGGACGGAAATCCGGTGGGCGATCGCGGTAACATCCACGTCGAGGCGATCGAAGGCTTGGTTCTGTTTCGGTCGGGATCAGGGGGAAATCGCTCCGGAGCTATCCTCGGTCATGGTGGTCACGAACGCGCCGGAAACATCGGTCGGTTCGATGAAAACGGGAATCCGATCGAAAGCGCTGACATCACCGTGCGAGGCACCAACGTTCTCTTTTTGAGCCAGTCGGATCAGCAGGACCAGACCTATGTGAAGTTGGGCCACGGTGGCTACCAATCGCCTGGCGCGGCGACCGGAACGATCACTGTCGAAGCCACCGATGGCGACATCCTGTTTGAAGCCGGCGAACACGAATCGTATGCCCACCTCGGTCATGGTGGAATGATCCGCACGTGGAATTCCGATAATCAGGGCATCCAGGGAACCTTGAGCGGTAACATCGATGTCCAAGCAGCGGGAAACGTCAGCTTTCGCAGCGGTTATGAGGCCGATCGACCCTATTCCATGATCGGTCATGGCGGTTTCGGGTGGCACGCGTATTCCAAGACGGAGGAGTTTGGCGGCAACCTCGATCCGCTGCAGCGGGGACACCATGGCGACATCATGGTGGACGCCGGTGGGGCGATCGATTTCAGCTCCGGTCAGCCTGACGTCGATACGGCGGCGAACTCAGCGTTCAGCATGATTGGCCACGGGGGCAATTTGGCGCGGGGCGACCACTATGGAAGGATCGATGTCAATGCTGGGACCGGGATCCGATTCGAAGCGATTGGCGGTTGGGACTCGGCCAAGGCTGACAATTCTCTCGGCGATGCCCGGGGCGACACCAACTTCGTTCAGATCGGGCATGGAGGACGAAATACGGATTTCGAAACCTCCAACGCGAATGGAGGCTTTCAGGAACGCGCCTTGGGAGGTGCGGCGGGAACCGATCGGGATTCTTCGATTACGGTGACAGCCGCAGACGGCAACATCGAATTCATTTCCCCGCAGACGGCCAGGACTGCCGCACAGGAAGCCGGTATCCAAGACGCCACCAGCGGGCGTTGGGCGGATGAAGACGACAGCAAATTTTCTCCCTACGCGGCGCGTTCTTGGGCCAAGATCGGCCATGGTGGAGTGGACGGTGCCAATTATAACGGCACGGGAATTGGCGGAGACATCACGGTCGAGGCACCGGACGGTTCCATCACTCTGGTTGGCAGTGATTTCCAGCAAGGTTTCTCCGACCATGTGGCGCTCCCCGATGCGTATCGGGATGAATTCAGCTCCCGCAGGTCCGAGCAGAACTATACCCAGATTGGTCACGGCGGCGTTACGATTCGCGGGGACAAGACAGGCCACGTCTCGGTTTCTTCTCTGGGCGACATCAGTTTGATGGCCGGGCTCGGTCGCCACGATCACGTGCAGGTCGGACACGGTGGCTGGGATTCGGACAACGGTCAGGGAAACAACAATTTCAACTCCGCCACCCACGATGGCTTGGATGGAACCATTTCGGTATGGTCCGAAGCCGGAAGCGTGTTGCTTCACGGCGGCAGCGGCGACAGCGCCCAAGAGATTTCCGACTACTCGTTTGCGCAGATCGGACACGGCGGCCGCAGTTCTTCCAGTTCCGTGCTCGATGATGCGATCACGGTTCAGGCTGGGGGAGGGGACGTTGAGGTCCATGCCGGTTTCGCCTTCCGGGAAAATTATGCGCTGATTGGCCATGGCGGAAGAGAGAGTCGCGCGCAGTTCCTCGGTGGCGCGATCGACGTGTTCGCTCGCGACAATGTCTCGATCATGGGGACCGAGTACGGCTACGGACAAGCGGCGAACTTTGGCCAGATCGGTCACGGAGGCTGGGACACGGAAATCAACAACAACAACCGAGACGAAAGCAATCAGGGTGTCGTGGTGAGCGGAAGCATCTCGGTGGTCGCCGCGACGGGCGATGTGGTCATGCTGGCCGGCGTCGATAATCTGTCGGCTCAATCCGGCGGAATCGGAAACTTCCGGTATGACGACGACGATCCGCCAAACACGGGCTATGCCGGCAATGCAGCGATCACTGATGGAACCGACTTCTCACCAGGTCCGGACGGGGTTTTCGGCACCGCTGATGACGTCCTCCAAGCCGGTCCCGACGGGCTGTTCAAAACGGCGGATGACATCGGAGGGAGAGTCGATTCCGAAGGCTACATCTACGGAGCCCGAGGTCATGCCGGAGAG
Source organism: uncultured Verrucomicrobiales bacterium (assembly GCA_964351855.1). Classification (GTDB taxonomy): domain Bacteria; phylum Verrucomicrobiota; class Verrucomicrobiia; order Verrucomicrobiales; family DEV007; genus JBCDHN01. Next base: position 8,077 of record CAYGQD010000239.1, read on the forward strand.
CGCTACGATCATGATGGGAACGGCGATACCGATTTCGACAACAACGTCCGGCCACAAGGCGGTTGGGCGCAAATTGGACATGGCGGTCAACACACCAACATCACCCAGATCGACGAAACCATCACCGTGACCGCCGGAAACGATCTAATCGCCGTCGGCGGCGAATTCCGTGATGCGAAGGTCGCCATCGGAAGCAGTGGCGGTCCGGATTCCTGGGGAAGCAACCGCGCGCGACGACGCACCATCGCCACGGGAACGATCGACGTCACGGTGGGAGACGATCTCCTCCTCAATGCTGGTTCCGGCGACAACGCCTCGATCAAAATCGGGCACGGTGGCTATCAAACCACGAGCGACCGGAGTCGTGTCGAAGGTGGAATCGATAGCTTCGGGCGACGCTCCACCTGGGAAGGGGATATCTTCGTCAAAGTCGGCGACAGTGCCATCCTCGATGCCGACGAAACCGCACGAGTCATTCAGTTGGACGATGATCTCAACGGAAATCCACGAGCCTTCGCCAACGGTGCCTTGACCTTCAACGCTCCGGGACTGCAAGACACCTATGCAGGCGGCACGGACTTCAATCGCGTCCTCATCGGGCATCGAGATACTGAAGACAGTCGTGCCGTTCATTCGCGGGTCCAATCCGCCTTCGGAAATACCTATCTAGCGGTGAGCCGCGACAATCCGACCATCGCGGGCACGGGAACGTTAGAGACCTTTGTCAGCGAGAACAATCCCCATGGTGTGGTTCTGAATAGCGCGGGGGATGGCATTGATGGACAGCTTCGCGTCTATGCGCCGAGCCGGGAGAGCCTCCGTGGGGTCATGCCCGGAACCATTCTCAACAGCGTCGATTTTAACGGTGTCCCGAACGCGGGAGCGCGGGCGCGGATCGACGAATACGTGGCTACGGGACATGCCTTTACCCTTCACACTCCCGACTCCGTCCAACCGCCGATGGGAAGGTTCGGTCCGCAAGATGATCCCGACGTCCCCTACCTCCTCGCCCATCAATTTGGTCGTCACGGTCTCTATTACGCCAACCCGGACGATGAACTCGTGATTCCCGGTGGTGGCCCCCTTCTTCCCCCAACCGGAGGCGGCGGGGGTGGAGATGCCGTTTTGGCGTTGCCGGAAGCAACCGATCCCGTGCTTCTGCCCGAGATTTCACTTCCGGAACCTGAAGTGGGCGAACCGATTTCTGCCCCTCTCCTGACCATTCTCGTTTCGGTCGATGGAGCACCCATCCAGTTGACCGGAAACACGGTGGATCAGTTACAGGCCAATATTTCCGAACGTCTCGAAGACCGTGGAATCGGTCGCTTCCAAGGCAATGACACCCTGGATGATCGGATTGGCGAAGCGCTCGGCGAACTTTTCGAACCGGCTGCCGCAAGTGGCGAGGTTCCGGTGGAAGCGAACTATCCTCCCATCCCGATTGGCAGTACCGGAAGCACCTTTACCACCGCCATCGTTGCGGAAGAAGGCGTCTTCACTCCGCTTTCCTCCTCGATCCAGGCCGAAACCGACAACGGAACCGTGATCATCTCGCTGGAGCTACTCACTCCACCGACGGCTCTATCGCAGACCGCAGAACCGAGCCAGGAAGAAGCACGGAAACGCGCCGCCGAGCAATCGGGCGATGCAGAAACCGATGGCGATCTGCCGGCCCCCTTCGTTCGCCCAACCCGCGAGGAAGGAGTGCCCGGCGATGATTTTCCCGAAGACGTCTAAGGCATCGTCGCGGACCTATCCACACCGTTTTCAAAGAGTGGTCGTTAAATCATTTGATCACCAATGAAATGCAGGTTAAACCCGCGATCATGGCGCGAAAAGCGACGAGCAGAAAGACTCCGAAGAAGGAGCCGACCCCCGATCAAAAGTCCGAACCTCAAAAAAACCTCAAGCCCTTCAAGGGAAGCAGTGAAATGGCCGGATGGAAAGCTCCGTCCATTCCCAAGGACCGCTACGACCTGCGAATCCTGAGTTCGATCCGGCAGATCATCCGGGAGGTGGATAGGTACTCCAAAAAGCTCGCGGCGGAACGTGGCATGACTGTCCCGCAACTGGTTTGCATGATTAAGATCAAGGAACTGGGTCCACTTCCGTTGCGTCAACTGGCGGAAGAAGCCTTCATCAGTCCCAGCACCTTGGTCGGGATCGTCGATCGATTGGAAAAGGTTGGCTACTTCCAGCGAGATCGTTCTGTCATCGACCGCCGTCTCGTGCGGATTTCACTGACCGAAGCCGGGGAGAAAGCTCTGGAAGAAAGCCCGTCGCCGCTGCAAGAAGCCTTTAATGATTCGCTCCAGGAACTCCCGGATCTCGAAAAAGCGACCATCGCACTCTCGCTCGAAAAGATCGTCCATCTCATGAGCGGGCCCATCGAGTTTGCAGAAGAAGCCGCGCCGATTCTCGATTCCCAGCCGACGCTGGAGCCGCCGGATAATTTGTGAGCGGGGTGCCGCTCGTGGGCCTTCTGGCGGAATGCTCTAGATCGAGAATGTCATTTTCCTAGTGCATCATCCGGAAAGTAAGAGGTGCACTTCGCGAGAGATTTGGTTCGAG
>CAYGQD010000240.1:0-10588 GCA_964351855.1 uncultured Verrucomicrobiales bacterium
CTCGCCAGTGCTTCACATGATGAGACGATCCGGCTCTGGGACGGGCGGAGCTGGGAGGCGATCGGCGAGCCTCTCACCGGCCATTCCGACTGCGTCACCAGCGTGGCCTGGAGCCCGGACGGGACCCGGCTGGCCAGCGCTTCCGGTGATTTTACAAGTAGAGACAACATTAAAAGTAGTGACAACACGATTTGGCTCTGGGACGCGAAGATCGGAGCTGCGATCGGCAAGCCTCTCACCGACCACTCTAGTTGGGTCTACGATGTGGCCTGGAGCCCGGACGGGACTCGGCTTGCCAGCGCGTCGCGCGATAGCACGATCCGGCTCTGGGAGCCCGTAACCTTGCCGCCCTATCAACCCAGTTTTGCCGCCTATTTTGAACAGAAATGGGCCGTGATCGACCGGGAAGCCCGCCAGGTCCGATGGAACGTTCCCGTGGATACCCTGTTTGCGGATCGCGTCCCAGGCTTCGTGAATCTCCGTCCGGGCTCGATCACCGCAGAGCTCCAGGAAGTGCCTGAAGTTCCTAAGCGTATCCAGATCCTGTTCGCGGACTACGTGAAGCGCCGATTTTGGATTCCGGCGTGGGCGTGTTACGAATCGAGTCCGGAAAGTCGCCCCAAGTTTGCGGCCCTGCTCTACGAAGGGCTCTACCTTGCGTCCACAGCCGGACCCAATCCTCGCTATCCGGCCGGGTGGCTTCCGGAACGGATGCAGACCTTGGCCCAGGATCATTCGCAAGCCTGCCAACAAATCCTGGCCCAGATGGCTCCGTTCCAATGGAAGCACTTCGCCACCGGAATCCTCCGATTTCCCGAAAACACAGGCCTCGAAGCCCTCGCCCTGGAATCGCTCGATCGGTATGAAGCGGCAAGCGGAGAGAAGCTGGGCGTTGTTGCAGTTTCGGCTGGGACGGGAGGATGATGGTAGTGATCAGTTGGCAGTCCGCAGTGATCAGTTTCGAGAGGCGGTAAAACGGAGTAGCGAGCAGAAACGGAAGGCGGAGTTTGCGTGGCTTTTGGATGTTCTTGGTGCTTCGTTCTTGGTTCCTGGTTCGCAAACTGAAGACGCGGCGGAAATTCAGGAAATGGTGGGTTGGTGTTGGCTTGGGTTTGGGGAAGGCGTGAAGGCGGCGGAGCGTTTCGAGCGGGCCGAGGCGTTGGTGGGCGAGGGCGAAACGGCGTCTGCGGAGACGTTGGCCGGGTTGGCGGCGGCGCGCTGGCTAGCCGGGCAGAAGGAGGAGGCGATCGCGACGTATCTCGATATTTCCCAGCTCCCGGAAGAGGAGCGGGGCAGCTTCATGGGAAGCGGAACGCTGACGTGGCCGATTTCCGCGCCTCCGGCCGGGACGAAACCGGGCGAGGACGTGGTCAATGTGGTGCGCGAGGCGGTGCTGGCGCAACTGAACGAGAAGATGACCGGGTTCTCCACCGAACAATCGCGGCCGGATCCGGAGGCGGCGAATCCAGAGAACGGGGCTGCGGAACCGGCGGTGACCCCGGGTTCCCCAAACGCCGAGAGCGATGATGGTGGTGCGGCGGAGGCGGCGGAAACTGAGACGCCGACGAAGACCGGCCAGTAGATGGGATTTCCGGTCGCGACTGGATCGAATACCCTAATTGGCAACTTGAACGTCTTCTGATGTCTCGGCGACGGGAGTGCCGTTCGAGCTGGGCCTGCGGCGGACTTCGCCCGGGTCGCGGCGGGGTTGGAAGCCGATCTTGGAGAGTTCTTTGCTTTGGTCGAGCTCGCGACTGGCCCCGCAGTAGTAGAAGCGGGCTTGGGAGAGGGATTGACGGGCGGCTTCGAGCTTTTCGTTGCGCTCGGCGGTGGCGAGTTGGCGATCTCCGGTGCCGGATTCGGGCTCGGCGGCGTCGTAGAGGTCAAGGGCTTCTTGCAGATCGGTGACGAGGTCGGCCGGGTAGTGAAATTCCGGGTCGATTTCTTCCGGGTTGTGGACGCCGAGACGGGCGAGGGCGATGGTGCGAGAATCGTTAAAGCGACCGATCAATCCCTGGGACCATCCGTAAATGGCGAAGACTTCGCGGCGTTGGCCCTCGGTGATTTTACTGGAGCGAATCGCGTCGATCCATTTATAGCCTTCGCGGAGGTAGGTCTCCAGGTCATCGATGGCGGCACGCGATTCCGAGGATTTGCCGAGGCGCTGACTCTCGGTGGTGAGGGTGGCGGCGTCGGCCAGTTCAAGAGCGGCGAGATCGGCATCGATCTGGGTTCGGAGGAAGGCGGGGAAGCGGAAGTTGTCGGTTGGCTCGCGTCGGTCGTCGACGTATTGGGCGAGATTGAGTTGAGCGGTGACTTGGAGAGATTCGGCGGTGGGCATCAGAGGAAGTGGGTAGAGTTTGCTTTGGGAGGGCGGCTGCCCAGTTTCAAAGAAACATCGAAGTATTTGATTATAAAGATGCCCTAAGTAACAATTTTGTCACAAAGCGAAGCTGCGGCGAGGGGATCGATGGAAGGCGGGGAGGAGGTTTTCGCTGAGGGCGAGGCTGCTACCATGAGGAAGACAGCCGTTTTGGTTCCTGGGCAGAGGTTAATTTTCCATAAAAACAGAGGCTTCCAGGATTGAGGGCGATTTTGGAGGGTTGGCGGCAGCTGTTTTCGTCCCTCCTTGTGGGTCGATGGTGGCGGATACGCGTGTTTTCATCGTTACCGGTGGGTAGATAGTGGTGATGACGCGTGTCGTCATGAGTGGAGAGCGGTGGGGAGCGAAGGATACGTGTGTCAATGGCGCAGCAGAGGGGGCGATGATGCCGCGGAAGCGGTTCGGCGACGATGGATGTAGGTTGGACATTCTTGTCCGACTATCATTCTTGTCCGACTATGCAAGGCCGATGCTGTCGGACAAGAATGTCCAACCTACGCACAATGGCTGACGACCTTCAATAGCCTGAAGTCCTTCGCGGAACTGGACAAGTGATGCAGGGTTCGGCTACAGTCCCTCGAAGGTGGCTGAAGCATCTCCAGAACCTCGCAAAGGTAGACGACCCATTTTCTGGCTGGGCCCACTCGGTAGCCTGACGGTGATCCTCCGGGTTTTTGCGATCTATTCTGCCGTGGATCGGATCGCATTCGTGAACTTCTACTCCCCAACCTTCGATTGGGAAGACATCGTTCAAATCGCCGCGCCCGCCATGCTTGCGGCACTTTGCGGGATTGGCCTTTACGTTCTCAGTCCGGTCATCTCCCGTCTTATCATCCCGGAAAAACTGGCTCTCTTGTCGTTCGATCCTCAGCTTCAGGATCGGATGGAATCCTATGGGATTGCCCTGCTTGGGGTCTATTGTCTACAAGTCGGATCACAGCTCTGGTTCGACTACGTCCCTCAAAACGTGATGGCCATGATCTGCAACGCCGTGATGGGTCTGATCTTCCTGTTCGCGGCTCGCCCCGTTCATCGCCTCATCAGTCGCGAACGCAAACACCACCTCAACCTTCACCCTTCGCTGTGATGCTATCCACCCAATTGGCCATGACCGGCTTGCGTCTTGCCGCAATCCTGATTGGAATTCGCCTCTTCATGGATTTCGGTGCCACCTATTCCTGGATGTTCGCGGGCTCGATCTTCGGCGGCGGCGGAATCCCCATCGCAGATTTTTTGATACCGTTGGGATTGGTGGGGGCAGGGTTTCTCATCCCCCTGCTGCTGCTCGTCTTCACCAAGCCGCTTGCTCGCCTGATTTGTCCACCACCAAGCGATCCGGACGAGGAGACACGACCGATCAACGCAGAGGATATCGAAGCCTATGCGATTGCGATTCTCGGATTGTTCTGGCTTTCCGTCGCCGCGCACTACGTCATTTCCCTAGCCGCCTATTCCTACAGCCAAATGACGGAAGAAATTGTGTTTGAGACCCACAAGAGCCTCATCATGTTCGCGACCGTTCTGAATTTCGGCTTAGGGTCGCTGTTTGTGAGGAAAGCACGCCCCATTTCCAAGTGGATTCGCCGCCAGCTGGACCGATAGCGCTCAAGACGCAGAACGGCGTTTCGTGGCGAAGGCGGATTTGGGAATGGGGACGTCGAGGTGGATTTGGGTGCCCTTTCCCGGGGAACTGGTGAGTTGGAGATCGGCGCGCAGGCTGGTGGCGCGTTGTTGGATGTTGCGCAGGCCTTGACCGGAGTTCGCTTCGGGATCGGCGGGATCAAAGCCTTGACCATCGTCGGACAGATCGAGCGTGAAACGGTCCGATTGCCAGCGAAGGGCGACTTCGATGCGCTGGGCCTGGCTGTGGCGGCGGGCGTTGGCCAGAGCTTCTTTGAGAATCGCGACGACGCTGCGGGCCCACTCAATCGGCGGATCACCCGGAGGCGGCTGACCGGAAACGGTGACTTGGCTGGAGATGCCGGCGAGGAGGCGTTTCGCGATGCTCTCCGCCCGGTGAGAGAACTCCGCCCAGGTCCCGCCTGAGGGAGCCAGCATCCAGACGATGTCGCGCATGTTATCGAAGGTTTCCCGCGCGGTCTGGGAAATGGCGTCGAGACGACGGCGTTGGTCGCCCCCGGCGGGGAGCTGCTGCCCAGCCAGGTGAGTCTGAATCGCGAGGTGGCTGAGACTGGCACCAATTTCGTCGTGGAGATCGCGGGCGATCCGGCTGCGCAGGGCTTCGCGAGCGCGAATCGCCCGAACGCGAAAGACGATGATGGCCAGGGCCCCGAGCAGCGCCATGGACAGGATCGACATGAGGGCGAAATCTCGCCACCGCTCGGCCACCCGTTCGCGCCGCAATTGCATCGTCTCCCGAATCTGAGCCACGCGCGCTTCCAGCAGCGCGACCCGAGCGATCTGCTCAATCCAGGTTTCCCAATCGAGGAGCGCTTCGCGGCTGGAGTATCCGTCAACCAGCGCAGACGGGCTCCAATTCCCTTCGTCGGTCGCGTTTGCGAAACGGACGGTCTTCTCCTTCGCCAGATTTTGCCCGCCGGACCAGATTTGTAGTTCGCTCAGGGCAAAGAGGTAGTCCGATCGCTGGTTGAGCCCCGGACCGCGCCGCCAGAGGGATTCGCAGGTGAGGCGGACGGTTTGAGCGCGGAGCCCCGGCGTGGCGATGGTGATGGGAGCCGCGCCGGGATTCGGCAAGGCTTCGGCTGGAAACGGGGGATCGACTTCGCGGAGAAGTTCTTGCTCGGTGGGCAGGCCCAAATCAGCATGAACGAGGAAACGCGGCGGGAAGCCGAACCCGGCGGAGTCGGGGAAATCGCTGGGATGCGCCGGAACCAGGTGGATTTCGTCAATGTCACGGGGCGTGCCCAGATCGACTTCGACCCACTTTTCCGTTTCGACCAGTTCCACATTCACGATCGCACTTTGATAACCGTTCGACGGGGAGCCCGGGAGGCCGCGGAGAGGCAAACACCAGAGATAGCCATCGGTGAGATTGTGAGCTTCCCAACGGCGCGGGCTTTCGGTGGAGGCGGTGGTGACGGGGAGCCGCTTCAGCGCCACGTTCCGGCCTCCCTCCAGGACGACGATCTCGCCCAGACGAAAAAACGCCTCGTCTTCGGGACGGAGCGGATCGCGCCGGAATCCGGTGACGAGCACGCGGAGGAATTGGCCCGAAGCCCCGTTGCCAGGAACGATGAGAAACGGAAGCTTCTGCCCGGCATCGACTTCCGACTCGGCCCACCAGGCAATGCGAACGCTGTGGCTGAAGTCCGGCGAATCCGAGATTTCGACCTGCAGGGCGGACGGAAAACCGGTGGAAGGCAGCTCGTTGGAAATCGGCAGCCGCGCCGGAAAAATGGCGACCTGATCCGGAGTCACCCGACGGCCAAAGTCGATCCGAATCCAGGCCGGATCCGCAGCGTGCCCATGAAAGCCAATCCGCTCATGCGCTTGGAGCGAGGGGATGATCCGAGGAAGCGCCGCCAGCTCCCCCTCGATCCGCTCCAGCTCTCGGCTGAGTTCCGAAGGTTCCTCCCCATTACCAAACGGAGCCCAAGCCAGGGTGAGCAGGAGAATGATGGAAGAGAGAGGCTTCAACGGCAGCTACTCCAGCGCCGGAGACGGTTCCTGTCAATGGAGGTGGCAGATGGGCTAAGGAACCGCGCAGAAATGACTCCACCTCACGTAGTTCACGACGCTCCGGTCGATTCCGCCTTGGTGCTGAGAAACATTTCGGCGCAAATTTCATCGGAAGTGATTCCTGCGCCATTCCTAACGCATCAGCGCTTCGCGCGCTTCCGGATCACTCATCAACTTCTGGTATTCCAGTTCCACTCGGTTTAGCGACTGGGCAATCTGGCTCTTTACTTCATTCGCCTGAGTGCCGCTCAGGTTGAGCGACCGCTGCCGGAGGGCGTATTGGTATTTGTTGATCGAATCCAGCCAATCCAGACTCCGGGGATCGAAGGCGCTCTGCACGTTGGCCAACGCGTTCAGCGCTGTCTGCAAGGAGTCATACTTCGGAGAGCGTCCCCGTTCGAGATAAACGTAGGCGTGGAGCATCTCATCCAGTGAACCGCCCAGCGTCAGTTTCTGAGGATGCCGGTTGGCACCTCGCAACAACAGGAGCTTGGCGGAGGCGTGATTCGGCACGAGTTCGATGACTTTGGTCAAGCGCTCCCTCACATGCTGGTTGCTGAGCAGTCCCAAAGCGTTCGAACGCAGCATCACCGCCTGAATCTCGGCAAACAGCTCGATGCCCTCCTGAAGACCGGCGTCCCTCACCTCAGGAGCAGCCGCGAGCGCCCTGGCTTCGTCGAACGTCTTTACTGTAAAAATCTGGGTCTTGAAGATCGGCTCAATGCCATCGATCAGGAGGATGTCACTCAATCGCGCCGCATTCTTCTCCGGGACGGCGATCAGCTTAATCCCGGAATCTCCCTCTTCGGGTTGCGTCGCCAAAATCCGCCCTCGAAGATGAAAGACCGACTGAATGGAGCCATCCGCATTGAGGTCCCCGATCGGGGCAAACTCGGGATCGAGATCCGTGTCATTCACCAGCGCATCGACGAGCAGTGCAAGGCTCAATACACCAGAAGGTCCATCGGCATGCGCATACTCTTCCTCAAACGCGACTTCGATCCGATTCCCCTTTGGAATGGTTACGTTGCGCAGGGAATACATCTTCACCATCTCACGCATGGCGGAGGCCAGTTCGGGTGGCTGTTGCCCCTTCACCACCGTGATCGAAGATCCGGAGTTCCCATACTTGTGAACCGTGGCGCTGACCGTCATCGGCTTCATCGATGCAGCCAGATAGCGCCAACGCGTTTCGATGGGACTCATCGTTTTGGTCACACTGATATCGGTCAGGAACACACCTCCCAGTTGCGCGCTCTCGCGAGGGAAATCTTCGCTTTCGGTAGCGACTGAAGTGGGCTCACTGGCAGGGCCTACCGGACCTATCAATTCATTGACCATCTCCGTCGCCTTCCAAAACAAGGTTTTGTCAACGGCCTCAATCAGCGGCCTTAAACGCTGCAGTTCCGCCAGAACCTCTTCCTTTGATCTTGGGCGAGAAAATCCCGAGAACGGGATCCGATTGCGGAGAGCGAAGTTGGTCTCGATCACCTCCCACCGTTTCGGATCCACGGTAAAGGCGAAGGCGAGCGCTTTCGCCTTTAAGACCGGATCCAAATCCTCCTGCTTAGCCAGTTCGACCAAACTAACGACCAAGGCAGAAGCCTCGTCTGGAGACAAGGGGAGGTCCGCCAGCAGGAAGAGCGGGCGCGTGAAATCCGGCTCTCGAGACTCTTGGGCCTGGAGAGCCGTCGCAAGGAGCCCCAAGGCCCCAATGACGGAGGGTAACAAAAGCGGTAACCTGGAAATGGATCGAGTATTCATGGGATGACGAACCAGTTGATGCATTAATTCTCCTCTTCTTCCTCCTCCGTTTCTTCCCTCACTTCTTGAAGCAGCTCATCGTAACGGGCTTGTACCAGATTCGCCGCCCGATCGATTTTCTCTGCCAGATCACGCTTCCCGCTATCGCTATTCGGCGGACTGCTCCTCAGAATGCTGAAGAGTTCGGAAAATCCGGCGATTGCATCCGCAGTCGCCCTGGCGCGCGCGTCCAGCTTCGGTCGCAATCGTAACAGTTGAGAGGTGGCCGTGGCAAATTCATCCGTTTCGAAGGCACCGCTCGATCCGCGAAACCCGTCATTATCCAGCCCCTGGAGCAATGGCAACGCGGCCCGGTCAATTGCGGTAAGGGATCCGCGAAGAGAGAGTTGCTCTGGAACCCGGCCCAGCGCTGACAGCAACAGAACTTTGGCCGAAGCATGATTCGGAGCCAGCTCCACCACCTGCCGCAAACGCTCCTGAACCTGGCCATTCTGCAGCGCCCGCAGGCCTGATCCTCCGGCAAGAACCTGTTGGACGGTTGAAAACAGCTCCATCGCTTCCTTCAGATCCTCAGCCCGCTCCGCTTGGGGAACGGAAAGCGCGTGCGCCGCGGCAAAGGAATCAATCGTAAAAATCTGGATGCCCGCCATCGGCTGGATACCGTCCGTTACGATCATGTCCAGCAAGACCTCTTCATTCACAGAAGGAATCGCCATATGCGTGCAGTTGCGGCCCGTGGCCCCACGAATTTTTCCATCAATCCCACCGACCGCCCCGACCACGCCATCGATCTCCAGCGCACCCGTGACCGCAAACCCGGCGTCGATTTCTTCACCCTTGAGCAACGAGTTCAACAGCAACGCGCAGGCAACGGATGCCGAGTCCCCGTCTTTGGGCGAATACTGGCTCTCAAAACTGATCTCCACGCGATGGCCCATGGGCATCTCCCACTCATGTCGATCAATGTAAGCCGCAGCCTTTCTCAACCCCGAATCCATCATCTCCCCCACCGCTTGGTTAAACATTACCCGCGTGCGTTGCTGAGGATCCCCCTGCACCACCGTCGCATTCATTTGCGAAGCGCTCCCTGCATAATTCGAGCCGTCCAGCACCACCACCAGCAACCCCGTGATCAAACTCTGTCGCCTCTGGAAACCATCCCCACCAATCTCCACGGCAACGCCGCCCGGCTCCTCAAAGTCAATCACCGCCGCACTGATCTCCCGGCCACCTTCCTCAGCCGCAAACGCCACCACCCAGTTGGCCAGAGAAAAGCGATCATTGCCGAACAGCGCCGAATGGATGTCCCGCAAAAATGGGACGATGATCGAGTCCGGAACCCGCAGCAGCAGCGCCCCTACCTGATCCGCCAACGTGCTAACCGTCTCCTCCGTCTCTCCCGGAAAGAAGGACTTTCCTTCACTGCCCTCAGATTGCGCGAAGCGGAAATAGAAATCCGCCTCAATCACCTCCCTCCGGCTACCCATCGCATAATCAAGGGCCATCGCCGCCCCCCGCGTCTTCCCATTTACCTCGGGATGCCAGATCACATCGGACAGCAAGCCTTTCAGCTCCTCCCGTGCGGTCGCATCCAGCCCATCGATCCCCGGCTCAATAACCGGCGTGGTAAAATGCGGCACCAGATACTCGTAAAACGTCTCATCCTGGCCAAAAACCGAACCCGCCGTTCCGAAACCCAGCGCGATGATAACGCCCAATCTATACTTCAAAAACCGAATCATTTCTTGTCGTGACTGCTCCAGTCCAGCCTTCGCAGGTTTGCAGGAAGTGGTCAACGCGAAATTGGTGTCAATCGCCAGTTTTTCACGAACGGGAACTGCGCCGCACCGGTCCTGCTTCGTGTTCATTCGTGGTCATTCGTGGTCATTCGTGCCCATTCGCGTTCCTCTATCACTACGGCGCAGGAGCCGCTTCTTCCTCGTCGCGTTTGTTCGCTTGATTCATTTTCTCGGCCAGACGCCCGCCCAGAACAAAGAGAGTCAGCCCGGCGGCAAGCGTCAATGCGAGTTCTGTCAAATCGTAGTAGGACGGGCTCTCGTTCTTGGAAAATCCATGGTCATGGTGTCGTGACACGATGAAGTAGTGAACCCAGTTGAACGCCCTGCCAAAGGAACTCAAGACAAAGTAAGCGCCCAGTCCAACGAACGCCGTAGCGTAGAGATGCTCTCGGGTGGGAAAGTAAATTTCCGGGATCGGGGCCGCGATTTTCCCGGTGACGAATCTGGCAATGAACGGGGCGAGGCACCAGCAAACGACGCCTCCACCAAGATAAGCGAGTGGAGGCGCAACGCTCAAACCTGCGAAAGGCGGCCCGGGGACCAGTACGGCCACCATCTGCGTGAGCCCCACGACGCCCCAATTCAACGCGTACAATCGACAAAGAACCAGGGTTATGATCGTGATCAAGTTCATCAGTTGGATTCAGGAAGCCAAGTTGGATTTGTTCGAAGCGGACCGGTTCTTCATTGCCTACGAGGTCCATTCCCCAACTGCTTATAGGGACCATGAGTCTTTCGATCCAGCCTAATCGAGTCCACTACGAAATTGCGGGCGAAGGTTTGCGAATTGCCAGGGCTGATGAAGTCGCCGCGCGCAGAGTCGCTGAGGTCTTCAGGATTCTCCGTTCTTGAAACGTGGCGCGAGCGTCCGCTCGCGATTCCGAGGGCAACGCAAGCGGACGCTTGCGCAACTTGAAAGCTCTGCGCTTCTGCGCGCCTTGCGTAAGACATCCCGTTCAGAGGTTCTCCGAACACTTACGAC
>CAYGQD010000241.1:0-10533 GCA_964351855.1 uncultured Verrucomicrobiales bacterium
GTCGCTCCCAAGCCGCCGTCCAGGCACAGGATGCTCCACTGGAGCCGCCGGCAATCGCCCGCATCGCGGGATCCGCGCTTAGTTTCACCCCGTGATCCTTCACCACTTGCGGGAGAATTTCTTCGAGGAGAAAGGTGACGTAGGCAGGACCGAGCGAATCATATTCCACGCCGCGATTCGCTGGCTTGTCGCCCGGCTTCTGGTTCGATTTGCGGCCCGGATTGATGAAGACTCCGATCGTCACCGGCATCTCGCCTTTCGCAATCAAGTTGTCGAACACGGTGGTCGCTCGGAGACCTCCGTTCGGGTCGGCATGACGCAGTCCGTCTTGAAACACGATCAACGCGGCCGGTTCCGAGCCATCGTATTGGGCCGGAATATAGACTTCGTATTCGCGCAGGGTGCCGGGAAAGATGTTCGAGTCGTTCCACTCGTGACGATGAACGATTCCTTGAGGAACATCGGCCTGCTTCAGGGAATCCGGGCTGTATTCGTAATGCTCCACTTTGACATTGCCGCCTCCGATCACCGTTTCTCCCGTCCGCAGCTCATAGTCGAACATCGTCCCATTGGGCACCGTCAACGCGAGAGCCTGCAAATCGCCATCTCCCAGCTTCACCATTTCACCGAGCAACTCGCCGGTGTCCGTTCGAACGACTGAGACCGGATCAGGAGCGGTCCGCGCCCAAAGAATGGTGGTTTTTTCGATCCGAAGCGCTTTTCCCTCCAGGGCCTTCGCGCCCCACGATTTGCGAATCAGCGAGGCGGCCTGCTCGGGATTGGTGCCGAGCAGTTCTTGGATTTCGAGAACGGGCGGCGGGGTCCAAACCGAATTCTGCGCGTGGGATGAGAGGATTCCTAGGGCAAAAACAGGCAGAAGTATGAGCGAGCGGATCATGGGGTATGAGGATGGGGCTTTTCCTCACCTTTGCCGAACGCGTCCAGCTTGTCATCTGCCAAAAAGCGTGGAGCGTAGCGGCTGAGTGTCTACCCAACGCGCCAAGATCCTGATCATTGATCAGATCGACGAGGCTGAGAGCCTGGCCGATCTTCTGCGGATTCGTGGCTTTCTGTGCGAGGTCGTTTCCGATCAAGCCAAGGCGACGGCCAGCCTGAAGTCGCCCCAGTTCGACTGCGTCATCACCGAGTGCGCGCTTGAAAACCTGGATGGGATGAAGCTGGTGAGCGAGCAACACACCAAGAATCCGAAGTTGCCAATCATCATGCTCACAGCGCATGGGAGTAGCGATACCGCGATCGCCGCGATTCAGGCCGGTGCCTATGATTGCCTGCTCAAGCCTGTCGACATCGAAGAACTGAATGATGTCCTTTGCCGCGCGGTGGAAGACGCCCAGCGGATGTCGAAGCCGGTCGAAATCGGCGAAGTTTACCCGGATCAAGACACGATCGTGGGGAAAAGCCGGGCGATGCGTGACATCTACAAGCAGCTCGGTCGGATCGCCGCTCAACCCGTCACGGTTTTGATTCGCGGCGAAACAGGAACTGGGAAAGAGCTGATCGCCCGCGCCATTTACCAGCACGGCCATCGCGCTCACAAGCCATTCGTCGCGGTGAACTGCGCCGCGATTCCGGAAGCCCTGTTGGAGAGCGAACTCTTCGGCCACGAGAAAGGCTCGTTCACGGGGGCGGACAAACTGCGTCTGGGACGGTTCGAGCAAGCTCACGGGGGAACCCTCTTTCTCGATGAAATCGGCGATCTGGACCTGGCGTTGCAGGCAAAAATGCTCCGCGTGCTCCAGGAAAAAACCATTCAACGCGTTGGCGGCAGTCAGGATATTCCGGTCGATGTTCGGGTCATCGCAGCCACCCATCGCAACCTGGAAAAAATGGTCAGCGACGAGGCGTTTCGGGAAGATCTCATTTACCGACTCAATGTCGCCACGATCACGATTCCGCCCTTGCGGGAGCGACGCGAAGACATTCCGGCGCTGATCGACTACTTCCTCACCCGATTCGCCGCTGAATACGGGATCGAAGGGCCTTCGATCGCTCCGAAAGCAGTCGACTTCCTCAAGAATCAGGACTGGCCGGGGAATATCCGGCAGCTCCAGAACGTGATCCGCCGTGCCCTGCTCGCCTCCCGAGGTTACACAATTGGATGGCAAGATTGCCGCGATATCCTGGAAGATTCGGAGGTCGCCGAACGCGATGCACCCCCGGGATTCGAGCGGATGGTCGCCGATACGCTCTCCCGCGTCGTCAATGGCGAGATCGAAGCGGCCCTTCCTGACCTGACCGAGCAATTTGAGCGCGAAGTCTACGGCCAGGCCATCAAGCTCTCCGGCGGCAACCAAGCGAAGGCCGCCCGCTGGCTTGGCGTCTCCCGTCTGACCCTGCGCGAAAAGCTGCGCCAGTACGGGATGCATCCCGGAGACAGCAATTGAACGCTCCTTTAAAACATCGGATTCGGATCCAAATTTGACCATTCAAAAAAATGGAAGGACACCCCGACTGCGTCCCGGGGTGCCCTTCCGGGCCAGGAGGAGATTGTTGTTGGTTACCTGAAACTCGCAAGTTCCAGACACCAATTAAGACGAACCACGCCCGGGTTTACTCAAACTGTTGAGCACTTTTTTTTGACGGCTCGGTCGAAACAGAAAACAGACCGAACCTTTCGCGATCAGCTAGGAAGTTGCAGCTTTGCGATTTCTTCCATCACGCGATCGGCGAGATACTGGCTCGCTTGCTTGCCTTTGGCGGAGAGTTCTTCCTCGCTGAAGTAGATGGGTTTTCCCACGACGACCTGAATTTTGCCGTCCAGCTTCGGACAGCTGGCTCCTCGAGGGAAGACTTCGTACGAGCCGAAGATGCGCATCGGAATGACGGGAACGCGGGACTTGCCGATCAACATTCCTACCCCGCGTTGTCCGTCGCGTAGTTTCCCGTCCAGAGTTCGTTCGCCTTCTGGAAAGATGAGGACTTTTTCCCCTTCTTTGACGAGCCGCAGCACGGTGCGGAGGGTGCTCATGTCAGTCTGCTCTTGATCGACCGGAATCGAATTCAGTTTGTGGTAGATCCAGTTGGAGGCCTTGGTGCTGAAGAGCGTTTTTCGCGCCATGTAGTGAATCGGCTCTTTCATCCAACAGCCAATCACGGGCGGGTCAAAGAAGCTGACATGGTTCGAAGCGATGAGCGCGCCACCAGGAATATCCGCGTTCTCCCGGTGATGAACCTGAAAGCCGTAGAGCCCGGAAAACACCATGTTCGCGATGGTTTTGAAGAGGCCGTAAAGCCAGTGGGCCGTCGGGCGAGACGTTGTCGAGCGATGATGGCGAACTCCCCGGGTCCGCAAGTTCAACGAGATATGGCGAACCACTTCATCGATATCGAGAAAGCTGGAATCGATGTGGTTGGCTTCGGGGGCGGCCCGCAGGGGTGCCGTTTTACGATTGCTGTCCTGACGATCGCGGTTGCGAATATTGTCACTCACCCCTTCCAATCCCCGGCGTCGACTGCGCACTTCCGGGGAGGCATCGAGATAGAATTTGTAGGGCGTGTCCGGGAAAACGACGGTTCCGATGTCGCGCCCTTCGGTGATAATATCGCTGAGTTCCAAGTAACGACGTTGTTCGGCGACGAGGCGTTCGCGCACTTCGGGAATCGCAGAAATCGCGGAGACGGCATCGTTCACGCGTTGCTCTCGCAATTCCGGGCTGAGCTCCCTGCCATTGACGGCGACGGTCGATTCACCGTTGCGCACCCCGCATTGAAACTCGGTTTTCTCCATCAGCTCAATGACCGCTGCGGCATCGGACGGATCGAGCCCCTGCTCCAGGGCGTGCCAGGTCAGGGCACGATACATGGCTCCGGAATTGACGAAGGTGAAGCCAAACTCACGCGCCAGAGCTTTGGCGACGCTGCTTTTGCCAGACGCAGCCGGCCCATCGATCGCGACGACGAGGTGTTGGGATGAAGGTTTCAACATAGCGAACTCAAGCGGTGATCAGGAAGAAAATAGGAATCTGTTAGGGAGACCTTTCTCAATGCTTGAGTGTTTAGCGAGGATTCGCCGGGGCGAAACCGAAAAACCAAAATGTGAAACCAAAATGCCGGAAATCGGGGAAAATCACTCGCCCGAGCGGATGTAGCGATGATCCGCGTCGAAATCGATCGCCGGATTGAGAGAGGAAATGACCGGAATGTAATTGTCACCCCGCCCCCGCATTAACTTTCCCAGCTGTTCCTGGAAACCGGGGTAGGAAGTATTGATGCAGTCGGTGTCTTCGATGATCGTTTCGCCATCGGCATAGAGGCCCGCTACGGCGAAGGCCATTCCGACGCGATGATCGCCAAAGCTGTTGAGTCGGGCACCGGTGAGTTTCGCGCCGCCTTGGATTTCCATTCCGTCGAACAGCTCCTGCACTTCCACGCCCATGAGGCGCAAATTATTGGCCACGCTCGCGATTCGATCGGACTCCTTCACCCGAAGCTCCTTGGCGTCGCGAATTATTGTTCGCCCCTCAGCCAGAGCCCCAGCGACGGCGATCACGGGCAACTCGTCGATCACATTAGGGATGTCTTCGCCTTCGATTACCGTTCCTTTGAGTCGTCCGCCATGAATCTCGACACTACCGACCGGCTCGCCATGATCGCTATGTTCGATGACCTCGGTGATTTGTGCTCCCATCCGGATCAACGTCTTCAGAATTCCGGTCCGGGTTTCGTTTAAGCCGACGTTGCGAATCGCGAGATGGGCACCCGGCATGGCCGCTGCTGCGATGACCCAAAAGGCGGCGCTGGAGATATCGCCCGGAACGGTGAAGTCCCGGGATTCTAGCATTTGCCCGCCCCAGATCGTGATGCGATCCTCGTCGCGAAGCGTTTTCACCCGAAAATAGTTCAGCATCCGCTCGGTGTGATCGCGACTGCGGACGGGCTCGCTGATCGTCGTTTTTCCCTTGGTCGAAAGCGCGGCAAACATCACCGCGCTCTTCACTTGGGCACTGGCGACGGGAAGTTGGTAGTCGATCGCGTGAAGCTGAGAGCCGCGAATCACGATCGGCGCGGTATCGCCCTCTCCCTTGGCGGAAACACGGCCTCCCATGATGGTGAGGGGCTCGATGATTCGGCGCATGGGTCGACGCATGAGCGATTCGTCTCCGCGGAGTTCGCCTTTGAAGCCGGGAGGCTGTCCTGCCAGGATTCCGGTGAGCAAGCGCATCGTCGTTCCGGAATTGCCGCAATCAATCGGCTCTTCAGGGGAGCGAAGCAGGCCCTTGCGGCCTTGGACCTTGAGGCGAACCGGGCCGTAGGCATTCTCTTCTTCGACGGTGATTTTGATCCCCAGTTGGCGGAAGGCACTGACCGTCGCGAGACAGTCTTCGCTCGGCAAAAAGCCATCGATGATGCAGGGACCATTGGCCAGAGAAGCCATCATAATCGCCCGGTGAGAGATGCTTTTGTCGCCGGGAATCGTTAATTCCGCTGTGATCGGTCGACAACGCTTGACCTTAAATTCCGCCATGTGTTTGAGAAAGGGATATCAGTGAGAGTCGCCTCCTAACCGGTCCCGAAGTTCTTTCGCCGACGTTAGATATGACGCTAGGTTCTTTTGGTCTCTTTTGCGCAAAAACTCAAGCATTTCGCTGAGATTCGCGCTCAAATCTTCCAGGGCGGCGATGACTTCCGCCTGATTTTCGAGCAGAATTTCCGCCCACATCTCCGGCGAGCCAGCCGCGACTCGGGTGGTGTCCCGAAATCCACCTCCACTGCAATCCAGGGGAGAACGGTCCTCTTTCAACGCCGCCAGCACAATGGCAGAAGCGGCGGCATGAGGAAGGTGGCTGATCCGGGCTACGACGCGATCGTGCTCCGCCGGGTCCATCGTAAAGATCGTGGTTCCCAATTTCGTCCAGAAATCCTGGAGTCGTGCGATCTGTTCCCCCGACTGACCACTCGGCGTAATGATGCAACGAGAACCTTCCAAGAGACGGGCATCCGCGTGAGCTAACCCGGTCTTCTCAGACCCGGCCATGGGATGGGAGCCGATGAAGGCGATTCCCACTTCCTGGAAAATCGGTTCCATCTCGGCGACCACGACTCCTTTCACGCTCCCGACATCGGTCACGATCGCTTCCGGAGCCAGATTCGGCGTGGCAGCGATTTGCCGGGCTAAGGTTCCCATCGCTCCCACGGGTGTCGCCAGAATCAGCAAATCCGCCTTCTCGGTGGCATCCGCCAATTCGGCAAACACCTGGCTTTCGGCAAACCCATGCTCCCGCAGCTCATGACGAGCTTCTTCCCGTCTAGCCCAGATCGCGAGTTCAGCGTCCGGCAACGACTCCCGAATGGCTAGCGCGATAGAGCCGCCCAGCAAACCCGGGCCGACGATCACAATTCGCATGGAAGCCGTCGTTGGAACTCGAACCAGCCGCAGGAGAAGCCTGAAGGCACCTTCCCGGAAACCTGGAACGAAGTCGCGTTACGGGACGCGAAATTGAATCGTGCTTCCAGGGGAATTGCTGTCAGGAATTTCGACCGGAGTTCCCGGGGCGATTCCGCGGACGTCGATCTCCGGCGAATTGGTGTAGGGAGCAGGCAGCGTGACGTAGCCGGACTTTCCGGGAACGGGAAGCGCTAGCGGAAGATGGCTGAAGCCACTGTTGGCGGCTGGCGCGCTGTTTCGCTCCGTGCTGGCAAGACTATCCGTGTTGTTTCCCATCGTTTCCTTCCGCTCAAATCCACCAGCCGGCGGATCGGAAAGGCCGGGAGCGAGACGGCGCTCTTGCGCAGGAGCACCAGCGGGTTGAGAAGAAGCGACCATCCCGCCTCCTTGGCCTGCCGCACTCAAGCGGGGGGGCTCATATTCGTAATTCGTCTCAGGACGCGGAACCGGAGCAGAGCCGTAGCGATTGATTCCGGTGTAGGTATTGTAGCCTTCCGTGCTGCTGCGTCGGGTCTCATTGCTCGCGGAAGCGGTTTCCGTGTAGCGTTGAGCTTGCGGAGGCGTTACCGAGTAGCGCGGAGAGCGCTGCCAGATGGTGGCCTCATTTCCCCCGTAGTTTTTGTACGAGGTGGGTTCGTTCACACAGCTGCTTAGGCAAATGCCCGCAGCCGGGATGAGAAGGATCAGTAGTTTGTGCATCGTTCCAGGTTTCGAAGTTTCATGGCCCATTCCGAGTGCGCCGTGGCGGGAGCATCTTTGAGGGTTACCATAAAAATGCCACAGTTCTTCGGCTCTGGCAAGGAGGGAGAAAATGCGGAATTTTGCTCGAAAAAGCCGAAATCAGGGAAGTCCCCGTACGCAAAGGTTGTCGATCAGCCGTGTTTTGCCAAAAAAGACAGCAACCGCGATCAGAATCTGATCACCAATCCGGACCACCTCCCGCAAGTCATCTGGATCCACAATCTGCACATAATCGATCCGTGCGCTGCGGGCGGTCTGAATCCGCGAGCGAACCACTGAATCCACCGCATTCGGGTCGCGCTCACCGGCTTCGAGGTATTGACGCGCCATTTCCAGCGCCTCGTGGAGGACGATCGCCTGACTTCGCTCGCGCTGGGTCAGATACTGATTCCGCGAACTCATCGCCAAGCCATCCGCCTCCCTCACGATTGGCGCACTGATGATCTCGATGGGGAAATCCAGATCGCGAACCATGCGGCGAATGATCGATAATTGCTGAAAATCTTTTTCGCCGAACACAGCCGCATCCGGTTGGACGATGTTGAACAACTTCGCCACGACCGTGCAGACGCCACCAAAAAAGTGGGGCCGACTCTTGCCGCAAAGTCCTTGAGAGAGGGCATCTTCCACGATGTGGGTCGAGGCGTTTTCACGATACAAGCTCTTCTCCGGCACGAAGACGACATCGACACCCGTTTCGCGAAATTTCTCGAGGTCGGCCTTCGTTTCTCGCGGATAATCGGTGAAGTCCTCGTTGGGCGCAAACTGGGTCGGATTGACATAGATGCTGGCGACGATTCGGGCCTCTCCCCCACCCCATTCCCGAGCTTTTTTCACGAGGGAAAGATGCCCTTCATGGAGCGCGCCCATGGTCGGGACAAACACGACGGGTCCCGGGCTGTGAGCGAGTTCCGCTCGGATTTGGTCGATGGTTTGGCAGATCGTCATGACTCGCTTCAAGCCTTCAAGTCACGCTGCTGGAAAGTCAACCACCCCACGATGAAACAGGTCGCGGAGACACCGAAGAGAAAGGCGTAGTGTTGGGTCATCGTGAGCCAGTTGATCCGTTCTTCGAACGCTCCAAGCCAGGCACCCATGTGCGGGGAGAGAAACCAGTTCCGGTAGTCCGCGAAGTAGGGGACGTTCCAAAGAATGCGGTCGATGAAGAAGATGCAGATCGTCAAAATGGTCGCCGCCGCAGGCTTGATGCGTTGGCAGGAGAAGAGAAAGGCGACGCTGGAAACCGTGGACATGCTCAGGCCAAGCAAGCCCAGAGCGATCGCATAGCGCAACACGCCGGTTTCGAAATCGAACACGGCGAAGAGGCCGGTTGGCGGAGAGACGACAAAGAGCCCACCGTCCCATTTCGCCAAAATTGCTCCCATCGCGAGGGAGAGAAGCCCGACAAACGTCACCAGGGTCACGGTGTAGAGATGGCAAGAGATGAACTTGCTCAGCAGCAGGCGAAGCCGGGAAACGGGTCGGGAAAGGATCAATCGCAGATTTCCATCTTCGGCTTCCTTGGAAACGACGTCGCCGGAAACGAGCGCGAGAAAGGGCAGCATTAACAACATCGTCGTCAGACTGAGAATGGCGAATCCCAGCGTCAGGGCAGAAAAATACTCGTCGAAGAGATACCCGGCGCTCTCGAGCGGGCGCCGAAACAGCTTCGACGGTCCCGGGCGGCTCAAGATGATCACGAAAACGAGGTTGAAGGCGGCAAACGCCGCATAGCCCATGTAGGTCCGCTGCCGGGCAAACATCCGGATGAGTTCAAAGTAGGTGATGCGAATCAGTTGAAGCATCGCGTCAGTCCTCCGAGGTCGGTTGAAGTTGCAATCCTTCCGGAGAAATGGCGTCCCGTCCCAGCTCAATCGCGTTTTTCCCGACCGAGAGGTAGACGTTCTCCAGCGAAGCCCGGCGCTTGCGAAATTCCCGCACTTTGACGCCAGCTTTCACCAAACCCGTGACCACGTCCGCAGGATCGATTCCATCCGGAACGCCGACCCGTCCTTCCACCGAAATATTGACCGGCAACAGCTCGAGGACGGTTCGCGCCAAGCTCCAATTGTCGACGCTCAGCTCGAACAGCGTGTCGCCCTCGCTCAATTCCGCGAGCCGCCCTTCGAAGGCCATTTCGCCGTGGCGCAGGATCACCACCCGGTCACAGAGTTGCTCGACTTCGGTCAAGAGGTGAGAGTTGAGCAACACGGTCATCCCGAATTCGTCCCGCAATCGGCGGATTTGCTCGCGAAACTCTACGATTCCATCCGGGTCCAAGCCATTGGTCGGCTCATCCAAAAGGAGAACCTCGGGGCGCGGCAAGAGCGACTGAGCCAAGGCGAGCCGCTGCCGCATTCCCTGGCTGTAAGTCCCGACTTTTCGATCGATCACCTCGGTCAACCCGACCCATTCCACGGTTTTCTCCACCTCCTTCCGCTTCCAATACCCGGAGTAACTCGTCAGCACCCGCAGATTCTTCCAGCCGCTCAGATATTCGTAAAATCGTGGCGCTTCGAAAATCGCCCCGACCGATTTCAGGGCGCTCTCGCGACGTTTTTGGACGGAAATCCCGTTGATGATGGCCTCACCGGAGTCGGGATGCACCAGCCCCAGCAAAATGCCCATCGCCGTGCTTTTCCCCGCTCCGTTGTGGCCGAGAAGCCCGAAAATCTCGCCTTTCTCCACCGAAAAGCTGACGCCGTTCAGAGCGGGGCGCCCCTTCTTGGCGAAAGATTTGCTGACGGTATCGAACTCGATCATGCGGTGGAGGACGGGCTTCCCCGGTATCGGTCAATTCACCTGAAATTGCACCTCTTTTTCCACGCGACCATCCGCGTAGAGAATATTGACCTCATCTCCAATGCCGCTGTGAAAATTCTGCTTGTCGGACGCGATCGGGATCTGCACGTCGTCTTCGATATTGAAAAAGCGCAACCCCATCGCGCTCTGACCATTGAGCAGGCTGTTCCAGAAGTAGCTGCAGCCGGTCGTTTCGAACAAACCCGCATCGTCCGCCGGACAACGAAACGCCAATTCCTCCCCCACGTATTCCGCCAGCACCACGTCCATGGTCCGACGCTCGGGATCCTTTTCGGTCACCGCAGCTTGAATCACCGGCATGGTCATTCCGTGTTCTCCCAGATACAGATTCAGCCCCACGCCGATCTGGCGCAGGTTCGAGGCGCATCCTCCGGCATGCGCTTGCCGCGTGAACCCCTGATAGAGCGGAAAGGAGATTCCGGCGATGGTCACCACGATCACGATGGCTGTCATCACCTCCAAAAAGGTGTATCCGCCGGGATTGCGCCTCATGATTTGGGCGGGCGGGGTTTCCAGCCACCCCCTCGCGGATTCTGCAAGACCCGCTGCATCTCTTCCAGCAC
>CAYGQD010000242.1:0-10404 GCA_964351855.1 uncultured Verrucomicrobiales bacterium
CCAGTTGGTCAGTTCGCCCAAAAAACCGGTAGGTCCTCCTGAGGTCCTGGATCGCCGTCGAGAACGAGGATGCGTTCTTCGTCCAGCTCGAGTTTTGGGTGGCGGGCTTCTGCCCTGACCAGTTCACAAAAACGTTCGGATTCTGGGCCGGGAGAAAGCCTGATTTGACTCGACCCGGTGAAATCGGAAAAACTGGGGTGTCATTTTCGCGGCCGTTCAGGTTTTCTGCGACTTCTTCCCCTCCGAAGACCGGGGTCTCATAAACCGCCGTTTAGTGCAGCTATGATTGGGTTTTACGGGGGATTGCGACAAATTCCCCCGAGAAGACCCGTTAAAAACCTTCCTTGCCAAGGAAGATGTCGTGAGTTCGAATCTCATCACCTGCTCCATTCATTCTCAGGCAGCTTCCAGGACCGGGCATCAATTTTTGGTTGATCAACGTTCGGTCGATTTTTCTTAAACCGCGAAGCAATGGCTCCGAAGCCAACCAATGCCAAAAATTGTAGGGCTCAATCATGTCTGAAAGGGATTCCCCTTCTTTTTGGCTTGAATCTTTCTCGGGATTTTTTAGAAGAGGATGATGAGTAGGAAGACACACCGCAGGAATGTTCCCTTGGCGGTCGTTTTCCTGGGCTTGGTGTTGGCTGGCTGTCGTCACGGAGGAGTGGAAGCGCTAGAGGCAGATCAGGCGATTGGGCTCATCAACGTGAATACGGCTTCGGCGGATCAGTTGGAGACGCTGCCGCACGTGGGGGAGATTCTGGCGAAGCGAATCATCGCGGGGCGGCCCTATGGAATCATTGAGGATTTGTTGGAGGTGGATGGAATCGGAGGCGGAACGTTGGCTAAAATCCGGGACCTCGTCTCCGTGGGAGCTGGTGCGGACCTGCTGGTGGACGGATCGTGAGTTCGTCAGGGAAAAAGGCGGATTTGAAACATTCGATGGCTTGCTCTTCACGGACCCGGGGAATACCGTGAAGTGTGGTAACGTCTTCAACCAATGACTGGATCCTGGTCCTGAAAGCCCTCGCGGATGATACGCGGCTGCGGATCGTGAAGCTGTTGTTGGAGAAGCCGCTTCGGGTGGGGCAGATCGCGGAAGCCCTGGGAGTTTCGACCTACAATGTTTCGAAGCATCTTCGCGTTCTCCGAGAAGTCGATTTGGTGAAGATGACGAAGCAGGGGAAGGCGACGGAGTGTGATTTGGTGGATGAATTCCGCGATAAACTTGCCGCAAACGAGAATGTTCTCGATTTGGGCTGTTGCAGCTTTCACTTTGACCAGCTGCCGGAAGACGGGACGATTGGGAAAGACTGAGTTCTACCTTGTTAAAATGCGTTGTGAGGGTCCGGCGTTCGGAAAATGGGAACACGAATGCGCTTCGCTTCCACGAATTTTAGGAATGGGCGCGAATCGCGAGATCTCAATTCGTGAAATTCATTCCCATTCGTGTATCATTCGCGTCCAAATTCACATCGACGAAGTAGAACCATCCCCTCAGAAATTGGCGCACGCTATCCCCGACTCTTTCAACAACCTGCCCAGGGGAAGCCGAGTCGAAACGCTTGCGCGGTTTTCCGGGCTGGTGGAGGATCAGCTTCCATGAAGTTGCCAAAGACCCTCTGTGCGTTCTTCCCCATCACCATACTCGCGGTGTTCGGAATGATCGGCCTATTCGCCCAAGCTCCGGATCCTTCCGCTCCGGTTCGCGCCCTCTACGTGTGTGGAGGCTGCTGTCACGACTACGACACCCAGAAGTTGCTCATTAAAATCGGATTGGAAGAGCGTTCCAACATGGAGGTGGACATCGTCCATCAGGGCGGGAAGACCACGGGTACGATGATCGATCTCTACAAGGATCCCAATTGGTCAGAGGGTTACGATGTCGTGATTCATCACGAATGTTTCGCCGGGGTGAAGGATAAGGATTTTGTCGATGGCATCCTCAAGCCTCATCAGGAAGGTCTCCCGGCGGTAGTGATTCACTGCGCCATGCATAGTTACCGGGTCGGAGATGATCGCTGGTTCAAATTTTGCGGCGTGCGTTCTCACGGGCATGGGAAACACTATCCTCACGAAGTTCTGAACGTGAACGCCGGGCATCCGGTGATGAAGAATTTCCCGGCTGGTTGGTGGAGTCCGGAGGGGGAACTCTATCGGGTCGCGGAGGTGTTCGATACTGCCACGGCGTTGGCCACTTCCAAAGATCAGGAAACCGGTGAAGACCACCTGACGGTCTGGACGAATGACTACCAGGGCACCCGCGTGTTTGGAACCACGCTAGGTCATCATAACGAAGTCTTCGAAGCCCCGGTGTTCATGGAGATGTTGACCCGAGGAACGCTCTGGGCAGCAGGGAAGCTGGATGACGCCTATTTGAAAGAACCGACACCAGAGTCCCGGATGAAGCCGGTCAACCTCGCTGCTGGCAAGGCAGCGAGCGCTTCGAGCGAGGAACGCGGGAAGGAGAATTTCGCGGCGAAGGCCTTCGATGGCAGCTCCAAGAGCCGATGGTGCGCGGCAGGCGCAACGTTCCCGCAGTGGCTTCAGGTGGATTTGGGAGAGGTGCAGCCAATTCGTGGTGCCATCATCGATTGGGAATCGAAGAACAACGCCTACGATCATCGCATCGCGATTTCGAAGGATGGCGAGGAATGGACCGAAGTCGCCAAGGCCGAATCCGGAGGCTCGACGCAGCACGCCTTCGAGGCGGAGGGGCGCTATGTGAAAGTGGAAGTGCTCGGCTCCTCCTCCGGTGGTTGGGCTTCGATCTGGGATTTCCAAGTCCATGGGACCGAGATGATCGAAATCGATTCAGCCTCAGCCAGCGAGAAAGAGATCGAGTTGCTCAAAACAGTGAAGGTTCCGGAGAACTTCGAGGCGACGATTTTCGCGATGCCGCCCGCCGTCAATTACCCGACTTTCGTCAAAGCCACGCCCGACGGAATCGTCTTTGTCAGTCAGGACAAGAACGGCTCTCTGGCTCGGGAAAAGAACCACGGTTCGATCCTGCGTTGCGTGGATCTGGATGGCGATGGTCGGGCGGATCAGGTCAACCGCTTTGTCGCGAATCTCGATTCTCCGCGCGGCTTGGAATGGGATGGGGAGTGGCTCTACTGCCTTCACCCGCCGAACTTGAGCCGCTTTCGCGATACCGATGGAGACGGCGTTGCCGATGAAACCGAGGTGCTGGTCGAGGGCATCGCCTTTGGCTTTGAAGATCGCCCCGCAGACCATACCTCGAACGGAATCACCTTGGGCATTGATGGCTGGATCTATTGTGCGATCGGAGATTTCGGGTTCATGAACGCGAAAGGGACGGATGGAACGGAGATCCAGTTTCGGGGTGGAGGAGTCGTCCGGGTGCGTCGAGATGGAACCGGGATGCACATCTTCAGTCGGGGCACGCGTAATATCTACGAAATCGCGGTCGGCCCAACCCTGGAAGCCTTTACCCGGGATAATACGAATGACGGTGGAGGCTGGGACGTCCGGTTGCATCACTTCACCGGGCTGGATCATCACGGGTATCCTTCGCTCTATCGGAACTTTTCGGAGGAAACCGTCCAACCGCTGCGCGACTACGGTGGTGGCTCGGGAGTGGGTTCGGTCTGGATCGATGAGCCGGGTTACCCGGAGCCGTACCGGAATATTCCCTGCACGGTCGACTGGGGTCCGGGCTGGGTTTACGCCCATCAGCTCACAAAAAAAGGAGCCACCTTCAAAGAGGAAAAACAGATCGAATTCATCCAGACGCCTCGTTCGACGGATGCCACGATTGACGCCGGTGGGCGCATCTACGTTTCCAGCTGGAAAGATGGGAAGTTCAAGTATGAGGGTGAGGAAATTGGTTATGTCGCTCGGGTGCAGCCGAAGAATCATGCGGCTCGTCCCGTCCCCGATTTCGCGCAATTGTCGGACGAGAACCTCGCCAAAGCCATCGGCGATGAGAGCTTCACGGTTCGGCGTTACGCTCAGTTTGCCCTGCTGCGACGCGGCTTAACGGATTCGACCCGTCAAATTCTTCAAGAGATGGCGACCCGCGCTAATGCCGAGAAAACCGCTGCCGCCGCTCTCTTCACCCTCGTGCAAAGTGGCGACGAATTACCAATCCCCTTCCTGGCCAAGGTTCTGAAGTTGTATCCGGAAGTCGGCACCCGAGCCCTTGCGGAGATCGGCCAGCCGATCGACGATCCCGCGATCGAGATTGTAGCGACGGATCCCGCAGTGCGCCTCGAAATCGTTCGCTGGTTGGCCGCCACCGCCGATGCGCCGGATACCCTGATCGACCTCACCGACGACGAAGACCCCATCGTGGCCCACACCGCGATCAACGCGCTGATTCACACGAACGCTTCCGAGGCTTGCCTCGCCGCGTTAGACTCTCCCGGAGCGCTTCGAGCCCTCCAAGCAATGCACGAACCCAGCGTCGTAGAAGGACTGATCGCCGCTCTGCCGGAAGCCGGGTCCGAGATTCATGCGGGCATTCTCAAAACCCTCGCCCGCCTCTACTATCAAGAGGGCGAGTGGAACAAAGAAAGCTGGGGAACCCGCCCGGATACCACAGGACCCTACTACAAGCGGGTAACGTGGGAGATGAGCGAGAAAATCGCCGAAACCTTGCGCGCAGCTCTCGCTGATTCGAAGACCGACAAAGCGGCGCTTCTCGCGGAAGTCGCCAGGAATCAGATCGATTTGGACGACTCCATTCCCACGGTCTTGAAGCTGGCGCAGGATGATCCCGGGTTGGAAAAAGCGCTCGTGGATCTCGTCTTGAAGAAAGGCGAGACGCCGCCGGAAGCGGTTCAGCTGCTCATCAAAGTTGCGACCTCCACGGATCGTGAAGGTGAGTTGAGGCTGAACGCAGCTCGGGCTTTGGCCCAAAGTCGGGATCCCTACGCCTTCGAAGTCGCCTTTGATCTGGCCGCGCGGCGCAACGAGATCGAATCGATTCCCCACGTCAAAAACTGGCTGCTAGACGCCATCTCCAAGAACCCGGAATTGGAGAATCGCTACGAGGCGCTCATCGCCATCGCTCATGGAGCCAATGAGCCAGCCGGCATCATGGCCTACGGCGTCCTCCTCAGTTTGCTCGACCGGAAACCGCTCGCTCCGGAGACGAAAGGAGAGATCGAGACCGCCCTGGAGGAAACCCAACTGGAGTCGGACACCGGCCACTACGTCCGCCTCCTCAAAGCGATCACCCAGAACAAGCATCGCAACGGGAAGGACATCGTCCTCGCGGCGGCAACGCATTCGGATCCCCAAGTGGTCAAAGCCGCCAAGTCCGCCGCCAACGCGATTCGACTCGACCTCGATGGCGCGAAGAAGTCGAAAGGCCCGCTCATCGCCACGATGAAGCCGGAACAGGTCCTCAGCGCCGTCCTCAAAATCAAGGGCGATCCGGGGCTGGGCGAAGCGCTCTTCACCCAGCAAACCTGCGCCGTCTGCCACACCATGAACCCGGATGATCCGCTCAAGGGACCCTATCTCGGCAACATCACCGGCATCTACAAAGGCCGCGATTTGGCGGAGGCCATCCTCGATCCCAACAAGTCGATCGCCCAAGGCTTCCACACAAATCTCTTTACCCTGAAAGATGGCAACCTCCTCATGGGCTTCGTTTCCAAAGAAGCGGCCGATGAAATCGAAGTGCGCGATATCGCCGGCCAAGTCAAGATCATCAAGCCGGACCAAATCGCCAAACGCGAAGAGTCCCCCGCCTCGATGATGCCGCCCGGATTGGTCAATAACCTAACATTGGAAGAGTTTGTCGCCTTGCTGGCTTACCTGGAGAAACCAGGAAGCTGAGCGAACACGGAACCGGTAGCGGGGACATCCTTGTCCCCGCCAGGAGCCTGTGAGCCCTAATTCGCCACCACATTGACCAACTTCCCGGGAACCACGATCACTTTCCGGATCGTCTTCCCTTCGAGGAACGGCTGCACTTTTTCTAACTCGAGCGCCATTTTCTCGCAGGTGTCTTTGTCGGTCGCTTTGTCGATCGTCATCCGGTCGCGCAGCTTCCCGTTCACCTGAACTACCATCTCGATCTCGTCCTGAACGAGATGGCTCTCGTCGAATTCCGGCCAGGGATGATAGGCGAGGTTCTTGGGCACGGCGTCGCCGAACTTTGCGTGCAAAATCTCGTTCAGCTCATCGGTCAAATGCGGGGCAAAGGGATTGAGCAACTGGAGCAACGTGGTCAGGCAGGACAGGGGCCGTTTCTCCGCTTTCCCCAGCTCATTCGTGCAAACCATCATCTGAGAAATCGCCGTATTGAAACCCATCGTCTCGATGTCGTGGGTCACCTTCTTGATCGTTTCGTGGAGGACGCGCAGTTGCGCCTTGTTGGGCTCCATCTCGGCCACGGCATCGTGCAAGACCCACTCGCCTTCCTGGGTCTCCTCCATCGCCAGACGCCAGACCTTGCCGAGGAAACGATTCACGCCTTCGACGCCCTTCGTCGACCATGGCTTCACTTGCTCCAAGGGGCCCATGAACATCTCGAACAGGCGCAGAGAGTCCGCGCCAAATTCCGCGACGACGTCATCCGGGTTCACCACGTTGCCGCGACTCTTTGACATCTTCTGCCCGTCCTCGCCCTGGATCAGCCCCTGGTTGATCAGGCGCTGAAATGGCTCCGGCGTGGAGACGTGACCCAAGTCGAAGAGCACTTTGTGCCAGAATCGGGCGTAGAGCAGATGCAAAACGGCATGCTCGGTTCCGCCGACGTAGAGATCCACCCCGCCGGGTTTTTCCCCGCCGCTCCAATATTTCTCGACCTCGGCATCGACGAAGGCTTCGTCATTCGCCGCATCCATGTAGCGTAGATAGTACCAGCAGCTTCCCGCCCACTGCGGCATCGTGTTCGTCTCCCGCGTCGCCGTTTCCGAATAAGCGATCCAGTCCGTCGCTTTCGCCAAAGGACCTTCCGGCGAACCGGTCGGCTTGAAGTCTTCCAGCTCGGGTTGCAAGACCGGCAGCTCATCCTCACTCAGGGCCCGATGAGTGCCGTCTTCCCAGACGATCGGGAAGGGCTCGCCCCAGTACCGTTGCCGACTGAAGAGCCAGTCGCGCAGCTTGTAATTGATCGTCTTGCGTCCCTTGCCTTCCTGCTCCAGCCACTCGGTGATCTTCGCTTTCGCCTTGGGAGTCTTCAGCCCGTTCAACGAGCCGGAGTTGATCGCCACGCCGTTGCCGGTGAAACAGGTTCCTTCGAAATCGTCAGGCGCTTGCACGACTTCCACGATGGGAATCCCAAACTTCTCGGCGAACTCATGATCGCGCTCGTCGTGCGCGGGCACCGCCATGATCGCTCCGGTGCCGTAGCTCATCATCACATAATCTGCGATCCAGACCGGAATCTTCTCGCCGTTGACGGGATTGATCCCGTGGCCGCCGGTGAAGACCCCCGTTTTGTCCTTCGCCAGCTCGGTGCGATCCAGTTCGCTCTTCGTCGATGCGGCTTTGCGATACGCCTCCACCTCCGCCTGCTGGGATTCCGTCGTGATCTCATCGACCAGCGGATGCTCGGGCGAAAGCACCATGTAAGTCGCTCCATGGAGCGTATCCGGTCGCGTCGTAAACACGGTCACGTCATTGCCTTCGACATCGAAGACCACCTCCGCGCCGTCGCTGCGGCCAATCCAGTTGCGCTGTAACATCTTGATCGACTCCGGCCAATCCAGTCCCTCCAGCTCATCGATCAGCCGCTGGGCGAACGCCGTGATCCGCAAATTCCACTGTCGCAACGGGCGACGCTCTACCGTGTGCCCCTTCGCCTTCCATTCGTCCACCTCTTCGTTCGCCAAGACCGTCCCCAGATCAGGCGACCAGTTCACCGGCACCTCATCCACGAACGCCAGCCGCATCGCATCCAGCTCCTCCTTGGTGTGGTCGCCTTCCAGCTCAGAAATTGGCCGCGCCCTGCCCGTCTCCGGGTCGCAGTAGCTGTTGTAAAGCTGGAGAAAAATCCACTGGGTCCACCGGACATATCCCGGATCGGTCGTGTTCACCTCTCGCGCCCAATCGTAGGAAAATCCCAGCCGCTTCAGTTGACCGCGAAAGTTCGCCACGTTCTGCTCCGTCGTCACTCGCGGATGCTGCCCCGTCTTGATCGCATACTGCTCCGCCGGCAGGCCGAACGCATCCCAGCCCATCGGGTGGAGGACATTGAACCCCTTCATCCGCTTGTAGCGGGAGACGATGTCCGTCGCCGTGTAGCCTTCTGGATGCCCGACATGGAGCCCGGAACCGCTGGGGTAAGGGAACATGTCCAGCACATAATACTTCGGCTTGCTCGCGTCGAAACCCGGCTCCCCCGGATTGGCGACGGCAAAAGTCTTCGCTTCGTCCCAGCGGGCCTGCCACTTGGGTTCGAGGGTTTCAAACGGATAACGATGTCTGGCCATGGTCGGAACAATCAAGAAACGGTGGTTGTCGCCCGGCGCTACCGAACGAGCGCGCAAAAGAACCCGGAAGTGACCAAAAAACAAGGATTAACCGCTCGCTGGCCTGTCCTGCCATTGACCGAACCGAAACTCCGTCGCTCAATTCCCATCCAGCAGGTTTCCCAGGCCACCAAGGACCGAACCTTCTCCGGTGGACGCCGCTCCGGCATTGCGCTGCGGAGCAGCTTTGAAGATTCGGTCCGCCAGGCGGGAGAAAGGCAGGCTCTGGAGCCAGACGGTGCCGTGTCCGCTGAGGGTGGCGAGGAAGAGGCCTTCACCGCCCAGGATCATGGACTTTAGGTTCCCGGCGCGTTGGATATCATAATTCACGCCCGCATCAAAGGCCACGATACAGCCGGTATCCACGCGGAGGGTTTCGCCGCGCAGTTCGCGTTTAATAATCGTGCCGCCGGCGTGGAGAAAAAGCATCCCGTCTCCGCTGATCTTCTGCAGGATAAAGCCTTCCCCGCCGAACAGTCCCGTGCCGAGCCGCTTCTGGAGGGCGATGCTGATTTGGGTACCCTTCGCCGCGCAGAGGAAGGAATCTTTTTGGCAAAGGATATCATTCGGGAGGTCCGCCAGATTCACCGGGATGATTCGCCCGGGATAGGGAGCGGCGAAGGCGACGCGTCGCTTCTGCTGGCTTCCACCGTTGTGGGTGAAGTGCGTCATGAAGATGGATTCTCCGGTGAGGACGCGCTTGCCCACATTGAGGAGTTTTCCCATCAGCCCTTCATTCGGGTTCGAGCCATCCCCCATCTTCGCCTCGAACTCGATATCCTCCTCCACGTAATTCATCGCCCCTGCCTCCGCCACCACCGTTTCGCCGGGATCGAGCTCGACTTCCACCAGCTGAAGATCATCGCCAAAGATCTCGTAGTCCACCTCGTGGCAGCGCACCGGTTTCCCGGGAGCTGGGGCGGCTGGCGCCAGGGGGAGGGGAGGCGGTTGCACGGCGCTTCCGGAATGGGAAAACAAATTCGGCAGAACCTCTCCCGCGTTGGTCCAGGACGGCATGCCCCGACGCCAAACCTGAGTTCGGGCCGTGATCGTGCCATCCGTGATCAAGGCCGGGAATTGATCCTCGGTCGTCGGATTGGATTCGCCATTGGCGGTGATGTAGAACCATTCGGTGCTCATAGGTCTTGGGATAACGAAGTCGTTAGGACAAAGTGAAAAGGGTCCTGAACCCAAATCGTCCCAAGGTTCTCGATCAAGCAGAAAAACCGCTCTCAAGGAGAGTCGACAATCCTTGAATCCTCAACGGATCGTCTCGGCCGATCGACGGGAAAGGGAGCATCGGAGGCGTCAAAGCATCTGGCCGATGATTAGCGAAGTGCTATCACCGGATTCCGGTCGCCATCCCCCCACAGACGATCGAACGGATGCGGCGTGGGACGTTCTAAATCTTGTGCGACTCCTTCTAATCTGCGTCTTCCTGACTCTGGCCTCGGCCTGGGCCGACTCGAAACCCGTCCCTGAAGATCGCGGGTGGCTCAACGAGTTGATTGGCGGCGATGGTGCGTTGGCTTACTCCGCCGGTGGCGAGATCTTTCTGGTGGAGACCCGAACCGGCGATACGGAGAAGCTGGGCCGAGGCGAGAATGTGGAGTTTTCGCCGGATAGCTCGAAGCTGGCCTGGATCGATGGGTCGACCGCGAAGGGGCGGATGCGTGCGGCTGGGGCCGACGTACAAACGATTGCCAAGCAGGTGGAGTCGGAGGCCGGGGTCCACTGGATGAGCGAGGATTCCGTCGCTCTGCTGCTCCGGGATGCGAAGAGCAAGAAGCCGCTCGGCTGGCATCAAGTCTGGCTCTCCGGGGAGATGGAACCGATCCCGGAGCTGGACGCGCTGATGCGCGGGAGGGTCGATCGCGAGACCGATGTGAAGCGGGCCAGCGATGGGGAATGGTCCTATGTGGCGGGGCGTCGTTGGCGCACGGAAGAGGGG
>CAYGQD010000243.1:0-10031 GCA_964351855.1 uncultured Verrucomicrobiales bacterium
TTCCAGATCGGCCCATTCAGGTGGCAGCGGTGGATGGGCGAGATTTAGACCCAGAGGCCGGGGTGTACCACCCCGAAACGGGCATCACCACTTACACCCTGTGGGGCGAGATCGCCTACCAAATCGGCGGCATTGACGGCTACCAACTGCTGCGGGGGGCAGACGAAAACCGCATTAGCCCTGGTACCTCGGTGATCGATCGCCTGATTGGTCAAGAACCGACGCTGATCATTTTGGATGAGATTGCGCGTCACCTGCGAGCGGCCAAAGCCAAAACGGTGGGGCAGAGCACCCTAGCCGAGCAGGTGGTCGCCTTTTTGTTTTCGCTGATGGATCAGGCGGCCTCCTGCAACAATCTGGTCTTCGTCTATTCTCTAGCCTCCGAGTCCGACACCTTTGCCAAGGAAACAGCGGAGATTCAGCAGGAGCTGATTCGGGCCTCGGCGCGGCAGGAGCGCGTGCTGAGCCCCAGCACCGACATTGAGGTGTACAACATTGTGCGGCAGCGGCTGTTTGCCAGCATTAGCGCCGAGGCGGCGGAGAAAGGGGCAGAGGAATATTTACAGGCGTTTCGGGCTAGCCGGGTAAACCTACCTGACGGATGTAAAGATGCCACCTACGCTAGGGCGATCGCCAACAGCTACCCCTTCCACCCTGAACTGTTTAACCTGCTGACCAAAAAGATTGCCTCTATCCCCGAGTTTCAGCGCACGCGGGGAGCCCTACGCCTGTTTGCCCGGCTGGTGCGCTACCTATGGCAGCACCAGGATATGCGCATGCCGATGATTCATCCCCACCACCTACCCGTGGGGTTAGAAGAAGATATCACCAGCGACCTGACCTCACGGCTCCAGCGGCCCCTGATGCGCCTGCCGATTGGGGCCGATATCTACAACCCCAATGGACGCGAAGCCCACGCCCAGCTGCAAGACCAGGAGTGGATTAGTGCCGGTAAACCGCCGTTTTCTACCTGGGTAGGCCGCACGATTTTTCTGCACTCCCTTACCCAGGGAATCTCGTCGGGCATTCGTCGCACTGAGCTGAATTTATCGCTGCTGACGCCAGGGGTAGACATTAGCTTTGTAGACCGCGCCCTAGAACGGCTGAGCGGCGTGGCCTGGTATCTCGATGTAGACCCGATCACCTCTGTGGCCCGGTTCAAGGAAGAACCCTCCATCAACAAGATCATTGCCGAGGAGAAAGAGCAGGTCGGCATCACCGAGGCCAAAGAAGAACTCCGCACCCGGCGCGATACCATCTTTGCCACCAAGTTTTTTCAGCTGGTGACTGGCCCTGAGGGTGCCCACGATGTGGACGACGACCCCAACACCATTGCTCTGTGCATCATCGACTTTAACGAGGCGAAGATCGGCAGCTCCACCGACGGCCCACCCGCGCTGATTGAGCAAATTTTTAACAACACAGGCGAGTCGGGTAAGTTTCGCACCTTCCGCAATCGGCTGCTGTTTTTGCTGGCCAACGAGCAGGAGTTAGACCGGGCGATCGACATTACCCGCGAGTTTAAGGCAGTGCGGGCCATTCTGCGCAGCCAAAACCGCATGGATGACCTCTCCCAGAGCCAGCAGGATCAGATCAAACAAAAGGAAGGAGATCTAGATCTAGGGGTGCGGATTGCCTTGACCAATGCCTACCGCCACCTGTTTTACCCGGCTAATGACCCGGTGAAAGCACCCAAGGGGTTGATGCACTACCCTCTGCCCGCCCAGGATGCCAGCACTGTGAAGGGCAACCGCAACCAGCAGGATGTGGTGCTCAAGGCGCTGAAGGACTGCGGCAAGGTGCGGGGCGAAGATGCGGCCCCCTACGCCCCGGCCTACCTGCTGCAAAAGGTGTGGCCCACCGGGCTTGACCACTGGACAACCCGCCAACTGCGGGAGCAGTTTGCCAAGGACCTAGCTCTGAACATGCTGCTAGATGCGGAGGTGTCCAAGCTGCGGGATACGATCCGTAAGGGCTTAACCGAAGGCCAGTGGGATCTTAAGGTGGGAGAGCAGCTCTACATCAAAACCGACGGGGCTTCGGTGGGGACGCCTACCACGATCGAAT
Organism: uncultured Verrucomicrobiales bacterium; assembly: GCA_964351855.1. Taxonomy (GTDB): domain Bacteria; phylum Verrucomicrobiota; class Verrucomicrobiia; order Verrucomicrobiales; family DEV007; genus JBCDHN01. The sequence continues at coordinate 2,068 of CAYGQD010000243.1, forward strand.
TTTCTGAGCGGGCGGAGCTTTACCGACGGGGGCTACTGAAGCCGCCTGAGCGAAAGGTGGTGGAGCTGAGTGGCCAGCTGTTGGCCGGGGGCGGCGCTGAGCGAACGGTGCAGGTACGCTGGCGGGCCAAGGAGGCGTTGAAGGTCAGCCTGTACCAGGATGGCAGCTTGGTGGGCGACCAGTTTTTGCCTTCGGATGAGTACCAGGGGCAGATTGCCAAGACGACCCAGTTTAAGGTGGTGGCTGACTACGGCACGGGGGAAATGGGCGAGGCGGTGGAGACGGTGGTGCTGTACCCAGCGGGGGGCACCAAGTCAACCAATGGAGGTGAAGGAGGTGGAGGGTATGCTGGAACTCTGCCGTTATTGGAGAAGCCCACTGAAAAGGACTTTGAGGGTAGTCCTAACAAGATATTTAACGACCTGGCGGATTGGCTGAGGGATTATCAGCCGCAGGCGATCGCAGCCCTAGACTTCTCGGTGAGCGATGTGACGGACTACCGCAAGCTGGGCACGACTCTGCCCCTGTTGGCCCGCTACCAGTTTGATATTGAGCAGTTTGTCACAGTGCAAACGGGGCAGCAGTTTGTGCGGCTAGAGTACCAGGGAGATGTGCGGGGGTTCCAGAGCTTCTTTAGCACGCTGAATGGCATGCTGAACCTGCCTGAGACTCAGGCTAGCCTGACGCTGACCGTGAGGCTCAAGCTAGATGCCCCCATGGCTCCAGAGGGGTCGGAGATCCAGGGGCTTCAGCAGGCACTGACCCGTAACCCAGTCGATAGGATGAATCTGAGAGTCAGAGTAGAATACTAGACCTGACGTCTTCTTCCCGGTTTGTGGGATTCACAACACCATGCAAGAGTTCCAGCTTCGAGTTGTACCCCTGAGCAACAATGACTTTGCTCTGGAGCTTTACCAGTGTGCCTACAAAAAGGCGGGGGAAAAGAAGCGCCCAGCAGCTAAGCGGGTGGGGCGGTTGAAGGGTAAGCCGCTGGTGCAGGCTCGGCAGGCGATTTACCAGGCGCTGAAGGCAAATAACTATGACCCCAAGACGCTGGGCTATAAGCGGCAAGCTCCCTACGTGCTGAGCGAGGCCTCGGGGGTCAATTTGGCGCTGCTGTTTCAGGCGTTGCAGCCGTTGTCGAAGCCGGAGCGGATTGCCAATGTGACGGAGGGCATTGCAGCGATGAGTAATGAGGAGGCGCATTACTGGTTTGGCAAAGTGAGTAATGGCAAGAAGCGCCCAGCCCTAAAAGCTATGCGAGTTTTACTAGGGGATTAGTACCGAGATAGAATGTTCTAGCTATACTTAGTACATCCGAATTAACTAAGTATAGTATTCTCGTAGCCGTGCCTAAGAAAATAGGAAAGCGCGACATCACCGGGCAAAAAGGAATTAATGTCATTGAGGAAGTCGTTCTTGAAATGGATTTCCTCTGGTATCCATCGGGAAGTGTAGAAGCTGGAATTGATGGATATATTGAAATTCGGGATGGTGAAACTGAAGAAGTCTCAAATTTAATTATTCAGGTTCAGAGTAAGGCAACCACAAAGCCAAAATCTCTTGGCGAGGACGATTCTAAACTTGAATATCGATGTGATCAGCGTGATTTAGAGTACTGGTTGCAGGGCAATGCTCCTGTTATCTTAGTGATCGTCAAAGTCGAGACACGAGAGGCCTACTGGACTTCGATAAAAGATTATTTCCAAGATCCAGAAAAACGGCGATCCAGAAAAGTCATTTTTAATAAAGTTAAAGATCGTTTTGATGCCAGCGCCAGGACTGCTTTGACTAATCTTGCGATTCCTCGGAATTCTGGCATTTACCTTGCACCTAGGCCAAAAAAAGAGAAGCTGTATTCTAACCTCCTAAAAGTATCTGGCTTTGGAGAAAGGCTCTATACCGGCTACACTTCGACCGAAGATCAATCCAAAGCTTACTCCAAGCTGCTTAAAATAGGTCAAAGCCTAGGTCAAGAATGGCTTTTAGTGGACAATCTCATCCTAAGCTTTCATGACTTGCGCCAGCATCCCTGGTCAACAATTTGCGATTCGGGTACTGTCGAAGAGCATGACGTAGAAGATTGGGCACAGTCTCATATATCAGAGCACCAACGCCAGTTCGTCTGGCTGCTGAATAAAGCATTACGGGAAAAAGTCAACGATGAATTACTATTCGACCAGAAAAAGAAATGCTATTATTTCAAGCCTACGCATGACTTGACGACACGTAAATATAATTACCACAGTCTTTTAAAGAAAGCGAGCCGAGATGTTTTCTTGTCTTATGATAAGAAAACATCTAAAGAGATAGCCTATTATCGACATTCTGCCTTTGAAGGCCAGTTTCTTAAAATTGAGTCTGACTGGTTTCTTGAGATTAAACCAACTTACTTCTTCACGCGAGATGGTTTTACCAGAGACAAATATGACTGGGATCATTTATCTGGAATTAAGCGTATTGAAAAAAACGCAGCAGTTTTTGGTCAGCTTGTAATGTGGGCTGAATACTTGATCACCCCAGTCCAAGGCAACTTATTCTTTTCTCCTTACCCATTTCTTCAATTTGATAAGCTAGAGGAATTCGAGGTTGATGTCGGTATTGATGACTCAACTTGGGTGCGCAATGAAGAATCTGATGTTGCTGGCCTAATAGAAGACTCTGTCAACGAACTACCACTCTTTAAACTAAGTCATGAAGATTGATTTTTTACCTGAGCCTGAACTGGAGTTTGGGAATGGAGGTCGGCACATCGACATTCGATTTGGCATGATGCACCATAAACCTCTTGATTATGGTCTTTCCTCTGCTCCAAAGGATATTAAACTAGGTATAGTCGGTTCCTCGGAGACAGTTGAGGGACTACAGTCTTGGCTAGAAAGATGTAAGCAAGGAATCGAGGCCAAACGAAGTAATCAGCCTTATCTATTCCCAGATTTTCCAGGCTATGGTGAAACAGATACTTTGCCTACGGACATAAGTTCGGATTCCAGGAGAAATGCAACCATTTCAAATAGAGAACTAGAAAAACTGATTCAACAAGAAGATCGAAATACTCTTGTCCGTGAAACCGTAAATCTTCTAATACAAGAATTAAAATATATAGATGAGAAAACTGGCCCAGATGTTTTAATTTGCGCTTTACCTGCAAATTTACTGGAAAAGATGGAATTGCAGAATGAGGGGGAGGAAAACAATCCAAAGCTAGCTAAACAAGCCAAGAGAACAGAAATTGATTTGGATTTTCATGATTTGTTTAAGGCTAAAGCGATGAGTTTGCGTAAGCCGACCCAGATTATTTGGCCTGATACCTTCAACCTTGGGAAAATTTCACGAGAAAGAAAGAGCAGGAAAAAAACTAGAACCCTTCAGGATGAAGCGACTCGTGCTTGGAATTTTTATACTGCTCTTTACTATAAAACATTGGGAACTCCTTGGCGATTGATTCGAGACGCAAGAGAGCTCACAACTTGCTACATTGGCATTAGCTTCTATAAATCTCTTGATCGATCAACGTTACAGACTAGTACAGCTCAAATCTTTAATGAACGTGGTGAAGGTGTCATCCTTCGTGGAGGGCAGGCTGATATTACCAAAGATGATCGTCAACCTTATCTTCATGCAGCAGACGCAGCAGACTTACTCTCCAACGCTTTATCGTTGTATCGTCGAGAACATCGCACCTTACCTGCAAGAGTTGTTTTACATAAGACCTCTCGATATATTCCAGAAGAATTTGATGGATTTCAGGATGCACTCGATAAACATGGAATTGACACAGCGGAGTTTATTAGCTTTGATGATCGCTCTGGCACCCGTCTATTTCGATATGGGAAATATCCTCCTCTACGTGGAACGTTATTGAGTCTAGATGAGCATACTTGTATCCTCTACACACGCGGAAGTATTGATTTTTTCTCCACTTATCCAGGGATGTATATTCCAAGGCCTCTCAAGTTCCGCTGCGAAAGTACTGAGGAAACTCCTAGAGCCTTGGCACAGGAGATTTTAGCTTTAACCAAGATGAACTGGAACAATACACAGTTTGATCGAGGTGAGCCAATCACTATTCGAGCAGCAAGGCAAGTTGGACGTATCTTAAAATATGTTGATAAGAACGACCTTGTAGAGTCTCATTATCGTTTTTACATGTAAAGCTTAATTTCCCTATATCTTTAGAAGTCAGTCGCGGTGAACTGAAGATATTTTGAATATCAGAGTTTTATGACAACTATTAGCTAAGCCAGCCTTGGGTTTTGAGGTGGTTCCAGGCCATGGCAAGATGCTGGGGCTTAAAGAGATTTCTCTTACGATCGCTCCATTCCTGCACCCGCTCAATAGCCACCTCGCAATCGACAGCAGCTTGAGGGTCTTCCTGAGCTACCCAATGCAGAGTTGCTAGCATTTCCATACCGTAGGGGGTTTCAAACCCTTCGATGAGCTGACTGACTCGCTCTAAATAAGGGTCAGCATTTTGGCCTTCAGCCAAGAAACTTTGGGCAGCCTCGTGTCCTTCAGGCAAAACCTGAATTTGGGCACGATCGCTCCCATCACCATACCCGTGAATATAATGGCCTTCCATGCCTTGCAGGGCGTGGCCTAGGTTGTGGGCATAGGGGCCATAGTGAAAGCGCTGGTAAGCCAGGGTTTGCAGCGTGGGCTCTCCAGCCACCTTGAGGAAGTACGCCAGCTTTTGAATTTCGATGCGGCTGGCGCTATACCCCGGTAGCCCGTAGAGTTCTAAAATCCGAATTAGGGAGGCTCTAAAGGCTGTCATCGGTGGCTTTGAGGGGGCGATCGCTATTGCTTCAACCGGCGGTGCCCCGGCAGGTTCAAATACAATCACCTCAACATTGGGCAGTGGTTTGAAGGCCTCTACAATTAGCGGTTTGACCTCGGCCCAGTCTAATCCCCCATTGCCACAGCCCAGGGGGGGAATGGCAATTGATCGAATCTCCAACCGTTGGACTTCTTCTACTAAAGCGGCTAGCCCGGCCTTGATATCGTCAAGCTGGGAGGGTTGCTTCCAGTGGCGCTTGGTGGGGAAGTTGATGATATACCGGGGGTTTAGCAGCGAGTCGGTGGCGACGGTAAACATCCGGCCTGGCTCGACCTCGTTGTTTTTGCACGCTTTTTGATACTGCTTAAAGTTTTCGGGAAACGCCCGCTTAAATTGCAAGGCCACTCCTTTGCCCATGACACCTACGCAGTTGACGGTGTTCACCAGGGCTTCTGTTTTTTCGTCTAGGAGGTTGCCACGCTTTAGCTTGAGCATTGTGTCGTCATATTATTAGTTCAATTGTACTGAATAGAGGAGTTGGGTTCAAGATCCGTTAGGGGTGGTCGAGCCGCCTGCATTTTACGTGTAATACCACTGGGGGCGCAGGCGAGCTGTCATCGTTTGCCCAAATTGTCGCAAAATTTGGTTCACCTCGGCAGCGATCGCCTCATCCATCACCCCAATGCCGCGAATCAAGGGCCAGGGCACCGCTTGGTGCACCAAAAACTCGGCCTGGCGGCGGCGCTTGCGATCGCCATCCTCATCGGTATCCCGCCAGTACTTGGTTTGCATGATGTCCCAATCGATAGCGGTGTCGATTTCGTTGAGGTCGTCGTAGAAGCTGGTATAGCCCATGACGGCATGGCCATCGCTAAACACAAACCCCAGGTCAGCCTCTGCGAGCGCTTCGGCGGTGGTGACCAGGTGCAAGATAGACTGCTGGCAGCTGGTGTAGCCAGTGACGTTGCCAATGTGGATTGCCCCCAGCATGGGCGAACGAGGGGCAAAGTAGAAGGGCACGTAGTCGTGTAGCACGCCGCCGGGGCCACAGGGCACCGTTTTGGAGTAGCGCCGATCTTGAATGTGCTCGTAGGCAATGGAGGTGTAGTCGGCCTCGCTGGCTTGCAGCCTATTTTTGGCCAGCAGGGTACCGGCCTGCACAATGGTGGCCAGGTTGCTGATGGGGGTAATGTGGTAAAGCCAAACGGGCATTCTACGCAGGGCGGCGGTAAGTGCTCCTTAGCGTAGCAATGGGTGGGGCCGGGCGATCGGGCTGAGGCCAGGGCTATTAAGCAATACCGGCTAAGTCCGGGCAGATTTTTTTCGCTTCGTACAATGGGATGAGCCATGGAGCCTAGCATGACCGAACCAAAACCCACTCGCCCTGCTGTGTTCATCGAGAAGATTTTTCCGGTGACGCTGCTAAATAAGCAGGTGTATTACGAGCATGGGGGTAACCCGTTTAAGGGGCTGCATCGGTGGTATTCGCGCAAGCCGCTGTCGTTTAGTCGGGCGAGTGTGTTGGGCTCGCTGCTGCCGGATACGGTGACGATGGAGGAGTTTGAGTATCTGCTGGGGCTAAACCGGCGGGTGGCGGGGCACCCGGATAGCACAACGAAGCTATATAAGACGCCGCCGAGCCCGGAGCGGATTAAGCAGGTTCATGACCTGTGTGAGCAGACCTGGGGCACGCGCACGCCCACAGTGCTGGATGCGTTTGCGGGGGGTGGCAGCATACCGTTTGAGGCGGTGCGGTATGGGCTGAATGTGTTGGCCAGCGACCTGAACCCGGTGGCGGTGGTGACGATGAAGGCGGCGATGGAGTACCCGCTAAAGTTTGGGCCAGATTTGCAGCATGAGATTGATAAGTGGGTGAAGTGGGTTGGCGATGAGGCGGAAAAGCGGTTAGCGGAGTTTTTTCCATCGCAGGAAGGGGAGACGGTTCGGAATTACTTAGCAGCACACACTGTTATTTGTCCAAATTGCGAGTTACGAATTCCACTTAGCCCAAGTTGGTGGTTATATAGAAGACCAGAAAAACAAAATTTTCATAGGTGGTGTGGAGTAAATCCTGTTGTAGACAATCAAAAAAAGCAGGTTTTTTTCAGCTTAATCAAAGGCCGAAAAGGGAAAAGCTCGACACTAATAGTAGACGATCTTGAAATTGATCCAACTCAACGAGCAACGATTAATAGAGGAGTTGCTAAATGCTTGGGTTGCGGATCGATAATCGATGATGAATTAATCAAAGACAAGGCTCAGTCTGGAGAGATAGGCCATCAACTATACGCTGTTGCTTTCCGACGAGGCAAGGGAAACCTAGACTTTAGAGTACCCGAATCAAAAGATTTTGAGGCGTTTGAGAAGGCTAGATCTTCTCTAGATGAAGCTTTAAGGAATCCTGAATTAACTGAACTGGTTCCATCGCAAGAGATTCCCTCTAATACTCATAGAGGCCCAGACATGTATCTCTATGGAATGTATCACTGGAAGGATATCTTTAATCCTAGGCAGCTTTTAACCCTGATCACCTATTCGAAAATCATTCGTGATGCTCAATCCAAAATTGAAAGTATATATGAACCTGACAAGGCGGATGCTATAAAAACTTATCTTGCGCTGATTCTCGATAGATGTGTGGACAAGAATAGTCGCCTTTCAAATTGGGATTCCGTTACAGGAAGCTATAAGAGAGCCACTGCGCAGCACTCACTAAATCTTATGTGGAATTATCCAGAGATTAACGGTGCTACTGAGCTATGGTCAGCATGTGCTGGGGATGTTACCAAAAATTATTCAGAGCTGTGCAATTTAATTGGTTTAAGGAGTGGATCTCAAAGCTTATTTTCAGAAGACCCATTCTCAGGAAAAATTCAACTTACATCAGCCTCCGCTGATGAATTATTTTATTTAGACAGCAAATCTATAGATGCTGTAGTTATTGACCCTCCATACTATGACTCCGTCCGTTATGGCGAACTATCAGATTTCTTTTACGTATGGCAGCGAATCAGCTTACTTGAAACTTTTCCTGACCTTTTTGTTAATGCTTTAACAGATAAAGATAGAGAAGCCATTTCTAATCCTGGCCGCTTCCGCAACATGGGCGAGTCAGCCGAAGAACTCGCTAACCGCGACTACGAAGCCAAAATGGCTCTCGCCTTTGCCGAATACTTCCGCGTCC
>CAYGQD010000244.1:0-9988 GCA_964351855.1 uncultured Verrucomicrobiales bacterium
GTCGTCGATCACTTGACGAAAACCAGGGCCGTTGATCTGGAATCCTTGGTTTCCGCAGGGTTTTTGCGCGACTACTTCCTGAAGATTCCGACGCGGCTCGAAGATTTGCCACAAGCTCGAACCCGCAAAAAGCCCGGTGCCATGTTCGTCGGCGGCGGGACCGATCTTTATGTGCAACGCCCGGATGAAATGGAAGAGGCGGTCATCGATCGCGTAACCGATCGAAACCTGACCCCGATCAAACTGACGGCGAAGACCTGCCGGATCGGAGCAACGGCTACGGTCACCGATCTGTGGGAGTCTGCGGAGCTCAACCAAGTGATCCCAAATTTACAGCGCTACCTGAAATGGGTTTCTTCCACCCCGATTCGGAACATGGGAACGATTGTGGGCAATCTCGTCAATGCCTCGCCGATCGGAGATTTGACGATTCTCATGCTGGCCCTTGATGCCTCGCTCAAGTTGCGGAGCCAGAATGGGAAGATGAGGACGCTTGCCCTCCGCGACTTCTATGAAGGCTACAAAAAGCTTGCCAAAGAACCGGACGAAATCGTGGAAGCGATCGAGTTCAAGATCCCGAAAGCGACCGCGCAGGTGAATTTCGAGAAAGTCAGCAAGCGTCGTCATCTGGACATCGCCAGTGTGAATTCCGCGATGCTGATTGCGTTGAACGGAGACCAGATCGAGCAGGTTTACCTTTCCGCTGGCGGAATTGGCCCCATCCCGGCCGCGTTGAAGCATACCGAATCCGCTCTCATTGGAAAACCGCTCACGCTCGAGATCATCAAGGACGCTGCCGAAGTCTTGCCGGAAGATTCTTCTCCCATCAGCGACGCGAGAGGAACGGCGGAATATAAAAGCCTTCTGTTACGCCAACTCTTCTATGCCCACTTCATTGAGCTGTTCCCGGACCGATTCACCCTTACCGAGCTGCGATGAAGAATATCGATTCCAGAGGCCATGTCACAGGCAAGTCTCTCTATGTAGATGATCTCCCGATCAGTGAACGGACGCTCCATGCCGCCGTTTTCGGTTCCCCTCATGCCCATGGAATTCTTCACGCCGTCCGATGCGACGCCGCCTTGGCCGTTCCTGGTGTCATTGCCATTCTGACGCATCGGGACGTTCCTGGTGAGAACCAGATCGGCGGGATCATTCCGGACGAACCGCTTTTGGCCGAGGGCGAAGTTCACTTCTGTGGGCAACCGATCGCCCTCGTCATTGCCGAGTCCGATCGTATCGCTCGCCAAGCCGCGACGTTGGTGGACGTCGAGATCGAACCAAAAGAAGTCGTGACCGATCCACGGGTCGCCTTCGCCAAGGGCCAGCTCATTTCGCCACCCCGCACCTTTCGCCTGGGCAACTCCGAGGCCGCGTTCAAGACTTGCCGACACGTCTTCGAAGGCGTCGCGGAAACCGGCGGACAAGAGCATCTCTACATTGAGACGCAGGGAGCCTACGCGGTGCCGATGGAGAACGGCCACCTCCAGATTTCATCCTCGACTCAAGGACCAACGGCGGTGCAGCGGACTGCCGCGAAAGTGCTCGATGTTCCGATGCACCGGATTGAGGTCGATGTGACGCGGTTAGGAGGTGGCTTCGGCGGCAAAGAAGATCAAGCGACGCCTTGGGCGGTGATGGCGGCATTGGCGGCCCAACGACTTTCCCGACCCGTCAAGCTGGTCCTGAACCGGGAAGACGATCTGCGGATGACCGGAAAACGGCATCCCTACACCTCAGATTTCAAAATCGGCCTGGACGAAAATCTCCGGATCCAGGCCTTCGAGGCGACCTTCTATCAAAACGCCGGAGCCGCCGCCGACCTATCGCCAGCGGTTCTCGAACGAACCCTTTTTCACAGTACGAATAGCTACTATATTCCCCATTTCACGGCCACGGCGAACAGTTGCCGGACGAATCTTCCACCGAACACCGCCTTCCGCGGATTTGGAGGCCCGCAAGGGATGTTTGTGATCGAAGCCGCCATTGCCCGGGCCGCCTCTGAACTGGGTGTTCCCGCACGGAGGATTCAAGAAGTGAACCTTCTTCGCAAAGGAGATGAGTTTCCCTATGGTCAGATCGCGCAAAAGGTCAACGCCCGCCGGACCTGGAAACAAGCGAAGACTGCGTTCGATGGGTTAGCCCGAGAGGAAGAGGTTGCGATGTTCAATCGAGAGAACGCGGCGATCAAAAAGGGAATCGCCTGGATGCCAATTTGCTTTGGGATTTCCTTCACCAAAACGATGATGAATCACGCTCGGGCCTTGGTTCATATCTACCAGGACGGCAGCGTCGGCGTCAGTACTGGAGCCGTGGAAATGGGCCAAGGTGTCAATACGAAGATGGTGGCCGTTGCCGCAGAAACGCTTTCGATTTCTCCCGGCCGGATCAAGATCGAAAGCACGAACACGACCCGGGTCGCCAACACGTCCCCCTCGGCCGCCAGTGCCACGGCGGACCTGAATGGGAAGGCCCTGGAGATGGCCTGCAACAGCCTGCGGAAACGACTGATGAAGTTTGTCGCGGAGGAGCTTGGCGTGAAGCCTTCCGACGTCGATCTTGCCGATGAGACGGTTCAAAAGAAGGGAAAGAAGACGGATTGGAACTGGAACGCCTTGGTCCAAGCCGCGTTTATCCACCGAGTCAACCTGAGCGAATCGGCCCATTATGCGACACCGGAAATTCACTTTGATCCAACGGTCGAGAAGGGGCACCCCTTCGCCTATCACGTCTACGGGACGGCCGTGATAACCGCGACGGTCGATTGTCTGCGGGGGATTTATGAGTTCGATTCCGTGGAAATCGTTCATGACTTTGGAGACCCACTTTGTGAGTTGGTCGATCGCGGGCAGGTCGAAGGCGGCCTCGTCCAAGGGCTCGGCTGGATGACGATGGAAGAGGTGATTTACGATGACGATGGCCGGCTGATGACGAACACGTTGTCGACTTACAAGGTTCCCGATCTCTATTCGGCTCCGAAGATCATCGAGATTGAGCCGCTGAATCGACCTGGCCCGAAACTCGCGATTCGAAAGTCCAAGGCGGTCGGAGAACCTCCCCTGATGTATGGCATTGGAGGGTTCTTCGCGATCCAGAATGCGATGCGAGCCTTTAACCCGAACTACGTTCCCAAGTTTGCTGCTCCGATGACCCCGGAGAAAGTCTTGATGGGGCTCTACGAGAATCGTTGATGGAACTTTGGTCCTGGATAGAACACTGCTTGGAAGCTGACGAAGAGGTCGCTCTGCTCGTGGTGATGCAGAGTAAGGGAAGCAGTCCGGGGCGGCGTGGCTTCAAAATGGCGGTGCGGCGCAACGGCGAAATGTGGGGCTCGATTGGCGGTGGGGTCATGGAAACGCGTTTGGTAGAGGAGGCACGGGCGAGGCTGCGGGATCCGAACGCTCTACCCACTTTTCGGCGGCAGATTCATCGAGCGGAAGTGGGATCGGAAGGTTCCGGGTTGATTTGCTCCGGGGAACAAACCGTCGCGCTCGTGACCTTGAAGCAAAGGGATTTGGAAACGGTCCAATCCATCGTGAGTGGAGGAGCAGGGACCCTGACGCTTTCACCAAAAGGACTCCAACTAGATCCGGACGGCGCAGATGAGGTCTGGTTTTCCGAGAGTCTACCCTCCCAAAAGACCGTGAGTATCATTGGTGGAGGCCACGTCGGTTTGGCCCTCTCCCGAACGATGTCCCAATTGGGATTCCGGGTGGATGTTTACGATGACCGCGAGAATCTCGCCACGCTCGAAGCAAACTCGATTGCGGATGCGAAACGGATCGGTCCGTTCGAAGAGACCCTCGGAACCATCCCGGAAGGTGAGGACTCCTATGTTGCGGTGGTGACCTTTGGATTTGAATTCGACTTGAAGGTGATCCGAGCATTGACCGGGCGAAAGTTCCGCTATCTGGGATTGATGGGAAGCAAGGCCAAGCTTCGGACGCTGTTCGAATCCCTTCGTGAAGCGGGCGTAGCGGAGTCGTTTTTGTCGGGAATTCATGCTCCGATTGGGCTGCCGATTCACAGTCACACTCCCGAAGAAATCGCCGTTAGTATCGCGGCGGAAATCATCCAGACCAAGAATTCTCCCATTGATTCCCAACCGGTAACGTCCAAGCTTTCATTCGACTAACATGAGTACCGAAATCATCGAATGGCTGAATCTGATTTTTCGGTTTGTTCACGTCCTTGCCGCGATCATGTGGATTGGGAGTTCGATCTTTTTCATGTGGCTGGACGGTCATCTCACGGAGCCGGAAGAGAATAAGGACAAGGTTTCCGGAGAATTGTGGATGATTCACGGCGGTGGGGTCTTTCATGCGCAGAAGCGGGTTCTGGCTCCGGATGAAATCCCCAAGGTGCTCCATTGGTTCAAGTGGGAAGCGTATAGCACCTGGATCTCCGGCTTCTGCCTTCTGGCGGTGCTCTATTATATGCGGGGAGGCGTTTTTCTGCTCGATCCTTCGCGTTCCCAGATCTCTGGTGGAACCGCCACCCTGATTAGCTTGGCGGCGATCGGAGGCGGCTGGTTGGCCTACGATTTTTTCTGGAAATCTCCCATCAAAAACTCCCCCCGAATCGGTGCCGTCATCTGTTTTCTCCTTCTCATCCTGGTGAGCTATTGGCTCTGCCAAATCTTCAGTGGAAGGGCCGCCTACCTCCACGTGGGCGCAATGTTAGGGACGATGATGGCCGGAAACGTGTTTTTCCACATTATCCCGAATCAACGGCGCATGATGGGCGCGTTGAAGGCCGGTAAGCCGCACGATACCAGGCTGGGAGCGGTCGCCAAACTGCGCTCGACGCACAATAACTACATGACCTTTCCGGTGCTGTTCATCATGCTCAGCTCGCACTATCCGAGAACGTTTGGCGATGATCAAAACTGGATCATCCTGGGCGTCTTTATTCTCGGATTAGCGACGATCAAGCACTGGATGAACATTCGCCAGCGCTTCCCGCATTGGCTCTGGGCATCCGTGGGGACGTTTCTGGTTTGCGCGATCGCGATCTATTTCCTGACCGCCCCAAAAACATTGGCGACGGATTCGAATGCTTCTCCCGCGGAGCAAGGCGCGGTGGTTTTCACGAATCTGGGTTGCGCCGCTTGTCACCAGCCTGGCCCGTCCCAGCTCGGACCGAGTGTTGTCGGTATCTACGGAAGTCCGCAACCGCTCACGGACGGCTCGGTGGTTTTGGCGGATGAAGCCTACCTGCGGGAATCGATCCTCGAACCTCACCAGAAAATTGTGAAAGGCTACCAACCGGTCATGCCACCCTACAAAGGCGTGATCACCGATGAACAACTGGATCTCGTGATTGCTTACCTCAAAGAACTCCAACCATGACGATCGAAGCACTCAATAACTTGGCGAAGGAAGCCTTTGTCGAAACGGTCGGTCCCACCTTCGAGGATTCTCCCTGGATTGCGGATAAAGCCTGGGAAGCGCATCCGTTTGCAACCCGGAAGCAGCTTCATGAGGCGCTCTGTGAGGTGGTTCGAAACAGCAGCGCACCAGAAAAGCTGGCCTTGATTCGGGCGCATCCGGATCTGGCCGGTCGCTTGGCTGCGTCTGGGAATTTGACTGCCGAATCGGCTAGGGAACAACAAGCCTCGGGCGTCGCCGACCTCAGCGGAGATCTGCGAACCACCTTGCAAACGAAGAACGCCACCTATCGGGAGCAATTCGGATTTCCGTTCGTGATCTGTGCCCGAATGAATGATGTTTCCTCGATTCTGGAAGCGTTCGACCGCCGTCTGAAGCAATCGCGGGACGAAGAATTCGAGACCGCTTTGCAAGAAATTTTCCAAATTGCCGAACTCCGACTCAACGACATTGTGTCCGATGGTAACCGAGAGAATACTATGCCAGGAAAACTCAGCACCCATGTTTTAGACACTTCAGCTGGGAAACCGGCGGAGGGAATTCAAATCGAGCTTCATCTGATTGAGGGGGCTTCGTCCATCCTGCTCAAAACGGTGATCACCAATCCGGATGGAAGGACCGGTGCGCCCTTGCTGGAGGGAGCCGAGTTCGACGAAGGAACTTACGAGCTGAGATTTGATCTCGGTTCCTATTTTGGGGAAGCAGGATTTCTGGACGTGGTTCCCGTTCGATTCCGAATCGCCGATGCCAGCCAGAACTACCACGTGCCCTTGCTCTGTTCACCCTGGTCCTATTCCACCTATCGTGGAAGCTAAGCGAACAATATGGCGGACTTCGATCTTATCCTTAGAAATGGTCAAGCGGTGACGCCTCTGGGCGTGATGAAGGTGGATCTCGGGATCTTGGAAGGAACGATCGCGGCGATCGGCAACAACCTTTCCGGATCGGCCCTGGCTGAAGAGAACGTAACCGGCTTGACCGTATTCCCGGGATTCGTGGACGCCCATGTTCACTTCAACGAGCCTGGGAGAGCAGATTGGGAAGGGTTCGCCACTGGATCGCGAGCCCTGGCCGCCGCAGGTGGAACCGTGTTTTGTGATATGCCGCTCAACTCTTCGCCGCCGGTGATCGATCGAGCCGCGTTTCAGAAGAAGCGCGAAATCGGTGAAGCGAAATCGCGAACGGACTTCGCGTTGTGGGGCGGATTGATTCCGGGCAACCTCGACGAGATTGAGCCGCTCGCGGACTGTGGAGCGATCGGCCTGAAAGCGTTCATGGCGAATAGTGGCCTGGAGGAATTCCCCTGGGTGCGGCCGGAAGAACTCCGGCGCGGAATGGAGCGGGCAGCCAAGGTCGGTTTGTTAGTCGGGGTCCATGCTGAGAGCCAAGCCTTGCTCGACTCGCTGCCGAAACCTCAGGGAATGGGGGTTCGTGAGTTTCTCGATTCGCGACCGATCGCGGCGGAAGTCGAGGCGATCCGGATCGCTTGTGAGTTGGCCGGTGAGACCGGATGCCAGCTTTATATCGTCCATGTCTGCTCTCCGGAGGGCGTGGCCGTGGTGACCGAAGCCCGGGAACGCGGCGTAGACGTGACCGCCGAGACCTGCCCGCATTATCTTTGCTTCGATGAGGAGGTCATGATCGAGCAAGGAGCCGTCGCCAAGTGCGCGCCTCCACTACGGCCGATGGCGACAGTGACGGGACTCTGGGATTGCGTCAGGGACGGCTCCATTCACACGATTGGTTCCGATCATTCTCCGGCACCTCCCGATTTAAAGACCAGCAACACCGGTGATTTCTTTGATGCTTGGGGTGGCATCGCCAGTTGTCAGCACGCCTTTCCCGCCTTCCTCAGTCAGTCTACCGGTTCCCTGGAACAATCGGCACGTTTGCTAGCTACGAATCCTGCCGAACGCTTTGGCTTGTCGTATTGCAAAGGAACGTTGGAAGTCGGACAAGACGCCGATCTCGCGATTGTCGATTTTTCGAAAGCAAACGTGGTCGAAAAGAAGGACCTTTATTATCGTCATCCCATCAGTCCCTATATCGGCCAGACCATCGACTGCCAGATCATCAAGACCTTCTGTCGCGGCCAATTGATTTACGACCGCGATCACCATCATCACCCCGAACCTTCCACCTATCCTTTATGTCCTCAGTTTTTGGCGAGACAAGAACCTTCGTAGGCACCCGGCACGCCTTAATCGCTCCCGACGGTCATGTGCCCAGCACGTTGCCGGGTTTCGACGGGGCGACGCCCTATTATATGATCTCAGCCACGATGGGAGCCGGCCTCACTCAGCTTCAAATTGTCTTTGAGAAAGGTGGTTCCGCAGCGATCCCTGAAGATGATCGGGAACGCTTCTTCTACGTGGAAGAAGGTGCTGTTTCCGCGACCGGCAGAACCTTCCAAACCAAGCTGGAGAGTGGCGGATACCTCTACCTCCCAACCGGAGAATCCGTTCGCATCGAATCAAGCGTCGGCGCAACGCTCACTTGCTTTGAAAAAATCTACCAGCCAATCAGCTGCCATCCTCGCCCGGAAGTGCTGAGTGGGAATGCCGGAGAGATCCAAGGGGAGCCGTTCCTGGAAAATGAGAAGGCTCTGCTCCAGGTCCTGCTACCCACGGAGCTGGGATGGGACATGGCGGTGAACATCTTTACTTACGAGCCGGGCGCTACGCTTCCCTTCGTCGAAACCCACATCATGGAACACGGCTTATTGATGGTAGCGGGCCAGGGAATTTATCGCCTCGAAGATAAATATTATCCGGTGAAGAAAGGGGATGTCATTTGGATGGCACCCTATTGTCCCCAATGGTTTGTCGCCATGGGTGACGAACCCGCATCCTATCTCTATTACAAGAACGTCAACCGCGCCGAATAATGAAGATTGAAATCGACAACGAGCGACTCCAACAAGAGATCGAAACCTTGGCCCGGTATTCGGAAGCACCGGCTCCAGCCGTCACCCGAGTGCTCTATTCTCCCGAAGACATCAAGGCGCGGAACGATCTCCGCCAACGCTGCCAGGAGGCCGGTCTGGAGATTCGGGAAGACGCCATCGGCAACTTCTTTGCCACGTTTCCGGGTTCGGACCGGAGCCTGCCCGCCGTCGCGACCGGTTCCCACACGGATGCCGTACCCAATGCTGGCAAATACGACGGCGTTTTGGGCGTGCTAGGAGGTTTGGAAGCGATCCGCGCTCTGCAGTCGGCTGGTTTTCAACCGAAGCGCGACATCACTCTGATCATGTTCACCTCCGAAGAACCCACCCGCTTCAATGCGGGCTGTCTCGGGAGCCGAATGATGAGCGGCGTGATGAAACCGGAAGATGCCCTGGCCTTGCGCGATGGGGATGGGGTGGGCTTTGACGAATGGCGAACGCGCGCCGGATTCGGCGCGGGTGATTTGGCGACGGTGCGTTGTCGCGAAGACGAATTTTCCGCCTTTGTCGAACTTCATATCGAGCAAGGCCCGATCCTTGAAGCGGCAGGAGAAGACATTGGAGCCGTGACCCACATTGCCGCCTCTGCTGGCTACGGCCTGCGAATCCTGGGCCAGGGAGGTCACGCCGGAGCGGTGTTGATGAACGATCGACATGACGCCTTTATGGGGGCAGCGGAAATCGCTCTGGAACTCGAAAAGGCCGCGTTGACTTCCGGCAGCCACGATTCTGTGGCCACGATTGGCGTCGTGGAGGTCTTGCCTGGAGCCAGCAATGGAATTCCGAATGACGTCCTCCTGAAAATCGACGTTCGCGACATCAATCTGGAAGCCCGCGATCAGATTCTCGAGAAGCTTCGTTCAAAGGTCGCAGAAATCTGTCAACGACGTGGTCTGGAACCGGAGTGGGAAGAGTTCCACTGTGATCCCCCGGCGACTTGTGATCCGCGAATCATCGAAGCGATCGAAGCCGCCTCAGACGCGCACGGTCTAAAGCGACGCCGCATGATCAGCCGAGCCTTCCATGATTCCGTCTTCATGGCCCGGCTCGTACCGACATCAATGATCTTTATTCCCTGTTATAAAGGATACAGCCATCGCCCGGATGAGTATAGTACGCCAGAACAGATTGTGAACGGCGTTCGAGTGCTCGCGGACACGCTCCGGCGTTTGGCGTCCACCTGAACGCATTCGGCTTCAGGTTAATGCAGCCTTCTGGGCAAACGCGCTGTTGCTGATAGCAATGATGTCATCCAGCGTCTCCGCGATTTCGAAATCATCCGCAGCACAAAAGCCGTCCAGAAGACTGAGGAGCGCGTCCCAGAACCCGTTTCCCGCTTCGTCGGGTCGGTTGAAGATAATAACCGGTTTGCCCTTCATAATCGGGTTTTCCTGATGGCGAAAAATCATCAGGGCGAGGAGTTCCTGCACCGTTCCGGCCCCACCGGGGAAGATGACGAAGGCATCGGAATTCTGGATCATCACTTCCATCCGGGTATAGATATCCGGCCGCAGCCAGAAACGGGAAAGCCCTTCCGGCAGCCCTTCCAGCTCGATGATGTGAGGCACATTGGACCCCGCCGCCCAACCACCGCTTAACGCGACGCCGCGCACCACGGCCCCCATGATTCCGGACTTCCCGGCCCCTGAAA
>CAYGQD010000245.1:0-9929 GCA_964351855.1 uncultured Verrucomicrobiales bacterium
CATCAACACCGCCACCTTCCGATCCGAAGGCCGCCAAACCAACGACGTCAGCGCCCCCAACGGCAACGAGCAAGCGCTGAGCAGCCCCAGAAAAATCGCCAGCCAAATCGTCGAGAGATCCATGGTTCCAAATTGAATTGGAAGGCCCTAACCCAAGCGCTATCGCGGCGCAACCTTGCCGAGGCTCAATTCGGCGTTGGCGCTCTCAACCCGGCTACCCCACACCGCAACTCAGGAAGCTTTCGCGACGTTCTTCTCAGAACGTTTTTTGGAAGGTATTGAGCTCACCGGATTGGTAAGAACGTAATGCATCGCGGCATCTGCCAGAAAGCGAGATCTTGTCGTGCCGGTTTGCGAGGCGTAGGTATCGATTTGGGCCAGAATGTGCTCCAGGACGGTAATATTGACACGTCGGCTTTTTCCCGAAAGCTTGGATAAGTCGACATCGATCAATGCCCAGATTCCGGAACGCTCTGGATCGAATTCGTTCTGGAGATCCGAGGAGAATGCCGAAGGCTCAGGAATCGGCTCGCCGTCCATGAGGAGACCTTCAATGTGGCATTCGGCAGCTTCGGTGGCGCAGACCAAGGCATCGACTTCGCTTGCCCCCGCAGAGAAGCAACCGGGGAGGTCGGGAACGATAACTCCAAAATCGGATTGATCGTCTTTGTGGATTACAACGGGGTATTTCATCATCAAGGTTTTACTGTCTCGAAATTTCACGGCCAACTCCATCCCGCTTGTTTGTAGATGTTGCGAAGCGTTCCCGTTGGCAGATCTTTCTTCGGATGAGGCACGGTCACTTTACCTGGCATCTTTTCGTCGGGATGTTTGAATTGCTGGTGAGAGCCACGAGTGTGGTGGAGGATCCATCCTTCGGATTTCAATCTCTTGATCACCTCGCCGCTACTCATCAAGAAGCATACACACCGTGTGTATGCTCAGCAACCCGAAAATGTGGGGCAAGGGGATGCTGCCAGTAAGCGTATGCCGGAGAACAAATGGCTGCAAAGTGGCTGCACACGGATCCGAGAAATCTCCGAAATCTCCGTAAATCGTTGAGAATGACGGTGGGCCCGGTGGGGTTCGAACCCACGACCAAGGGATTATGAGTCCCCTGCTCTAACCGCTGAGCTACAGGCCCAATTAACTTACCGTAAGTGGCTTATGACTAATTTCTGAATCCTTGATTCGCAATTTGACACCCGGATTTGTAACCCGGAACTTTGATAGTGTCAAAATCTCAAGATTCATAGCGGTCACAGCATCAAAGGCACAAGGAACAGATGGCTACGCGGGAAGACTCGTAACGAAGTGTGACTAATCCCCGTTTCATCAGCCTTGGCTTCAGAGCCGTCGCGCGAAGCGAACACAACCCTGCGCCTCTGTATGCGCCGAGCATTACCGCCAACTGCGCACGGGCGAACAGACTCCGACGACAGAAGAGACGTAGTTGAGGACCCTTCCGCGTCACACCGGCAGCGCCTGCAACCTCCCACCTCGCCCACCTTTCATTGGACCTGGTTTCAGAGCTATCGCGCGAAGCGAGCGGAGAATCCCGGTTTCATCGGTTTTGTCTTCGGATGTGCATCGTGCAGTAGGATTGGAAGAGACCCCGGGACTCCCATGCATATTATCCCTTCCGCGGCCTAGCCCATAGTGACTCTCTGGAACCAGCAGATTGTGTAAACGGCCCGCCCCGGCCGAGCTATCCAAAAACTTTGGTTCGTTAATGGCTTGGTGAAATTATATGAGTATAGAGCCAGACTATTGGAGACGCGACAATGATTGCACAAATCAATACCAGTATCGCAGTCACTGGCAATCCAACCAGTTCCTTCATTTCTTTCAGGGGTGTACACCTGACAAAAATGTAAATAAACACGACCGCTGCGGGTAACGCGGCTACGGTTATTGCGCCACCGAAACTGAAGAAACTTCCAGCCCTAACTCCGGCCATAGCGGCGAAGCCTAAAAGAAAAAGAAGAATACGACGGAGCCAACGATTAAGCCCGCTGCTAACATTATCGTTGTGAGGACTAGGTAAGCGAACAACACTCCAGCGGGTGTATTCGGACCACTAGGGCCACTGTCCATGTATGGATCTGGCTCGCCTTTGATTTCGCGAGCGATTCGCTCTGCCAAATCCTGTCGGTCTTCCTCGTTCATTCTATTTTTGCTTAACCTTGTATTGTATCAATTCACAAGGGTCATCTACCCAGGCCCAATACTTTGAACAAACCCGGACAAGTCCCGAATTGCGACTTCACGTATGAGGATTCCAGCCCGCGAACGGCTTTGCCGCCGCGGGCGGCCCCCTTCCCGTAAAGACTCGTAACGAAGTGTGACCGATCTCCGTTTCATCGGACCTGGTTTCAGAGCCGTCGCGCGAAGCGAGCGCACCCCTGCGCTTCTGTATGCGCCGAGCATACCGCCCACTGCGCACGGGCCGAGCGCACTCCGTCGACACAAAGGACGTAGTTGGGGAGGTTCCCGCGTCGAACTGGCATCGCTTGTAACTTCCCACCTCGCCCACCTTTCATCGGACTTGGTTTCAGAACTGTCGCGCGAAGCGCAAGCAGGCTGTTAGTAGTCGGGCCTAGTTTAGGGCGTTGGAGATTGTGCTGCGAATGCTGGAACGAGAGTGCCAAACCACGTCTGTGCAGGTGAGCCAATTCCACCTTGCGGAATGAAATACAGATTCTTGTCGAATTCATGAACCAACTTCACATTACATAGGGTCCCAAGGGTCGGATGCCGCTCAAGACCGTAGGAGCCGAACTGTGCAAGGATCATAATAACGCAGCCAGCAAATGCTTTGTAAGCAATTTCAAGCGATGCGCATTCGAAATTCGCACCTCTATCGTGCTTCGTTGAATTGTAGGCGTGGTAAAAATCGAGAGATTGGGTCGGAGCGGTAGCACACCAACCTTCAAAGGGTCGAATTGTACCCAAATCCGGGCACTGCGGTAGATTAAATTCGAAAAAAGGCAAGACCATGAGATCACACAACTTGACGTAGTCAGTCGTCGAATATCGAGTTTTTGACATTCCGTTTTCCTTAAGGACAGCTACCCAACCTGCCTCGATCTCCATACAGGACAGCATCAGTAAGTTCCGTATGGAATGTCCAAAGACTGAGAAATTCTCTTTTCGCGGCTCAACTGTCCTGAAGATCGCGAATAGTTCATCTAGTAGAATACGGGCGGCCGCACAAGACGATTCGAACTCTTGGTCTTTCTTGTTTCGTGAAATCACTACCGCATTACTTCCACGCCACATTCGGGGGTGGTAAAATCCTGGATCGAGTCCTGTCCATGCTCGAATCTTTGCGCCATGACATCCAGATTCAACATATTCCTCGAGAGTTTCATAGCCTTCCGGCTTTGGAGAGAACGGATAATTGAATAATGCTGGAAATGCTCCAGTATCATCTGAAAATCCGTATATCTTGAAATTTCCGGAGATATCAAATGCGGCAAGAGTTTGCCCTTTTGGGCTTTCGAATAACAAACCTCGGCACATAATTGGTTTCCATCCACAATCTAAGTCGAAGCTTGACCGGGCTTGTTGTCGTCGGCTTCTTTTGCCCCCTGGGGTTTGGCCAGTCGCTCGTGCAGGGCCTCCTCAACTCTTACCCGTATTTTTTCGATCTCGTTCGGCAGAATCCCCTCCATATCAACTCTTAGGTAATCACACGTGTCCACACGGTATTTTGTGTCATGCATTCGGGCAAACTGAATTTCGACATCCTCGAATGATGAGGCGTTGAGAATCGATCGAAAGTTCCCTAATGTGTAATTACACTTCATCCCGACAATGATTCGCTTCAGAAAGCCGTCCCAAAGAGGAAAACCTTCGGTAAATTCCTCGTCATCGCCGATGGAGACAATAATTCGATATTCATCTTCGTAGGACCAGGAGTCAGATTTTGAAAATAGTGCCTCATTGAGAATTCGGGTTGTCTCCTCCGACTCAGTGCCGTCTTCGAAGTTCTTGAGCGAGAGAGTCGGGCGATCCTTGGAATAGGAAACCTTTCTCAACGCTCCCTTTGGAAGGACGGAAGGATCAAAAACGAAGCAAACCCCGGAATGATTTGCGGCGTAGTGAGCCCACATCGCGGGAACGTCCCCTTTTGAACTGAAGCACAATACACCAATCTCCTCGCTCATGTTGTCGCGGATAGTCTCTGCGATGTGAGAGGTGCTGTTCACTTCCGGATCGTTTTTTGGGACATCCACGACCCCTGGAAGCATATCGTATGGGTCATTTAACTTAGAAATGTCTGCAAGTCGAAGTGATCGATTGAGGATTGATCGAATCGCAGATTCGACAGGCATGAATCGAAAAATTTCGTTCGGATCCTTCATTTCTAAATTATAGACAATATGGCTGCCTTCGAAGCGCTCAAACGCTTTTTGGCAGTCTGTTAGATTGGTCAGAAAAGAGGCGTGCGTTGAAATCGAACCGTTGGCATTCCCGCCATTTCGCGGGAACAATCTTTGAGCAGCCAAAAGCTAAGCCAATTGTAACCCGTTTTTGTAACCCAGTCGTTTTTTTTGAGCGGATTCCAGCTAACACAGGACAACGCTCCCCATACCCGAACTCGCTCATTACGAGGGCCTTGAAGACACAAGACAACATTAGGCAATTCAGGCCAAAACCACCATTCCGCATTATGAGTCCCCTGCTCTAACCGCTGAGCTACAGGCCCAAATTGCTCATTTTCAGCACGTTACACCCAATAATCGCTTCCGATTCTTCGGGCTCGTAACTTGGCTTGGTAACCCGAAAATCTGGCGATGTCAAAACCCCAACGGCAGCGGGCTTGAATGAACCTGGTGGACGCAGGTCGAGCCGAAGCGTCTCCACTTCGGCCCGAAAGCTGTGACTTGGAACCTTTGCCGAACCTTGATTCGCGCTAGCCAACCGAACGCTGGCCTGGGTTCTTCCGCCTAGAAATACATCCGAAAGGCGGTGGACCAGGTCCAGCCGTCGAAGTCTCCGCCATCACCACCACCATCCATGTTGTGGTACTCCATGCCACTCATGAACTTGAGCTTATGGCCGTAGAGGAAGTAGTTGAAACCGGCATACGCTGCATTGTAGTGCTCACCGCGACCGCCATCCGTCAAGTTGGGCGCCAGACGCTCGTAGCGGCTTTGAAGCCGGAGGCCGTCATCTTCACCACGAGCATACTGATAGCGCAGCACGAACTGGAGTTTATCATCGACCAAATAATAGGCTGGAGCCACCGAAATGCCCCAAACGTCACCTTGCGTGCCACGCCCAACGCCACCCAGGATATCCGTGAACACACTGTAACGGCCTTTCTCCAGGTTGTTGTTGAGAGAGAAGGCGTGGGCAAAGGCACCGCGCTCATTCACGCCATCCGTGTTCGCCTGATAGTCGAGCCGGACGACCCCGCTATCGTAGCCAACCGCTTCGGCGTAGTCATAACCGAAAGCGCCCTGGAAGATGGTCCCCCCTTCGAATTGGGTGAATTCGCGCTGGTTGTCTCCGGCAAACGCCGCCAGCGACCAAATCCAGTTGCCAAAACCGCCATCAATATCGACACCGGTCAGGACCGCGCCTGACAGCGCGTTACTCAAGAGGCTCCGCTCAAGGGTTAACAGTTGGTTGGATGAACCGTGGAACTCATGGCCGAAGTTGTCGATCCGGTGCTTGCCGATGCTGACGTCGATATTCTCAGACAGGTCGAAGCCGACCTTTGCATCGAAAAGCTGGCTGTAGAAGCCATTCCAGGTCGGGCCGATGTCAATTTGGCCATCGAGTCTCACCTTGCCATCGAGCCATTCAGATTTGAAACCGAGACGCCAGCGGCGGACTTCAATATCTCCCCAAGTGACGTCGTCAGGGCGGAACCCCGAATCAAAGTGACCGGCGTTGGAGTTGCCGTCAGCGTGCTGGAGGTGCATCCGGCCTTGAAGCCGGAAATCCGTCAAGAAGCCGGAATCAGCGTGGTAAAGCTTGGTGCTACCCCACAGACGGTCGTAAAAGGAGCTGTCGTCGGCGGGTGTGATGACGTCATCCAGCGGGGCTTTGCTGGAAAACACGGGTGAATCAGATTCTGCGAAAGAGGTCTGACATAACAGGGGAGCGGCAAGCAGAACGGTAACCAATGGTTGGAAAACGGCTTTTCCTCTCAAGGAACAGGGAAGTGAGATCATTTGAAGAAGGTGGCGGTGTGGCGGTTACATTCGGCCTAGACAGCGACCAAAAAACCCCTGTCAAGATTCCAATTGTGACGTTTTTGTTGATGCGTGGCAAAGCTTACATGACTTCGGTTTCCTGACAAGCTCAAAACTACCCCGTGAACCGAGAACAAATTGGGCCCCCATTTCCTTGGTGGCCGCAACATCGCGGTGACTGCGGTTGGACCGGGACCGATGGACACGCCCTTCTTTTCCGGTCAGGAGTCCCCGGAAGCGGTCGAAGATCACAAGGGTGCATCCGCATTGGGCGGACTCACCCAAGTCGAAGACATCGTTCCGCTGATTGAATTTCTCGTGACCGATGGATGGTGGATTACCGGGCAGACGATCTTTGCCAACGGTGGCTACACGACACGTTAGAATGATGCACAAGGTGATGGTTTTCAGTAGCGGCAGCCAATGCTTTATTGTTCGCTCTGAAAACCATCACCGAGATGACCGACTCTGAAAAAGCCCTCTTTCACCGCATCCAACAGTTTTCGATCGACCATGGCGACGAAGAACTCTCCTACGCGATCAACGTTGGTTATCGGTGTCCCAAGTGTAAAAAGAAGCAGGCCATGGATGAGACCGGCAAGATCCAGAAGCGGGGCCGGTTTCGCGCGGACCTGATCGAATGGAAATGCAAATACTGCGGCGAGGTTCGATGGAAGAAAGACACCAGCCATTCCGACGCTGGCGGAGGGGGATGTGGAGGCTGCGGAGGCGATTGAAGCGCAACCGAGCCCGGAGATCAGGCTCGATATGATTTGGCCCTCCATTGAAACAGGATCCGACCATTGACTTTGGAGAGTAGGACGGATTTTTAATCTGTCTGCGCTGCATTCGCGCCAGGCCGATGCCGACAGATTGCAAATCTGTCCTACGTCCTACCGACCATCAACCTTGAACGAAAATTCGACCGTTCTCCAGGTGCGCCGATAACCCAGCCCGAACAGGCTTACCTGGATGGGTAGCATTTCGAATGGGGCTATGAAACGAATTCAAAATGGGAAGATTCTGCGGATCGGCTGAGAGTACGCTAGGATCGCGTCATTCCTTTCAGTCCACCGATCCGATCCTTCAATTGATGCCCGACCTCGATTCTTCCACGCTTTCCGACCCATCTTCAAACGACGAGGTCCTCGATGCGTTTCTGAATTATCTTATCGAATTGGGCATTGAGCCCTACGATCACCAGGAAGAGGCGATTCTCGAGCTGTTTGCGGGCAACAACGTGATCCTGAACACGCCAACCGGATCGGGAAAGTCGCTGGTGGCGCTGGCGCTGCAGTTTCGCGCGATCTGCCAGGAGCGACGCTCGTTTTACACAGTGCCGGTGAAGGCGCTGGCGAACGAAAAATTTCTCTCTCTGTGCAAGACCTTCGGGCCGGAACAGGTTGGGATGATCACCGGCGATGCCACGGTCAATGCGCAGGCGCCGGTGATTTGTTGCACGGCGGAAATCCTCGCCAACCTCGCCCTCAGGGAAGGTGCGGTCGCGGCCGTCGATGACGTGATCATGGATGAGTTCCATTACTATTCCGACGTCGAGCGTGGGGTGGCTTGGCAAGTTCCGCTCCTGACTCTGCCGCGGGCGCGATTCTTGCTGATGTCGGCCACCCTCGGTGAGACGACGTTTTTCGAAAAGGCGATCAGCGAGTTGACCGGAGCGCCGACGGTCTTGATCAAATCGGATGATAGGCCCGTGCCGCTGGAGTTTGACTACAGCACCACGGCGGTGGAGGAAACCGTCGAGGAGATGGTCGAAGCCGGGCGCGCGCCGATCTATCTGGTGCACTTCACGCAGCGCGCCTGTGCGGAAACGGCTCAGAATCTGATGAGCCGGAATTACTGTAGCAAGGAAGAAAAACGGGCGATCACCGAGGCGATCTCCGACTCGGATTTTCGCAGTCCCTACGGCAAGGAGATGAAAAAGCTGCTGCGACATGGCTTGGGAATTCATCATGCCGGCCTGCTGCCGAAGTATCGGGTGACGGTCGAGAAGCTGGCGCAGCGCGGACTCTTAAAGGTGATCTGCGGGACCGACACGCTGGGTGTCGGCGTCAATGTGCCGATCCGCACCGTCCTGTTTACCCAGTTGTTCAAGTTCGGTGGGCAATCGACCAAGACGCTGGCGGTGCGGGATTTTAAGCAGATCAGTGGTCGGGCCGGGCGACGCGGCTTTGATGATGTCGGCTACGTGGTCGCGCAGGCACCGGCGCACGTCATCGATAACATCAAGGCGACGAAAAAAGCCGAGGCCAAGGGCAAGAAGAGCAAGGCGGTGATGAAGAAGCCGCCGGAGCGCGGATTTGTGATGTGGGATGAGAATACCTTTCGCAAGCTGATCGATGCGCCTTCGGAGAAACTCAGTTCGAGTTTCACGATACGTCACGGCATGTTGCTCAATGTGCTAAGCCGTAGCGACGAAGATGGTTGTCAGGAACTGCGTCGGCTGATCAACGCGTGTCACGAGCCGCCGGAGAAAAAGCAAGCGCTGCGTCGGCGGGCCTTTTCGCTGTTTCGCGGCTTGGTCGAGGGCAATGTGTTGACGATCATTCCCAAAGCGGAGCGGACCGGGCCGGCGAAAGTATCGCTAAATGTCGATCTGCAGGAGGACTTTTCGCTCAACCAAGCGTTGGGCGTGTATCTGCTCGAAGCGATCCCACAACTCGACCGCGAAGACGTTGAGTATCCGCTCAATGTGATCTCGGTGGTCGAGGCGATCCTTGAGGATCCGACGGCGGTGATTCGCAAGCAGGTCGATAAGGCGAAGTCCGAACTGATGGCGGCGATGAAGGCCGAAGGGATCGAATACGACGAACGCATCGAACGACTCGAAGAATTGGAGCATCCCAAACCGGGCAAGGACTTCATCTACCATACCTACAACGTCTTCGTCGCGGATCACCCGTGGGCGAAAGAAGTCGGGGTGAAGCCCAAATCGATCGCGCGGGAGATGTTTATCGAGTGGCAATCGTTCGAGGACTACATCAAAACCTATGGCCTGGAGCGCAGTGAGGCGGTGCTGCTGCGGCATTTGTCAGAGGTCTACAAAGTGCTCGCCCAAACGGTGACACCAGCGATGAAAACCGATGTTCTGGAGGAGGCGGAAACCTTTTTCGAAGACATCGTTCGCGGGGTTGACTCAAGCCTGCTCGATGAGTGGGAAAAGCTTCGCAATCCGGATTTTGTGCCGGAGGCGGATCAGCCGCCGGAGACAAAAGAGAAGAAGGAGGTGCCGGTGACCCGGAATCGCACTGCGTTCACGCGGGAGGTACGCCGCCGGGTGTTCGATTTTGTGAAGGAACTGGCGCGTGGAAATCACCAAGTCGCGTTGGAGCAGTTGGCGGACGCCGGAGACTGGACCGTGGCAAGGCTGATTGAAACGATGACGGAACACGGTGAGGAACATGGACGGCTCCGACTCGATCCCGAGGCGCGCAATGCGAAACACTGTTTTCTAACGGAGGTGACCGAAACGCGCCTGTGGAAGGTGGAGCAAATCCTGGTCGATGAGCAGGAATTCAACGACTGGAGCGTGGTATTCGAGGTCGATCTGGCTAAGAGCGACGCGCAAGGCGAGGCGGTCCTGAGCCTGGTGGAAATCGGCCCGGTGACGCAGTAGGTTTTGGGTTAGACGGTTAGAGCATTGGATTCGAAAAACGGGAACACGAATGCGCTTCGCTTCCACGAATTTTAAGGAATAGG
>CAYGQD010000246.1:0-9521 GCA_964351855.1 uncultured Verrucomicrobiales bacterium
GAATCATTGTAAGCCCAGATCCAACCGTCATTCTGGTTGTATTTGATGGGAGAAGATTCCCGGTCCTCGGCTCCGAAATCGACTTCCACCAGCTCGGGTTTCAGGAAGAAAAAATTCACGCCCGGTGCCCCGGAAGTTTTGATCTCGAACTTGGTTTCAGTTGGGTTCCAGACCGCTCGTCCCTGATTCGTGGCCGCTTCTGCCGCCGTCTGCAGGTTCACCGCGAGGCGCTGGTCGATCATCTCGCGCCTGAGCCCGGCGAATTGGTTGGCCGTTGCTTTGGTCCGAATCGTCTTCAACTTATCGATGACCGCTTGAGGGTGGGTCACGCCATCCAGATTCCCGCCGCTGGCGAGGTAGACCTGGATCGAAGAATTGATCGTCGTCACATCGCTTTGAAGCTTCGCGGAGACGATGGACTCGTGAGTTCGCGTCGCGGCGAGAAAAGCTCCGGAAGCGAGAATCGCAACCACCGCGAGGACCAGAATTACTTCGAAGAGGGAAAGCCCTCGAAACGAATGGGGGTGAGATGGGTGAGAGAAATTGGGTTTCATACAGAGCGAATTTCTATAAATATAACCTGATTGATAAATACCATAAATCAATGATTCGTTTCCATTCGCATTAAAATCCATCTTCGAAATGGCAAACGGCTTCAAATGTGGCACGAGCGTCCTTCGCGTTGCCGCTCTGAACCGCAAGCGGACGCTTGCGCCACCTTCTTTGTGGTGATTCACCGCGCCCGGCCATGTAACCACGTCAAACTGGCGTCGCATCGCGACCAATCATGGTGGCCGTGCGGCTTCAGCCCATGGATTCGGCGATCCAAGTCTGATTGACTCCTACCGCACGTATTGAAAATCGACGCAGGAGTAGAGTGCCCGAATTAAACCGGCCCAAGCAGCGACGGGATCATTCTCGGCCGCAAGGAATTGCTGGCTAAGCTGGATTTCGGCTTCGCCGGGAGGGCGGCACAGGATGCGACGGTAGGCCAAATCGAGCCGGGCAGCGATGTCGTCGGGAACCTCTTTAAAAAGTCGTTCGGCGGCATCGGTGGCCTGCTCGTGAATGAACGGGCTGTTCATCAAGTAGAGCGCTTGGGTGGGGATGGTGCTTTGGCTGCGTTGGCCGACCACGAAATTGGGATTCGCGAAGTCAAACGCGCCGAAGATCTCGTGCATCGTGTTCCGGAAAGCGGGGATGTAGACACTCCGCTTCAAGCTGTTGAATTGGTAGCCAAACTCAGATCGGAAACCTTTCGGTAGGGCCGGACCGCCGCCGTTCGGGTCCAAATTCCCCGAAACCGCGAGGATTGAGTCCCGCAGCGTCTCCGCATCGATCCGTTTGAGTGGGAAATGGTGAAGGAGAAGGTTTCCGGGATCTTTTTCCTCCGCGATGGTGTTCTCCGAGGAAACGGTAGAAGCCATTTGGTAGGTCCGGCTCAGAACGATTTCCCGAATCAAGGACTTCGCCGACCAACCGTGCTCCAGCAATCGGGTCGCGAGATGATCGAGAAGCTCCGGGTGAGTTGGCAAGGTGCCGGTGGTGCCAAAATTGTCCGGGGTGGAAACGATTCCCTGCCCAAAGAGCTTCAGCCAGATCCGATTGGCCACCACGCGAGCGGTCAGCGGATTTTCCGGGCTGGCAACCCAATCGGCCAGTTCGATCCGGCCGCTTCCTTGGGTGACGGCAAGCTCTTGTCCCGGCGGGAGGGCGACTTGGAGCACGCCGCGAGGTGCCATTTCGCCCAGGTTGCGAGGCACGCCGCGAATCCGAATGGGGGTGTCCTTGGGCGAATCGGCATCGCTCACTGCCATCACGGCTGGCAAAACCGGCTTGGTTTTGGCCAACTTCTTGAGTTGGGCATCGAGCTCTTTTTCTTGCGCTTCCAGCTTGGCAATCGCTTCGAAGTCCGGTTTGGGCTCGTCTGGCTTGTCGGCGGTTTTCGGTTGGTTTTGGCTGCCTTCCGGGAGCAACTGGACGGCATCAATGACGACATGGCCGCTGGTTCCCTGATTGGAAATGCGGACAAATCCAGCCGTTCCCGCTTCGAACGGAAAGGTGCCCAATTCCATGAACAAATTGTCGAACGGAGGGCGCTGTTGTTGATCGACTGGAATCGTGATTTCGCCTTCGGCATGCTGAATCGTGACCGGGACGTTCTTGGCTCGGTTCGAACCATGGGAATAGGAGATCCGGACCTGGTAGCGACCCGATTTCTTGATCTGCGGCCGAAACGTGGCGGATTTCGTGCCCTTTTCCTTGGCGATGTCGTGAGCGTAACCGGCATCGACCCAGCGATGTTGGCTGGTGGACTTCAACCAATCGCCGACCAATTCCGCTTCTTCGTCATCGATCACAATTCCGCCGAGATCGCGTTTGGAAACCGCATTCCCTTTCCCGCTGACCATCATTTGGCCCATGCCGCGCAGTTGTTTTTTCACCGCATCCATTTGGCTCTGGAGTTTCTTCTCCTTTTCCGAATACGCCGCCAGGAGCTGTTTTTGCTCCGCTGTAGCGGGATGGGATCGGGTGGTCCACTTCGAGACATTCGAGTGAGCGACCGTTTTGCTGCTCAAAAAGATGCCGGCCATCGCGTAGTAGTCTTTCGCCGGGATGGGATCGAACTTGTGGTCGTGACAGCGCGCGCAGCCGATCGTCATCCCAAGAAAGGCCCGACCGACCGTGTCCACCTGCTCATCAGCGATTTCCAGATCGAGTAGCTCTTTGTCCTGATTCTCGTAGTTGTGCGGACCGAGCACGAGAAATCCCGTTCCGGTCATTTGCTCGATCTGCTGCTCGCGGCTTTCGAAAGGAAGCAAATCACCGGCGATGTGTTCTCGCATCAGTTGGCTCAGCGGTTTGTCTTGATTGAAGGAATCGATCACGTAATCCCGGAATTGCCAGGCATCTGGAAGCGGCATCGCACGTCCGCCTCCGCTGGTGTCCGCATAGCGCGAAATGTCGAGCCAGTGACGGCCCCAGCGCTCGCCAAAGGCAGGGGAGGCGAGCAATCGATCAACGGCCTTTTCGATAGAGCGATGGGATTGGAATGCTTCCTGTTCCGCGATCGTCGGCGGGAGGCCGGTGAGAGCGAGGGTGATACGGCGGAAAAGGACTTCGGGCGTCGCGTCCTCGCTCGGCTGGAAGCCGTTTTCCTCCAGTTTTTCGAGAATGAAATGATCCAGCTCGGCTCGCGGCCAGGATGAGTCAGCAATCGGACCCGGTTCGGGATCGGAAATCGGCTGGAACGACCAAAACTTGCGGCCTTCTTCGATGTTGATGGTGCTTTCCACGACGACGCCTCCTTCCGTTCGAGGATCGGGCGCTCCCATCGCAATCCATTGCTCCAACAACTCGATTTCAGAGTCGGCCAGCTTCTTCTTCGGCGGCATCGCTAAATCCGGATCCGAATACCGGATCATTTCCACCATGAGACTGCTTTCGGTGTCCCCGGGGACCAGCGCCGGGCCGGAATCGCCTCCGACTTCCCAACCGGCTTGGCGGTCGAGCCAGAGGCCGCCCTTTCGCTTGCCGGTTTCTTCACTGTGACACTCGTAGCAGGAGGAAATCAGGAGGGGCCGAATTTTGGATTCGAAAAACGCGATCCCGTCGTCGGCTTGAACCGAGGAGTGGGCGATCGCGAAACTGAGGAAAACGGGGAGTAATCGAGACATGATTCCAGCCACTTTCACGCGACGAAGGGGGAAATCATTTCAAGGATCGACGCCTCAATCCGCCGGAATTTCCCGGACCGTGTAGCAGACCATGGGATGATCGGCGGTGGGGAAGTGGAATTCGTAGCAAAAATCCTTCTTCAGCGCTTCCGCCAGAACGAACTGAAATTCGCGATCGGATTTCCGCTCGACCGTGAATTCTACCTCCTGATTGTCGACCTGCGGCGAACCATAGCCACTTTGATAGAGGAAGGTGTAGCGACTCAGTTGGACCTCGCCCAAATCTGCGACTGGCTCGGTGAATCGAACGCGGAATCCATCCTTGGTGATAGAGAGGTTGTGAACGTCTTTGACGGCGCTGCCCTCCCGATACTGAATCCGCGTCATGCCCTGGCCACCTGCCCAGGAGAGATGAGTATGGCCGGTCCAGAGCGAGTTGTCCGGACCAAACGCGAGCCGGTTGACTCCACGCCGCAGGCCTTGATCATCGATGAACGGGACGCAGGCACCCTGCATCACTCCATTCACTTCTTCGAGCATCAGGCGAACGATGCGGGCTCGATTCATCTCGCCGATCAGCATTTGCCCGGTGAAGGGGCCAAATCCTTCCGGAATCAGAATCGGTTGGGTGGGCGAATTCGCCATGCTCCCTTGGGTAAACCAAACTGCCGCCGGAGTGCGCATTTCCTCGAGTTTTTCGACCGGAATTTCCAGTGGCGGCGGGCCGTCGTAACCTTCCTGCCAGGGGATGCTGGCCGGGTGTCCATGAAAGCGGCCTTTGACGATGTGATGGAGCTTGCTGGTTCCGAGCCAGTCGCCTTGGTTATCGGAAACGTAGAGGTTTCCCGCCGCGTCAAAACCGAGACCGTTGGGCGATCGCAACCCGTAGGCCCAGGGCGTCACCTTGCCGGTAGCGTTGTCGATTTTCACGACCCAGCCGCGATAAGGAACCCGGGAATACATTCGGCCCGCTTTTCCCTTCATCTTGCCCCAGTCTTCGTAAAACTGCTCTCGGGGAAGGCCGATGTCGCTAAACTCACCGCGAACTTCCTCACGAATCGAAGCTCCGTTCGAGGCGACATTCAGCGCCACAAACCAGTTTCCATCCTCATCGCGAATCGGTCCAAAGGCGAACTCGTGATAGTTCCCTGACATCCCGAAATCGTCGGAAACCGTCTCGTAGCGATCTGCCACACCGTCGCCATCCGTATCGGAAATTCGAGTCAACTCCGGTCGCTGCATCACCACGACCGAGGAAGCCGATTCTGCGACGAGGCCGAGTGGCTCGTGAAGCCCGGTCGCGAACACGGACCATTCCGCTTTCGCCGGATCGAAGATGCGAACATCGCCGCGATGGAAACATACGAAAACGCGTCCGTCGGGAAGAACGTCGATTCCGCCAACCTGGGAGTCGATCCCCAGTTCAAAGGGGATTTGTTGGACGGAGTAGGCGGGCTCATCCGCGAAGCTGGAACCGAGGATCGATCCAAGCGCGATCAGGGAGGGGAAGGGGATTCGCATCATTTTTTGGCAAGGAAAAGGGTGAAGTTGGCCGCGTCCGCTTGAGGAACGACCCAGTGATCGCCCTCGCGCTGACCGACGTCCGACGTGATCACGCCGAGTTCGGAATCGGGAGCGAGGACGCGGACCCGGCCAGAAGGTGCTT
Organism: uncultured Verrucomicrobiales bacterium; assembly: GCA_964351855.1. Classification (GTDB taxonomy): domain Bacteria; phylum Verrucomicrobiota; class Verrucomicrobiia; order Verrucomicrobiales; family DEV007; genus JBCDHN01. Next base: position 5,344 of record CAYGQD010000246.1, read on the forward strand.
CGATCTGGAACTGCCACGCTAAGCCTTCGGGACGGTTGGTGAGAGATTCGTAAACGACCGTTTCATCGACGCGATACTCGAATTGTGGGAAGCCGTCTTTGAGGCTGTAACCGGAAAAATGGACGGCCTGAGTCGGGGAATCACCAATCTGAAGCCCGAAGGTCGCTTCGTCACCCCCGCTGTTCCAGAACTCATCGCCGAGCAACTTGCCCAGCGAATTGCCGTTCGAGTTCCACATCCGCGTTGCATCGACGAAATCGCCGGACCACGCATAGCGGAGACGACAGTTTCCCGCGTCCCAGCAGTAGTTGAGATCACCCGGCAGGGCCACGGCGATGGCTGCCGGACCCGCGTTTGGCATGAACAGCCGCAAATGAGAGGGGCGCTCGACTTCGAGCAAGGCCCGCACTTTTTCCTTCTCCAGATTCCGAACCAACTCCGGCACATTGGGATCATCCGCGATGTCCCCGTCCGGTCTGACATCGACATAAAGAGCGCCATACATCACCAGGGCGTGGCCCGGAAAGGTGCAGACATACGGGTAGATTCCTTTTTCGTCGGGCAGCTGGATCCGGAGGGTTTCCCGCTCGTCCGCGTTTAAGAGTTTGGACTGGGAAAGCACGGCCTCGCTTTCCGGGACGAAGCCTTTCGCCATCGAATCGGGCCCCACCACCATCGAAGCGGTCTGGATATCCTCCAGCGTTCCGGGTTTGATGAGCACGAAGTTGTGGGGCTGATCGTTCGGGTCCTCGTTGCGAAAACTCAGCTCCAAAATCTCGCCGCGTTTCGCGGAAATCCGGGCGGGCTCGAAGCGCAGTCCTTCGACCGCTTTGAGGGTGGTTTTGCGAACCTTCGGCGCACTTTTTGAGTCCTGCGCGACCAGCGTGGCGCTGAACACGACGACGAACAGGGTTGAGAGGGCGGTCTTGAACATGGTGATCTTCTGAGGCGACGCACTCAGGCGTCCTTTCCGCTACGGATCAATGACTTTGTTTGATGCCGCGCGAGGGCCCATTCGGCGGAAATTTCACCGCCAATTCACAGAGGCTTCAAACTCCCTTCACGAACCTCCGCCACGCTACGCTCATGAAATCTGGCCTCTTTTTCTTCTTTGGAGTGTTGGTTCCGTTCGTTACTTTCGCGATCGAGCTGTTCACTGGCTTCTGCGCCAATCACCTTTTTGATCCGATGCCTACCGCCGCTCACGTTCTGCTGGTGGCGCTGGGGCCATCGACGATGTTGGCTTGGTTTTTGAGCAAACGGCATGATGCGGTCAAGCGCTGGCCCCTGCTCCTCTTTCTTTCCGGAGCGAGTTTGGGCGTGGCGCTCTACTACTGCGGCGTGTTCGGCGTCTTGGCTCCCGTTGGGGTGATCGGCGTGATTTGGTTCGGGATCGGATTGTTGCCCCTGACACCGTTTCTCTCGTTTTTTGCGAGCCTTGCCGCCTGGCGTCGTCTTCGCAGTCTCCTGGACGAATCCGAGCTTCCGTCGAAAGCGATCCCGCTGGGCTGGATCGGGTTCGTCAGTGCGGTGGTCGCGGTTGGGGTGCTCGAACTCGCAGCCTTCGTCACGCACACGCAAATTGCTCGGGTTGAACTGCGTTCGGATCCGGTGACGATCGAAAAAGCGGCTCAGATCGTGCGTTGGTTCGGTTCGGAAACGACGCTGCACCGTTCCGCATTCCGATTCGATCCTCGGTTCACGGGGCCCACCGGTTTCCTGTTTGGACTGGTCGAGTCGCGACGGAATTCGAACGCGGCGGAGCTGCTGTATTTTCGAGTGACCGGGAAATCTCCGACGGAGCGCTTGCCGATGCTTCGGCCCATGGTTGGCACTGGTCAGAATCTGTTCACCAGAGGCGACCAAAACCTGGGAGGAGACGCGGTCGCGCAACGAATCGAGGGCGTCGCGCTGCAATCTTCATCGGTGAATGCGGAAATGAACGGCGATTCGGAACTGGCTTATCAGGAATGGACGATGGAGATTTCCAACGCGCAGGCGACGGCGCAGGAGGGCCGGTTCCAGGTCTTGCTTCCGCCGGGGAGCGTCGTTTCCCGGCTGACGTTGTGGGTCAATGACGAACCCCGGGAAGCCGCCTTTGCCCACAAATCCAAAGTGACCGAGGCCTATCGCTCCGTGGCGGTGGTGCAGCGCAAAGATCCCGTGCTGGTCCGCTGGATCTCTCCCGATCGGTTTTTCGTTCAGTGCTTCCCGATTCCCGCGAATGGGGGCGTCATGAAATTTCGGATCGGGTTCATCTCTCCAGTGGAAGACGGACGGCTGAAGTTGCCTCTCATCGCGGAGCGCAATTTCGAAGTATCCAAACGGCTCGCTCACACGATTCGCTATCAATCGGATCGCCCCTTTGTGGCGGGTCATCCGAATCTGGAAGTCGCGGATCGGGCTCGCGGTGGTTGGGTCATGATGGGGCAACTACGGGATGCCGATTTTTCCTCACCCGCCGCCGCCATGACGATTGAGCCGGGCCCAGCTCCGGACGTCGTCTGGACCTCGGATCCTTTTGCGGTGGAGAGCGAGCGCATTTTGGTTCGCGAACATCTTCCCGTCCCCGAGCCGGCGAACCTGGAACCGATGATGTTCGTCGTCGACACGTCAGAGGCGATCCGTCCCCATCGCGATGAATTGGTCGAGGCGCTGCTCGGGTTTCCGGAAGACCTCCGCTTTGGGCTGGTCCTGGCGAGTGATGAGCCGGTCACCGTCCTGGAATTCGGGCTCCATGATGCAACTGCTCGAGCCGAGGCCGCGCAGCGAATTGCGAAGGAACGGTTCCTGGGTGGAATCGACAACGCCGAGGCCCTCCGACAAGCGCTTCGGCAGCCCGCTCAGGTCGTCTGGATTCACGGGCCGCAACCCGTTGCGACTGGAAACGGGAAGCCAAACTTGATGAAGATGATCGCCAACGATCACTGTCGCAGCTCAGGGATTCACAGCATTTCCGTCAAACCAGGGACCAATTATCTGCTCAGCGCCTTGACCGAACAGCCTATTCTCAAATCCGACCAGCGCGTCTGGAAGCTGGACGAGGACCTGGAGCGGTTGGTGCAAACCTTGGCCCAAAGGAAAACCGATGCTCGTCGTTGGAGCCGCCAGGCAGATGTCTCGAACCTTCCGCCGGAAGCGAAAGGCGTCGATGACATCCTGGCCCGCTATTGGGCCTTCGAGGAAACGCTCTCCCGATTTCAGATCGGGGCTCCGTCGGCGGATTTCGCCGCCGAGTATCAGCTCGTCACCCCGTTTTCCGGAGCTGTCGTTTTGGAAACCGCTGAGCAATTCGAGCAACACGGACTCACGCCCGTCGATGCCGATCTCGCTCCCGATACTCCTTCCGTGCCGGAGCCGGAAACCTACTTGCTGCTCCTCATCGTTGCGCTCGCCGCTGGCTATCAGTGGTGGCGAATGCAGGGCGGCTATTTTAGCCAATCCGGCGCATGAACATACCACCACTGCTCCACCTTCAGTGTCCACGGTTCCGGACGATGAAAGCGGAGCTGGTAATCGGTGCGGTCGAGATGGAGATAAGGTTCGACCGCATAGCGCTGATATTCCGCGACCAATTCGCGCGGGGAGACATCGCGAAACAGCTTTGGCCAGTAGTCTTCCGGCACATTCATGACCGGAGTGCCGGTCAGGTGATCCAATTGCGTTTCCGTGGCTCCGGAAATGATGTTGAGGAGAATGTAGGCGAGCTGTTGGCCGCTGGTTACCCCTTCGTCCGGCAAATAGAGGCGCGGAATGCGGGCATCGAAGAGATTCTTCAGGCTACGCGGATTTGGCATCTCCGGCAGGTTGGGGAGACGGAAAATTGCGCGTGCCTTGTGCGGCAGAGAAACCACGCTCAAGCTGGTAATTTCCTCCTTTGGCCAATCTACGGAGGCGAGGCCCAGCATCGGGGAGAACTCGACCGGTAGCCAGCGCTCTTCGAGTTGCTCGGAATCCGGAACGCGACGTTGAACCCGCAACATCGCGTAAGTGGCCCAAGTTTGAGGAAAGGTGCGATGGACAAAGGTGGTTACGGCTCCGCGTTGTTCGATCGGCAAATGAAAGGCGCGGCCTTTTGGAAGCGCCCCGGCAATTTTCCCGTCCGCCACGTTGATCAGTTGGAAACGGGCTTGCGGCGAGAAGCTGACTTCGGTCTGTCCTTCGAGCGCGAGAGCCTG
>CAYGQD010000246.1:9531-9874 GCA_964351855.1 uncultured Verrucomicrobiales bacterium
AAATCAGGATCGGCGTGTCGTGCCAGATGCTCAGGTCCGTATCGAGAATCAACAGATCGGGGCGATCCGTGGGAACGGCGGCGAGGGCTTGAGTCACATTCGCATGGGTGCGTTCGTCGAAGGCTCGCCAGCTGCTGATCCGGTGAAAGGCCAAGTTCTCGCTCTGAAACACCAGACGCACCATCGGAAACCACCGCAACGCGCGGGAAACCGATTTCCCCGCCTCGGGAATTCCCAGCTCGCTCAGTTCTTCGGGGGAAATCGGCGAACCATCGGGTGCTCGAAAGGAGAGTGTCTCTGGAGAATCCGATTCCGGAGTCAGCGGATCATCGGCCCTCGGGAC
>CAYGQD010000247.1:0-9799 GCA_964351855.1 uncultured Verrucomicrobiales bacterium
GATCAGAGCGGCTCTTCATCAGTGCAGGAGAGGGATCGGTGACGAACACCGGAGAAATCACCTCGGCCATGGCCGAATTGAAGGCGCATGGCAACGTCGGTGCCCTTGCGGTGAACAATGCCGGGGCGATTCGCGTGACGGGCGTGCAAACCAGGGGCGGAAAAGTCGTTCTCAGCGCCAACCAAGGCAATATTTCGAACACCGGAGCGATCAGTGCTCGCAATGGCGATGGCAGCGGGGGCGGGATCGAAATCCGCACCGGGATGGGTGAAATTCAGATTGGCGGAATTTTAGATGCGTCCGGAAACGGCCCGGGCGGTTCGGTCAACATTGTCGGTCGCAGTGTGGATGTGCTTCCTGCGACGATGGTGAATGCCAGCGGCGATACAGGCGGCTCGATTCAAATGAGCGCCGATGCGAACGGAAGAATTGACGTTCGCGAAGGATCTCAAGTGGTGGCCAATGGCCGCAGCGGCGGTGGAGGAATGGTCGATCTTCGGGCCGGCGATATCGTAATTTACGGCAATAGCACCTTGGGCGCGGATGGCGAAACCGAAGGTGGCATTCTGAACATCATTGGAAGCGGATTGGTATCGATGGAAGGAAATGCGAGCGCCGTGGGCCGAGCCGGAAACGGAGGACGGGTTGCCATCAGTGGTGAGAATGTGTTGATCAGCGAGACCGGGAATATCCAGGCGAATGGAATGCTGAGCGGCGGCGTAGTCGGTGTATCGGCCCAGGATGATCTCTTGGTTGCCGGATCGGTGGCTGCCGTCGCGGATGGCGGGACGGGCGGCACGATTGGAATGAACGCCAGCAACGTGGTCATTGCCGCAACAGGAAGCGTGAATGCCAGTGGTAGCGACGGAGGAGGAACCGTGATGGTGAATGCCAGCGATCAAGCCACGGTCATGGGAAGTGTGTCCGCGACCGGCGGAGATGGCGCCGGTGGAAATATCTCATTTACGGCAACGGATCTTCTGGTCGGGCCAACCGGCTTGATTGACGCTGGAGGAAACTCAGGTGGAACCGTGAGTTTAGACGCAACCGACACGACCACGGTCAATGGCCAGGTGCAGGCGATCGGAAGTGAAGGCGCGGGAGGAACGGTATCGATTTTAGGGGATGAGGTGACTCTTGGCGCGACGGCGATCGTGGATGTCGGAGGAGCCGCCGGTGGCGGAAATGCCTACATTGGGGGTGGTTACCAGGGACAAGGAACGTCTCGCAATGCCTCGAACACGACGGTTGCCGCCGGGGCGCAGATCCGGGCTAGCAGTTCCAACGGGAATGCCGGAAGCGTGATCGTCTGGGCCGATGACGAGACCAAGTTTTCCGGGAATATCATCGCCAAGGGTGGTGAAGGGGCGCGTGACGGATTTGTCGAAGTATCCGGAAAAGAGGATCTGACCTTTAACGGCGTGGTGGAAGCGGGGACTCTCTTACTGGACCCAACCTCGATCACGATGGACGCGGCCATGGCAACCGCTCTCAGAGCGACTCTCGAAGGCGGTACTGACACGATTGTCCACACCAACTTTGGGACCGGAGCGACGGGGAATATCAATATCATCAGTGATCTGCGGTATGGCGCGGACGCGGATCTGGCGTTTTTCGCGAACAATAGCATCTTCGTAACCGCTTCCGTCCAAAACCACGGTGCGGGGAACATTACCTTGGGAGCTGGCTGGACGCCCGGAGCTTCGGGAACCGCATTGGGAGCGGGAGTTGGCAATAACGGGATCGTGGGTGGAACGCAGGCTCTGGATTTCGAAACCATCATGGGCGGAACGTACGGAACCTTTGGCGCGGAGCGTGGAAACATCACCGTCGGCAACTCGTCTCGGGAGGTCGAAATTGGAAGTGCGGCGGGGGAAACGAATTTGATCGCCGATAACATTTCGGTGACGGCCGATGCGAATCGTGAAGACCAAGTCCAGATTGGGTATCGGAGAACACGAAAATTCGTCAATAACGGTGCTTACTCCGACGACTTCTCGGATCGAGAAGTGGAGGTCAGTGGTGACATCAACCTCTGGGCGGAGGGCAATATCAGCTTGGCGGTCGGGAACTCGAATGGAAACCCCGCGCGTCAACCTGTCATTGTCGGCCACGGGGGACAGTCTTTCGGAGCCTGGGGCCAGCAGAACGAAACCCTGACCGGTTTAGGTGATTCCTTTTCTTCGACCGAGGTCTACAAGGACTACGTGGTCTTGGGTTATATCGACAACAGTCAGGTTGTCAATGCAGGCAACCAGGCCTCTGCGGCCTATCTGGGGTTCAATACCGGAACCGACAATGCCGGACTGAATGTTTCGGACGTTGCTGCGGGTTGGGATGGGAGCCTGGGAGATCTGATTAACGACGGTACCAATAGCTCCGGAAGTGTGGCCCATCAGGGAGATACCCTCCTGACCTTACAAAGAACGCAGAGCTACTCAGGTGACATCACCGTGAGTGCCGGTGGAACGGTGCTGTTGGCTGCCGGTGAAGAAGATAGCTTTGTTCAAGTCGGCCACACCTACCAGGGCGAACACATGGGCGAAGGGTCTCAAATCAGCAACAATTTGCGACGTTCCGGGGGCCCCGCGTTGATCAATATGCAGGGGGATATCACGGTGAAAGGCGACCTTGTGGCGGCTCTGGCTGGATACGACAGTGACTCGCGGGTCCAGATCGGTCATGGCGGCAGAAACGTCCGGGGCGTGTTTTCTGGCGTCGTCGATGTTTATGGAGAACGCGGCGTTCTGGGACGGGCTAATACCCGAAGTGACCGCGGTGGTGGTTTGGATTATGTCCAGATTGGCCACGGAGGCTACATAACCCGGCATGTGTTGTCCACACCTGGAATGCCGACGGTGGTGCAGCGTCTTCAAGTCAACAATATTAACAACACGGGCAATACGGGGGCCTATGGCGGCGTGGATCTGTCGGCGATCGTTGGTGGATACGGCAACCATCTTCCCAACAATCATATCCTCCACGTGGATTTCGCCTTTGGTGACTATGATACCCAGGGAGGAAACGTGAATTCGGATGCCGGAACGTTTGGTGCGGCCAATACGACTAATGCGAACTTTGTCTCCCTTTATGACCCGGATGGGGATGGAATCATTGATGCCTTGCCGACCGACGCGACCGATTTTAACTATGCGCGGGCGGATACCAGCCTGAACGGCGTGCTTCCGTCCGAGTCGAGTTTGCGAAATGACAATCCCGGTGGGTTTACCAGCCTGCGGGCCAATAACGGAAATCCGCCCGTTTTTACGGAAGACAATCAATTTGATGGAGGCCGGGATGCCGGAGATGGGATTAACCGGACCCCCGATGCGATTATTGTAAATGGCACCCAAATTGTCGCCGCCGGACAGGAACTGGGATATTCCGGGAATATCTTTGTCCGCGCCCCGAGCGGCTCGGTAACATTTGAAAGTGGGACCAATACCCGAGATTGGGCGATGATCGGTCACGGTGGTGACCAAGCCGCCGGATCGCATATCGGGGATATCACGGTGGAAGCGGGTGGTGAAATCAACGAGGTCACGGGAAATCCGATTGTGGGCAATGTGTCCTTTCTTCATCGTAGTGTGAATGAGAACAACGCTTATGGAACCATCGGGCCGGGCTGGGGTTCGGAGCGGGCATTTAACCAGATCGGGCACGGCGGGTTTCAATCTTCCGGGTCGCATTCAGGAGACATCAAAGTGGATGCGACGGGAGAATTGCACCTTGAAGCAGGGCAATACCGTAGTTGGGCCCAAGTCGGGCATGGCGGATGGGATGATACCAATGGCGATGTAGGCGCTCAGGGCACTCTCTCCGGGAACATCACCATCAATACCGGGCGCGACGTTCGCGGTCGGGCCGGTTTCTGGAGAGAACACAACTGGGTCCAAATTGGCCATGGCGGATTCGGGATCGAAGCTCTCGCCTTTGAAGGGCACAACGGAAACATCTCGGTAATCTCCGGGGGAATGGTCGACTTTTTTGCCGGGAGTACGGATATGACAGCCAGTCTCGGTTCGACCTGGGATCGCTATGCGCAGATTGGCCATGGTGGGTGGCAGTCTCGGGGAGATCACTGGGGTGACATCACCGTCAGTGGAAAAGAGGGAGTTTATCTGGTTGCTTCCGCTGGATATGACGGATGGGCGAACGATACCGATTTCGATGGAGGAAGTGACAACGACAATCTCCATTTTGAAACCAATGGCCGCATCCAACCTGGCTACGGCAATGTCGATGACGCCACCCAGTTTGAAATGCTCTCCCGCACCTGGGCGGAGGGTGCCTACGCCCAGATTGGTCACGGCGGGCGCGATTCCGATCATCAACATGGTGAAAGTGGTTCCAATGCCGTCGGGATCGGAATTCTCGGGCGGATGGCTGACCACAACTCGAACCTCTTTGATGGGAACGATGCGATTCTGGCGGAGGGAGCCGATGGCTACGTCGCTTCCGATATTGCCGTTTATGCGGGGATTGATCCGACCACCGGTGCCGTGACCAATCCCGGAGCCAATATCGCGATCGTCGGTCCGAATCACGGTTTCGCCACTCTGAGTGGGGCGACGGCTGACGCTCGCTATACCCAAGCGATCGATGACATTCACATGGGCACCAATTTGCCCACTCTCAGGCAATTATTGGGTGATCCGAATGCTCCCGATTACGTCTTAAATCCGGTTCCGGTAACGCTGTCAGGTCATGTCAATGGATTGTTTAGTGATGGGGCGACTCGAACCTATGCCGTCAACCTCAATGGTGATGGAGATACCAATGATACCGTTGGTGGTGCGTTTGAAGGCACTTTCGGATTGGGCGGGAACACGCTGGATCAACGAACCTATAACGCTCTCTCTCCATTAGGTGGTTTGAACGAGCTGGATCCATCGACGTGGACGGCGGCGAATCTGAATGCTGCTTCGGGTGGAATGATTGACGAAGTCGCGGCACTTCGGGTGCACCTCGATGCTGGTGGGACAGTCGGGACGTATTATGCGGGGTTAGACCCGGTTGATCCTCAGAATGGCCCGAGGTTTACCCCTACGATTGCCACCGGGATGAATCGCGTCATCATTGATGGATTTGCCGACAACATTTCCGTTCAGGATTCCAATACCGCCGGTTTCACTGCAGGCAGCTTAGCTGGCGCGACCCGGGACATGAATGGGCATGCCATCGATCTGGACGGCGATGACATTGCGGACGCCTTTATCATTGCAGTTCCGGATTTGCCAACAGGTCATGTTCTCGCTGGAAATGCCCCGAACGGTGATTTGCGCCTGGGAACCCCGCTTCCTTGGGCGGATGATGCCTATGCCCAAGTGGGCCACGGCGGAAGAGATACCGGATTGAATCAGAACAACTTCCGCATCGCCTTCACCTCGCAGGTTGCTGCTGCCAATGGCGGAACCTTTGAAGGAGGCGGCCACAAAGGAAATATCACGATGGAAGCCTCGGGTTCCATCAGCATGGTAGGGAGTGATCTGGAACGAGTCCTGTTCGGAGAGACCAATCAGGCTGGTGATGATAGCGAGACCAGCAATCAACATCGGCACGGTGGTCAGAATCCCTCGGACCACTGGAACATGGCATTACCGAACGAGAATTACCTGCAAATCGGTCACGGCGGTCAAAGCGCGAAGGGAACCCATTCCGGAAATATCAATCTCTCTGCGATCAATGATATCTTCGCCTCCAGTGGCGCAAATATCCGTTCTTCCACCCATATTGGCCATGGTGGCTGGGATGCGGATCGGGATAGTAATGTGAACGGTGGTGCTGCGCCGCTTCTCTACAGCGGAGATATCACCCTGACGGCGCGCGATGGGGATGTGATTTTGACGGGAGACCGCGAGTTGGTCGTGACCGGAAACAAGTCCACTGCCGATGACGGAACGGACGGCGGCCACAACAATCTCATTGCCGGCCTGGCCCCCGCATTTCAGCCGGGTGGCGAACTGAACCAAACGGGAGTGGTGAGTCCTTTTGCCGCGGCCTTTGCCGGTAGCAATGCGCTGCGCGGTGGCGAAGGACTCTTGGGAGACTGGACCGCCAACAATCGTGGCATCGCTTTCGATGATCCACTGGCTCAAACGGGACAACGGATTTTTGACGGTCGTTACGACTACGGCTCGGTCGGCTCCGGGGAACTTCAGGCGGGACTGAGTGTGTCGGAGAATAATCGCTACGCCTACCTCCAGGTCGGACACGGAGGCATTAATACCGATGCGGATATCATGGAAGGTGACATCACCGTCACTTCCGGGGGACGGATTGATTTGATCGGCGGAAATGGTTTGGGCGACAATTATGCCCTGATCGGACACGGCGGCTTCGGCTCGCGGGCCGAATCGGTTATCGGCGACATTACCTTGACCTCAGGCACCAATCCTTTGGCGGCCAGTGGTGATATCAGTATTGTCGGCGGGGACGGGGCCCGTGCCTTCGCCATGGTGGGTCATGGCGGTTGGGATAATGACGCGATCAACAACGACAACGGAGTCGACATGCAGTTGCGCTCCGGTCACATCACCGTTCTTGCCGGAATTGATCCGGAGACCCTGACGACGACCAATGCAAACAGCAGCGTCAATGTGATGGGAGGATCCGGTGATTATTACAGCGAATGGCGCCAACAAGGACATTTCCTGGGAACCGCTCAGCGCCACGTGGCTGGTTTAGGGAACAGTGCGTCAGCCGATGCGGGAAATACCAACCCGGGTTTAGGGGATGATAATGACACGGATGATGGGCGCGAGCGACGGGATCGCAATGGGTCTGAAGGTTCAGGCGAAGCTTCCGCCCAGATTGGCCACAACGGTCGCTCCACCCGGGGAACCGCCGTTGGTCACATCGTGGTGCGCGCGGCCAATGAGGTCAATGTTCAGGGTGGTGATGGCATCACCAGCTACCGCAATGTCGATGGGCAAAATATTAATGGTTCCAGTAACGATTACGTGGAACATGAAAACCTCTTCAATGAAGCCGGCAATCCGGCGCGCATTGGTCATGGCGGCTGGGATGCTGATGGTCACATGTTTGGCAACATTGAAGTGACGGCCACGAATGACATCAATCTGGAAGCAGGTGCCTTCAAGGGAGCCTATGCCCAGGTTGGCCATGGCGGACAAAATATTGCCAACGGATGGAACTGGCGGGATGGCTCGCGGACCGTCAACGGCGTTCTGCCCAATGACCGCCCGGTCATCAGCGGCGATATCAAGCTGGCTTCCTACATCGGCTCCGTCCGGGTCGAGGCGAGCACCGGTCTGGAGCGGAACGGTTTCGATTTCAACACCTTTGCCAATAGCAAGCAGATGGCGAAGTTCCTTGGCCATCCCTCGCAATCCGCCTACGCCAATGCCCAGATCGGACATGGAGGCGCGCTCTTCGATGTTCGCGAGGATCGCGATGAGGGACTGACGATTACTCCCGTGACTCACGATGTGGGACTGACGATGTTGCCGACTCAGAACGAGGTTCCCAAAGATCAGCTGCGTCTCGGCTTCATTTACGGCGAGAACACGAATAACTTCATTGGTGGAAACACCGCTGCGGATCATGACGCCGAACTGGCGCGCCACGCGAACTATGCCTTGGGCGATTTAACTACCAATATCGAAGTAACGGCTGGTGTGGACCTCCTCTTGTTGGGCGGCACCGTGGAACGTGATGCCTACGCCCAGATTGGCCACGGTGGTCTTGACATTGATGTGGTGACTGCCGAGGGAACGATCGACGTTACCGTCGGACGCGACTTGGTGGCGCAGCGGGGGAATTTACGGACGCGAATTGGCAGTCCAGCCCTGGGGTCGTTGGACGGTAATTTCAGCTTTTTCGGAACGGTCTTGGATCAGACAGAATCATTGGGTAACGTGACGGGTTCAGGTGAAGCTTACCAGCAAGGAGGCGGTGTGATTGGTATCGCGGGAGGAACGGCGCTCTATGGTTTGAATAATCAGTTTGCGATCACCAACGCCTACGCAAAAATCGGCCACGGCCAGCACCGTTATTCGCCGAATTCTGACGTCCGCCACCACCAAGTTCAGAACGGCTTTTCCGGAACGACGAACCGTCGCAACCCGACGAGCAGTGAGGATCGCTGGGAAGGGGACATCAGCGTGGCCGCAGGAAATAACGCCACCTTTAACGGTGTCTTGGTCGGCCACAAGGATACGAACACGGCCAACGTCGGTCACGGCGGCGTTCCCAGCGCCATCGGAAACACCTACATCGGCGTCGGTCGCGAAGATGCCACCGGGAGCGATGGCATCCTCTTGACGGATAACCTGACGGTGTTCAACAGCGCCATCGACGACTTCTTCAGTGAACTGAGGATCTATGCTCCGACCCGGGCCAACAATCAGATGGCTGCCGGCACGATTTTGGCGGGAAGTTCCTACCGCGGAACGCCTGCTCTTGCCGCAGGTCAGCGAGGCGATGAATTTGTGCCCTATCCGGACTTCACGTTCGTCAACGGAACCAACGGGGAGCCGGTGGGTGAATTTATCAACACGGCCAGTTACTCGCCCTTCACTTCCGGTGGTCAGTACAACATCTACTATGCGGATCTGCAAACCGCCGTGGAGGGTGAAGATCCCTTCGTTCTCGGTTCCGGACCTCCAGTCGTTCCGCCCGTAACGCCTCCGGTTGGCGGCGGAGGAGGAGGCGGTGATCCATTGCCTGCTCCTCGCAAACCAACGGGCGTGCTGGAAGTCGCCATCGCGATCAATCCACCCACCCGAGTGGGGTCCCCGGCTTTGCCTCCCATCTTCTCCGTGTTGGTCTCTTTCGATGGGAGTCCCCTCGTCTTCACCGGCGAATCGATTGCCGAACTTCAAGCGAGTATCTCCGAAACACTTGCGACCCGAGGTTTGGAACGATTTGAGAGCGGGGACAGCATCGACGATCAAATCGGAGATGTCCTTTCCGGATTCTTCAAGCCTAAGACGGACGAGAACGGCAGAACCGGGCAGTCCAACTACTCTTCCTCTTCTGTGGGAAGCACGGGTAGCCAATTCACCTCCGCAGCGGTTTCCGGTGACGAGGGTGTGTTTGAGCCCCTGCAGGTTGCGCTTGAAGGGGAAACCAGTGGTGGTCGAGTTACCATTTCCTTGTCCTTACTGGACACTGGTCTTCCGCCTCAGCCCCAGACCAGCGCGGAAGACGATGAGTTGCGACGCGCTGCAAACCGGGCTTCCCAGTCTGAAGAATCGGAAACTGGCGATGGTTCGGTCGGAGGAGGAAGCGAGCCCGCCAGCCCCAGCCCGGCGAGTGATGCGCCTGCTCCGGATTCGTTCGACAGCTTCTTTCAATAGCGGGAACGCGTTGTCTCCTCCATGTGGCAACTTGGCAGTGGCATCGTCGCCGCTGCGGTTCCTCTGGAATATGGAAGAGGCACGTTTGACGGAACCATCAGTAGCTTCTGATCGAGGGGCGGAAGCAGCGGAAAGGGGATAGGTCGTTACAAGAAAGTGCTGGAACTTTACCGTTCCCAGGCGTTTTCTGGTCAAACCTGTGCAGAATTTTCTCGAGCGAGAAAGTTTTCCTGTCACGGGTAATTTCTCGAAGACAACTTCAGTTGATTGGGCATTTGACCCGATTCCCATCCTTCCTAAGAATTTGAGCCGTTTAGCTATGAAAGCCCTCCGACGAAATCCTGTTTCCCAGGTGCTAGTTCTCTTACTCGTCATGCCATCGTTGGTTTGGCTGCCGCAGGCCTCCTGGTCGAATCCTGGTGGAGGAAGCGTCATCATGGGAGATGCGCAGATTCTCGATCCCAGTGGCAAGACCC
>CAYGQD010000248.1:0-9459 GCA_964351855.1 uncultured Verrucomicrobiales bacterium
GATTGGGATGGTTAGCTGGTCGCGGCGGCGGGTTTCTTTTTGCCAGCGCCACGGGCTTCTTTCAGCTTGGCCTTTTGCTCGTCGGTCAGCAGAGCTGTGACCGCTTTGTTGAGCTCTTGAGTGATCGTCTGCGTCTCTTTTTTCGCCGCTTCTTGCTCGGCGGTCAGCGTCACCGCTGCGCTCACCATTTCGCGGGCTTCTTTGCCGGTTTTTCCGGCGTCTTTCGCTTTTTGGGTCGCTTCTTTCTGAGCGGTCCGCTGATCGGCGGTGAGGGCTGCTTGTTTGCGAAGCGCGGCGATTTTACCATCGGCGACGGTCGCGTGTTCTTTAATTTTGGCGACTTGATCGTCGGTCAGTCCGGCAGCTTCATGCTGTTTCAGAATGCGGTCCGCCTGAGAAGCGGGCCCTTTTTTCTTGGCCGGTTCGTCCGCCGCGTGAGCGAGGGAACCAACGGCGAGAACCAAAACAAGGAGGGAACGAAGGGTATTTTTCATAGGGTTTTCATTCGGAATCGAATGTTCTCCGTCTTTTCGCTCCGAATAGGATCTCCGGTCAAGCACCATTCTCGCGGTGAGCTCCGAATTATTGCGGCACTGGATCTGACCCTTCCCGGCGAATTCCTGCCCAAATCCCGCTACAACGGTGCGAAGAGATGTTTCAGGTCGTCTTCGGTCAGTTTCAGCTTCTCGGCCTTGCCGGTGAGGATGCCTTCGGCCAGTCCCGCTTTCTTGGCCTGCAATTCCTGGATTCGTTCTTCGATGCTGCCGGTGCAGATCAACTTGTGGACGAAGACGGGCTTCTCCTGACCGATCCGGTGGGCGCGGTCGGTGGCCTGGTTCTCGACGGCGGGGTTCCACCAGGGATCGTAGTGGATCACGGTGTCCGCAGCGGTGAGGTTTAGCCCGGTCCCGCCGGCTTTGAGACTGATGAGGAAGACCGGGACATCGCCGTTCTGGAATCGATCGACCAGTTCCGGGCGGTTTCTGGTGCTGCCGGTGAGTTTCAGGTAGCCCAGCTTCTGTTTCTCCAGCTCCGCTTCAATCAGACTGAGCATACTGGTGAACTGACTGAAGAGGAGAATGCGGCGGCCTTCCTGGACCAGTTCCGGGATCAGCTCGACCAGGCGGTCCAGCTTGGCCGATTTCTTGGCCGCTTTGGCCGAGGCTTGCTTGAGGAGTGCCGGGTGACAGCAGATTTGGCGGAGTTTCAGCAAGGCATCGAGCACGATGATGCTGCTCTGAGCGATTCCTTTCTTCTTGATCGCATCCCGCACCTTTTTGTCCATCGCGGCGCGGACGGTCTCGTAGAGGGATTTCTGCTCGGCGTAGAGTTCGATGTGTTGGCCGATATCCGTTTTAGCGGGCAAATCTTTGGCCACCGCTTCTTTTTTGCGCCGCAGCATGAGGGGAGCGACGCGGTCCGCGAGGGCTTTTTGGCGGACGGAATCACCGTTTTTCTCGATGGGGGTGCGGAAGACTTTGCGAAACATGTCCGGGGTTCCGAGGAAGCCGGGGACGAGAAAATGAAAGAGGCTCCACAACTCTCCCAGATGGTTTTCCATCGGCGTCCCGGTTAAGCAGAGGCGATGGCGGGCGTTGAAGTCGCGCAAGGCAACTCCGGCTTTGGCCTTGGGGTTCTTGATGTGCTGGGCTTCGTCCAGAACCAGGGTGTGGTAGTTGTAGGCTCCCAGTTCATCAGCATCGCGATGGACGAGCGGGTAACTGGTGACGACGAGATTGTGCTTCGGGATTTCGGCGAATCGGTCTTTGCGTTCCGGACCGTGCAGCACCAGCACGCTCATGTTCGGGACGAACTTGTTCGCTTCGTTGAGCCAGTTGTGCACCACACTGGTGGGGGCCACGATCAGGTTGGGCAAGTCCGAGCGACCGGCCAGTTTTTCGGCCTGGAGATGGGCCAGGGTTTGCAGGGTCTTGCCCAGGCCCATGTCATCGGCCAGAACTCCGCCAAGCCCGGCTTTGCGCAAAAACTGGAGCCAGGCGAGGCCATCTTGCTGGTAAGGGCGCATCTCAGCTTTGACGCCACGCGGAGTTTTGGCCCGCTTCAGGCCGGTGAAATTGGCGAGGTTTTTGCCCATTTCCTCCAGCGCCTTGTTCACCTTGCGCAAGGCGGTTTGGTTGGGATCGAGCGCGGAAATCTGGGCGGCGCGCAGTTTGTGAATCCGCATGCTCCCATCCTTGCCCACCTGCGTGCCGAACAGTTCGTGCAGAAAGGTGAGTGGTAGCCGAAGCTTCGCCACCGGGATGAGCAGGTGCGAGCCATCTGGCATCGCGATGATGACTTTCTGGTCGGGATCTTCCTCCAAGGTTTCGGGATCGAACCCGTTTTCGAGCAATTGCTGGAGCACCGGCAAAACGTCGATCTCCTTGCCATCTATTTCGATCCCAAATCTCAGCGAAAACCATTCGATCCCGGTTTTTTCCTCTTCGATATCCGTAAACCAATCGTCCTCGTCCGGAATAATGACTTCGATCCCGAAATCTTCCGCAATCTCGATTTCCCAGCCTTGGTCGCGCAGCTTTGGGGCGAGATTCGCGATGAAATGGACCCATTGATTCGTATGCGAGTTGAGCGCATAATAGTCCGGCTTCGGTGCGAAAAGATGGTGGCAGTCCTCCTTCACTTCGTGTTGCGGAAGCTGGCCAATCAGCCGCTGGAAGCGGGCGTGGGTGAAAACGCGCCAGGCCTCCGTTTCCGCGTCCACATCCCGCTCGATTTTCAGCATCCCGTCCCCATCCCGAACCATTTCCCTCGCCGGGCTCCCATTGAAGCAGGGAAACTGGTGTCCATCATAATCCGCGATGATTTCGACGACCCGCATGTTGTGGGTCTGATCCGCGAACCAACCGCGTTTGGATTTGGCGGGCGTCGTTCGGAAACAGCGGGCGAGGAAACGCGGCTTCACGGCGAGCGTCCGCACCTTGAAGTCTGAAGGACTGGGAACGCGGGATGGCTCCGGCAGCGTGCCCAGACTGGCGGTGAGCGAATCGGCTTGCGCTTGGGTCACCGGCGGAGCGTCCAACCACGTCTCCACGACGGCGGGCGGTTCAGGCAACTCGATAAAACCGATCGAGGCTTGCTCCACATCCAGATAAACCGGTGGATCGGCCGCTGTCGCGGAGTGGCTCGGCGGAGTCGTCGTGATCGCGGTATTGAGCACCCCGGCATCGTTCAGCTTCCAATCGAGCTTCCCCGGACGTGGCTCGCCCCAGGCCAACGGCTTCCGACCAGGCTTCTCCCAGAAGCAACGCCCGGTGTCCACCACCTGTCGGAGCCATTCCGCCACCCCTTCGCCCTTCAAGGGAAACGTGGTTGATTGGGTGTTGCAGAGGAGGCGTCCACGAGTCACCAGCTTTTCGTCCCCTTCGCTCAGGTAGGCGGGCCGTTCCCACTCCCAGCGGCTCGTGTCTGGCGAGTTGACGTTGGTCTCGGAAAATCCGATTTTGTTTTGGGTGGCGACCTTCACATCCAGATAGAGGGGCGCTGAGGGTCCCCGATACGGTCGTATGTCCGTTAGCAGGAAAATGATGCGGCGCTTCGACGGTTTTGGCAGGATAAAGGGATCGGAGCCGGTTCCCCCGGAAAACCCCGCCCGCACCCGCTCGACCCAAGCCTGCAGTTGCGGGTTCAAGGCTTGTCCCACCGGCAATTCCCCATTGGGATCGGGCTGCGTGCAGTGCTTTTGCAGCTGACGATAGGTAGCAGGCGACTCCGCTTGGAGGAGTAGCGCGACGATGTGCTTGCAATCGCCCCCGAGCGGGCAAGTGCATTCGTTGGCGAAGGCAAATTGATCGTAATCGTCTGTCAGTTCCACCTCCGCCTTGTAGGGCTTGCTCCGGCTTCCGCGGACGTATCCCCGAAGCGTCAGGGAATTGTCTTCCACCTGACTCACGATTACGGAAATGACTCTTCCTGACCGGTAGTAGCGCTCACCACGAAAAAACGAGGTTTCATCAAAGTGATCTTCCCATTCATAGCTCGTCAGGGTGTTCAGCAGTTGCACGGCTCCGGTCTCGATGGGCTCAGCGATCATTAAAATCTGTCGTTGGAAACGGAATTCACCTCCCCACAGCGGATCGCGGCGAAGACTCCGGGAGAACTGAAGGCTCCACGATTGGGGAGTCTAGCCATTACGCGGAAGGACTGGTCTAACATGCAACGAATCTATGCCCCACTTTACAACGCCGCAACCCTGACCGAACGACCAATTTGGGGCGTTCCTCTCGCCACCGAAAAGGCACCTCAAGACGTGAGGACACAGGCCAACTAATGACTCGTATCCAGGTGCTCGCCCTTGGGCTGGCCGATGTCTTCGAGCAAGCGGGTGAACCAGTGCACATCGATGTCGAACGGCTTGCCGCCTTTGATCCGACTGAACTCAATGCAGCGCATTTCGTCATCATGATCTTCGTCCAAGCCGGCGACGCCGCTTTGACCGGCAAGGGCATATTCCGCCGCGGCAAAGGCACTCCGCTTGATCAGTTCCAGGTCTTTTTCAATCGGCGCTGCGGAACGACCGAAGTAGCCACTTTTCTGGACGAGAACTTTTTCCGCGCCCAAACGATCTTTGAGCTGGTCGGCGAACCATTTGCCGGGGTTGAGCTCGTCGATTCGGGCGTGACCGAAGGCATCGCGCTTCACTTCTTCACCGGCAAGTTCCATTTCGCGGACGATGGCATCGACACCGGCACCCTCGCTGAGGAAGAGGTGCACCTTGTCGGTGTCATCCATGCGTTGTTTGAGGCGATCACATTCTTCATCCATGTTCACGCCCATTTCCGGCAGCCAGACCGCGTCCACGTCCCAGCGTTCTTTGCTGATGCGCAGCTCCGGAAGCCATTCGTAAGTTTCGAGAGAGCGATGGTATTCATTCGCGGTGGCGGCGGCCAACCAACCACAGTGGCGCCCCATGACCTCATGGATGATGAGTTGCCGGGTGCTGGTGGTGTTCTCGTTGGCGACGTTTTCGAAAAAGGAGGCACCCTCTGCAGCCGCCGTCCAGGCTCCGAGCGTCTGCCGAATGGGGAAGACATCGTTATCGACCGTCTTCGGGAGGCCGACGACCGCCAGACCGTAGCCGTTGTTCTGGAGGTAGCTGGCGAGGTCCGCAGCCGTGGTGTTGGTATCATCGCCGCCAATCGTGTGGAGGATATCGATCCGGTCCTTCTTCAATTGTTCGGCCGCGACGTGAAGGGGATCCTGGCCTTCTTCGACCAAGCCGCGCTTCACGCAGTCAGCCACGTTGGTCAGCTTGACCCGACTATTGCCAATCGCACTTCCGCCGAATTTGTAGAGGACGTGAAACTTGTCCCACACCGCGGCCGGGAAATCGATGCTGCGTCCGAGAAGCAGGCCCTGATAGCCGTTGAGATAGCCAATCAGTTCCGCGTCGGGCGCGATCTCTTTGTATTTCTCGATCAGAGCACCAATGGATGGGGAAAGACAGGGGGCGATCCCGCCGGCGGTAAGGAAAGCAATGCGTTTGGCCATAGAGCGAGCTAATAATCTGTTTACAGGGCAGGTGCAAGCGGCGGATTCAAGGTCCTGTCGTTAGGAGAGGTTGATCTTCCGCTTGCGGCGAGCCCCTCCGTTGGCTAGAAACATACTATGATGATTGGCAATCTGGATTTCGAAGGCTGGGCGGGAGCTGCGCTCATTTGTGGGGCGTTTCTCGCGACGCTCATTTTCATCGTTCGCAGCCTCTCTTCGATGGCGGAGATGCAGCGAATGGTTGACCTCCTGACGATGGACAACCGCTCCCTCCAGCGAGAAAACAACAATCAGGTTCGTCGCTATGAAAATTTGGCGGCAGAACTCAAGGAATCGCAATTGCGCGCGATCGATCTCCAAAACAAGGTCTGGGATTACGAAAAAGAGCCGCCGGTTTCCGAGGAATTGGTCGAAGGGGTGAAGGGGCGCTTGATCGACCTCCAACGATTTGCTCGGAAGCTTGACGAAGCGAAGCAGAACGGCGTTTGGAATGTGGAACGCGGGAAGGTGCGGGAAACGCGAGCAACCGATGCGAAGGTGATCGCGGTGGCGAATCTGAAGGGCGGCGTCGGGAAAAGCACGATTACCGCAAATCTCGCCGCGATGTTGGCGGATCGAGGGAACCGAGTCCTGGTCATCGATCTCGATTGGCAGCAGTCTCTCACTCGGCTTTGTCTGACCCGAGACCAGCGGGCGCGCTTTTTCGAAAGCGGCTACGCTCCGGTTTGCACGGCGCTGAAGAACTACACGCGCTCGGGAGACTGGGCCAAGACCGATCTCCTTCCGCTTCAAGTCGTGCGTGATCACGGCAGATTTTTCGATCTGGCCCCGACGCATTTCCATCACATGGATCGGGAAGATGCCGCGCTTCTCACTTCCTTTGCCGAACCCGGCCAAGATGATGCTCGGTTTTTGCTGCAGAACTTGGTTCGGCGTTGGTCTCCGCAATACGACACCATCATCATCGATTGCCCGCCGCGTCTCACCGTCAGCTTCACTGGAGCGTTGGCCGCAGCGGATTTGGTCTTGGTGCCGATGATTCCGGACCAGGTATCGATCGACGGGGCCGGGCTGCTCTTCTCCGATCCCTTGCTCAAGCTTCGCGAAGTTCTCTGGCCGGACGCTTACCCGCAGTTCGCCTTGATCCCGAACAAAGTCAGGGGAAATATGGTGAAGCAGGCCCACGCCACCGCAAAAGCCGCCCAAGACCAGTTGCGCATGCAGATGCCGGAGTTGGTCGTGCTCGATTCGCTCCTGGTTGAGTATGTCGCTTACGGGAATGCCGCGATGAGTGATAACGGCGAGATTCGCGAATTTGGGATCGATTTGAACGCTCGGGCGATGACGCAGGTGGAGAAACTCGCCGACGAAGTCACCGCGTTGCTTGCCTCTGATCTTCCCGTCCATCATTCCCGTCAGCGCGAGGCGTCACCCCCGGTTTCCAGCGATGCAGGTCGAAGAATTACTGTTCCGACTGAAGTCTGAGAGGTCGGCGATCACTAGGGATTGGTCGGAGGCGGAACTGAAGGAGTTCGAGAGCTTTCTCGCGGCCTTGGAACAGCAACGGCAAGTCCCTCTGGCGCGGCTCACCAAACGCCTTGGCGGAGCGCCGAAAAAGCGCGTTGCCGGCTCGCCAACGAATTCCGCGAAGGTCGATGCCGCGTTGGCGGCCCTGCGGGAACTCGAAGATGAAATTCGCACCTGGGAAAACGCGGATTATGGTCAGATTCGAGAACGGGTCACGCAAATCTGCGAGCCGCTGACGAAAGGAGAACTGGGACAACTTTCACTCACGATTTTGGGCAAGCGCAATAGCTCCCTGTCGAAGGCGAAAATGATCACGGCGCTGACGTATTCACCGGTTCGCCTTCTCGAACTTCGTTTGATGAATGTGAAAGCCTGAAGTGGAACTCGGTTGATGGCGATGGACGTGAGCGACTCGATGAGGCTGGCAAGGTGACAAAGCGCGGGTTCTCAGCGGAGACGTCCGAGGCGGTGGTGGAGCGCGAAGAGGGCGCCTTGGCCTGGAGGGTGCTGGTCAAGGCGCGGGTGCGCTATTTCAGCGACGGGGTGGCACTGGGCTCCAAAGCCGACATTGAGGAAGTCTTTCGGGAGCGACGGGAGAAGTTCGGGGTAAAACGGATCGATGGAGCGCGCAAGATGCGTGCGGTGGATTGGGGCGGGCTCGTGAATAGGCGGGATCTGCGCGGCGAGCTGTAAGCGGAGGCTGAGCTTCT
Source organism: uncultured Verrucomicrobiales bacterium (assembly GCA_964351855.1). GTDB lineage: Bacteria > Verrucomicrobiota > Verrucomicrobiia > Verrucomicrobiales > DEV007 > JBCDHN01. Next base: position 7,746 of record CAYGQD010000248.1, read on the forward strand.
GAAGTTCGAAGTTCTGAGGGATGGAAGCGGGAGAGGCACCTGCGGGCGAATCAGTGTGCGGTGACCACGCCAACTCTTGCGCGGTAACGGATCGGGCGGAGGCCGGAAGGCTTTGGGGCGGGATTTGGTCCCCAAATTTGGGCGTTGGGCATTCCATCGATAGGGAATTTTTGCTAAAAATCAGGTCAATTTGATGATCCGTGTAAAAAAGACCCGTCCTTACTTAATGAACCGGTTTCATGGTTGCCTAATAACCACTATTCAAACCGATTCCCGCTAATCTGGAATCCGGTCGTAAGCTTCGGGCTCGATATCAGGAGCTTTTTTCAGGAGCTCCTGCATCCTCGCGGTACTTCCTTTGGCACCGCGTTGTTGAATGTAGGAATTCGCTTCCGCGACTGCAACCCGCTGGGCGATAACCGTCGCAAGAAAATCATCGACCGATACTCCGTCTTCACGCGCGAAGTGCTCGACCCTTTCGCGGACGGAATCTGGGAGGCTAACCTTCAGAATGCTCATTGGTTTATCATACTAAGGAAGTCATGGGGTGTCACCACGGAAATATCGAACGGTTCGATCGGGTGGAAATCTTTCAAATTGTAGGTCACGATGTGCGTCGCTCCTGCGGCGAGGGCGCACTCGAACACGAGATCGTCCTTTGGGTCGGGGAGGAAGGGGCGCCACCGGAAATAGATGTGAGCTTCGGAAACCAAACTGCAAAAACCATCCAAAAACTCGGCGATTTCTTCCTTGCTAAATCCGGGGACCATTCCCGGTCTACCCAAGACGTCTTCGTATTCCAGAATAAGGGAAGTGGAGGCGGATGCTAGAACTTGCCCGTTCGCTACAGCTTGAAGAAGCTGATTCGACACTCCGCGTTGAGATTTCAAGGCAGAAACCATGACGTTGGTGTCAATGACGATCTTCAAGGAGTAATCCTACGGTCGAATGTTGATCGTTCAACGGTGAGATTCCAGAGTTGAAAGCGGCAACCTTGCCATGCTTATTTACAACACGCCAGAACTTGCCCATTGACAGGGCTCTTTCGGGTGTTTTTTGGTTATGCGGTGTCGCACATTGAGCTGTTACGCCAGAAGCCGGACTACACGACTTGGGCGGAGGCGCTCCAACTGAATGATGGTCAGGCGAACGGGGTGGTTTCGTCGGTGCTCGTCGCGGAAGTTTGGGTCGGCGATTTGAATTGCAAGCGGACGCTTGCACCACTGCTAATTTGCTGATTTGGCGTGAGGCGCGTTTCGGTGGAATCCAGGCGATTTACAGGAGGCGGGATGGACAAACGGCACCGTTGCAAGCCCCAACGGCATTTGCGTGGCCACAGCCACAGCGATCTAACGTTTCGTGCAAATTCCCATGCGGTTCGCTTCCTCGAATTGCGATTGATGAATGTCAAAGCCTGAGGCTAGTTCTGCCGCAATGAAGTTGATTCAAGGAAAAGAAGTCGCCGCCGCCGTTTACGAGGAGGTCTCTCAGAAGCTGGAAGCACTTAAGCAAGCGGGAAAGCTGCCGGGCTTGGGAGTCGTTTTGGTCGGCGATGATCCGGCTTCGAAGGCTTATGTGGGGGCGAAAGATCGGAAGTGTCAGGAATTGGGGCTCCACTCGGTGAAACGGGAGTTGCCTGCCGAAACCAGCCAGGAAGAACTCCTCGCCGTGGTGGCGGAGCTAAACGCTGATCCGCGCATTCACGGGATTCTCG
>CAYGQD010000249.1:0-6592 GCA_964351855.1 uncultured Verrucomicrobiales bacterium
CATCGAACTGACCGAGAAATATCAAAGAGAATGTCTGGGTTAATTATCGGACGATATACTAGTGCATCGCCCGGAAAGAAACAGGTGCACTTCACGAGAGATTTGGTTCGAGTTCCAGGCGCAAAGCGTCATTCGCCACCACCGACCTCGGGTCGGTGGAGCGCTGTTCAATCACCAGCTACGCCTCTCAAAACCTCCGCCCCAACCGGGTTTACCCCGGTTGAGCGCTGTCCCCCGACTCCAGCGCATGAAAGGTGTATTCACCAACCGTTCCCAGGTAACCGCCAAACTGGTAAACGCGTTTCATGCCCTGCGCGTAGGCCAGATTGTTGAGAAACCCCAGGGCTACCTCCATCGGCGATTCTTCAAGGGGGCAACCGGCGAGAATGTGAACGTGGTCGGGCAAAATCCCGGCTTCGGAAAGCCGGTAGCCCTTGGCACGAGCCGCCTTTTCGATCGTCCGACTCACCCGGCTCAAGACCTCATCACAAATTTCGTTCCATCGATGTTGGTGAACCAAGACCAAATGGAGCGAATACCAAAACAAGCCGTGAGACGTGCGCCGAGGCTTGGACAAATCCACCTCCGGGTGAGAAATCTGGTAAGTCCGCAGGCGATGCTGAACCGCAAAATCAGCCATCTGGTGATGGCCCAATTGGGCCGTGACGTAGTTCTCGACCACGTCGCGGGTTACCTTGCCAAATCCGTGGATCGCAAAGTTTCGTTTCAGGGCCTTGGGACGGTCGGCCCGGACCAGATGCTGGAGTCGGCCTTTGATCCGTTGCAAGATCTTCAGTGGGGCCACGTCCGGTTGGGACGAGATCACGAATTGGCTAGCACCCTTTTCCGTGAACCGGTGGGATTTCAACCCGTCCGCCTTAAGCGCTTCTGTCAGCGGTTCAAACCAGGATTCGTCCTCGCAGAATTCCCGCCAAAAAACGGTGACGCCCCAATTCAGCGGGTGGGAAAACCGGCAGTTTGTAGCCGTGTAGATGGGTTCTGGCGCTTCCACGTTTTATCGGTAGGGACATCGCCCCATCGGGGCAAGCCCGAAGGTGGCGGATTTCGAAAATTCGATGTTCTGGTGGTTGAACGTGGTTCCACGGGGACAAGCCCCTGTGGAGACCTACCAGGAAGTGCTGACCATTCGGCTCACCTTCGGGCTTGTACCGGAGGTTGCCTGTTCAATCACTAGATCCCCGGATGCACGGCGCGCCCCGGCCCGGCTTGGCCGGGTCGAGCGATGTCCTCACCGGCTGACTTTCCGCGAACGACCATCGTCGTTCGCGCGATTCCCGTGCGCCTTCTCCAGCGGCGGAAATCCGTCTTTAGTGGTCGTAATTTCCCTATCCACGCGATTTTTGGAAGCCTACCCCAACGTCTGCCACCTTCGCCGCTATCGCTTGCTTCGGTGTCTTCCGGTGGATTCTGCTTCCAAAACCGGGACGGTTCGGTTCAGTCACGGTAGCCGGAGGGGACCAGTAACGGGCGAAACCCCAGGTCGAAGCTCCGGGGCGAGGGCCGGGTCGCGCCACGGTAAGCAGACCGGCACCCAGCGGCGGAGCTACTGATGCAGCCGCCCCGGTAGACGCGGAACGGACCACCCTGAGGACCGGTCGGATCCGTCAGATCCTGCTTCGGATACGCATCTTCACACCAGTCTTGGCACCACTCCCAGACGTTGCCGTGCATGTCGTGGAGCCCCCAGGCATTGGGCATTTTCTCGCCAACCGGATGGGTTGTCTCTCCGCTGTTTTGGATATACCAGCCCAACTCGTCCAAGGATTCTCCATCCACATTGTAGTCTCCGGTCGTTCCGGCACGGCAAGCGTATTCCCATTCCGCTTCGGTGGGGAGGCGCAGGCTGGTTTTCTGGCAGAATTCCCAGGCATCGTCCCAACTTACCCTCTCCACTGGAGCACGCTCCCCGGCTTTCGTGAAGTGACTCTGATTGCTTCCCATGATCGCGGTCCACTCGCCCTGGGTTATCGGGTATTTGGCCAGCCAAAAGTCCTTCGTCAGGGTTATGGTAAAGCCTTTGCGCTGAAAACTTCCGGCGGGGATGTAACAGAACGGCATCCGGACGCCGTTGCCGAGTTCGAAACGTTCTTCAAAAGATTGCTTTAGCACCAGGCTTTCTCCCACCCATTCCGTTTTCAAGGGCATTTTCCCATCCCAATCATCGGGAAATTCGACCTCCCAATGACGGCAGAGAGTTTGCAACGCCTCCCGGATTTCCTCGGAGTCCAGATGCGGATTGCCGCGCAGCTCTTGAAACTGCGCAAACTGATCTCCCCACGCCTTCTTGCGCTCGGCCAGACGCTGCTCGCGCGAGGCCTCCGCTTCGGCTCGCTGGCGGGCTTTGGCCGCGTAATCCCGGAGGAGATTTATCCCGTCGGATGGCGGCTGGGGTTCAGGCGGCGACGGAGCAGCTTCGCTTTCTCCCAGCAGGCTTTTAAGGAGGAGCGGCAACAGGCTGTCCATCGTGTCCGGCTCAAAACTCTGGCCGTTGCAAAAGTGAAAGTCGCGCAGCGGTTCCGGCAGATCTCCCAAACCGGGCATCGGACCGCCTAAGAGAATCGGCACGACCTTTTTGTTCAACTCCAGACCAAGGCGAATTTCCAGCTGCACCATGTCGTTGGGATCATCGCGCTTCTGGTCGAGGAGCGATTGCCACTTTTCTCCAATCAAGACGAGAATTACGTCCGAAGCACGCACCGCCTTCTCAATTTCGTCGCGGTAGTTCGACCCAGCCGGGATCTTGCCGGTGTCGCGGTCCACGAAAACCTCGTCAAAGCCGCATACTTGGCACAATTTGCCGATGGGCTTGACCTGCCAGTTGGGGAGCGGATCGGCCCGCCGGTAGCTGAGAAACACCTTCGCCATGGTCGGAAAGAGACTAAAGAGACATCGCAGGTTGTAAAGGTCCAAGCTACAACACATCGCTTCCGGAACATGTTGGCGATGGCGGAAACGCGCGCCTTGGTGTCAGCTTTGCCTTGCGGATTTTTTCTATCGGGGAGGCAGCAAAACCTTTTGCTGCCATTTACCGTTCGCCGACACGACCGAACCTGCACGAAACCCGATTTCAGCGTCCGCGATGCGCGTCGCTCACCAGGCTCTCCGCGAAGCCTGCTTGATGAACTTGCGCTGCTGCTTGGCGAATTTGCGCTGGCTCTTGATCACGTGGCGCTGTTGCTGACCATAGTTGGTCGAATAGTAGCGGCGCTGATTGCGTTTCCCGATCGCGGCACCGGCGGCCGCACCCACAGCACCGCCGATGAGAGCGCCTTTTCCGCGATTGCCATCTCCAGCCACCAATGCGCCAATCGCCGCCCCGCCCAGGCCGCCTTTGATGGCACCGCGTTTTGGGTTGGCAAGTCCGCTGGACAGCATCAGGGTGGAAACGGCCAGAGCCGCGACGATGGTTTTGGAAGGTAGTTTCATCATGAGTGTGTTGTTCTATGCTGCGCCATCAACATCCAGATGCCGATGGCGAGGTCGCTAGTCGCAAGGTTAGTCCTCACTTGCAGAGAATGTTTGGAATTTGTCAGCCGCCCGGCTTTTCTTCAGCCCTCGGTCTCCCACAGTGAAACATGAGGTAAGTCGATACGAAATACTCGGACACGCCATCGACCCGGTGGAGCCCATGCCACTTTCCTGTCCATTCATTCCGGGGATTTTTGTAAAGAAGGGCGGTGGCGTCATTGCCGTCGAGGATCAACAACTCCCTCCCTCTTCTATTGAGAGAGGGATGCTCACCTGCGAGAGGTTCATTGAGGCCGGAGCGCGTTGCCGCGTCTTTAAGAGCGGTCATGCCTCCAAATCCATCCAAGTGAGTTGCCACGAACAGCATCTTCTCGCCGTCGCTGGTTAATGCTCGGCCAATCGCCTGGCTGTAGAACATCCCATCCCGGAGTTGGTAATTGGTCGAGAGCCCGCCCATGGCACTGCGAAGCCCGTCATTTTCGGGGACCATTCCCCCGCGCATCACGAAACTACCATCGTGTTGTTGCCCGACATAGTTCCCGAGCGGCCCCGCAAGATTGCTTCCAAATCGAGGATCTCCGGGCGGGGTAATGCGATCATCAGAAGGCGGGATCAACACCTCTCCATCAACGACAATCCTCCCGTGGCAATAGTTGGTCATGGGCTTGGTCGCGCCAGGCGCCACCGTCGGCGGATTCGGATCGAACCCGGATTGGTTCCCGTTGATCACGACGTGGTGGCGTTCTCCAGTGGCAGAACGAGCAACCGCATTGATGCCCTCTTCCCGATCAGGAAACGCATAGTAGGGTCGCATGGTGCAGCCGGCTTCCCGCATCGAAAGAATGCGCAGGATCGGCTTTTTCCGCAACTCGCCATCAATCTCAACTCCACCGTCCGGATTCTGCCAATCCCGGACGTGAAACCGCTCGTTCTCCTCCAAAATGTAATCATAAGCAGCGTCAAAGTAACGGGGTGCGCCAATTTCGTGGACCACCGTTAGGCGAATCCGACCGATTGTGGACACGCCCTTTTCGGTGCGGAGTCTGAGTGACAGTTCGCCTTCGACCTGTTGGTCTTTGGAGAACCCATCAATCGGCCCATCGGCTCTCAGGTAGAGATATCGGGGAACGGAATCGCCTGCTGCAACTTGAAGCGGCCTCTCCTTCGTGACCGAAAGGCGGTCTTCTGGTCGGCATGCCCTGGAATTCCGATAAAAGGAAAGGGCGGACATTGCGGGATGTTCGAACCAGAGTTCGCCCTCGGAGGCCGAGACTTCGATCATGAACCGCTGCGCGTCGTCGTCGAAACCCTCGGCCGCACCAGCGGAATTTGCCGGATCCTCCTGATCTTCGCTACCATTTGAAAGATCGTCGTTGGTGAAGAGATACTCCGTGCCGCTTCCACTGACTTCCGTTGAGGCGGCCGGGGCGAAACTCCGGAACCGAAGCGCCTCGTCCACCTCGGATATCTGACCATCATTGTTCAGGTCAGATAAGAGAGCAGCAAGAGGCGTCGCGTTTTTGAAATCGGTTCGTTCCGAGCAGCCGACGACAAACAACGCAAAACTCATGACAATTGCTTTCATCCCGAACATCTTCATCCGGGATCTCATCCGAACGCAAGATGTTCCTGACCTGCGGCCACCCTGCCAGGCTGATTTGTCCATGACTGCTGAATTGACCCAGATGAAAGAATCGATCGACCAAACCCTGCTCGAAGTCTTCGGCCACGACGAATTTCGGCCGGGACAGCGTGAGGTGATCGAGGTTTTGCTGGCGGGGCGACCTGCGTTGGCGGTGTTTCCGACGGGGGGTGGAAAGAGCCTTTGCTATCAATTGCCGGCGCTGTTTTTGGATGGGCTGACGTTGGTGGTTTCGCCGCTGATTGCGTTGATGAAGGATCAGGTGCAGGCGTTGCGGGCTTGCGAGGTTTCGGCGGCGCGGCTGGATTCGAGCTTGGAACCGGCGGAGGTCGCGGAGATTTATGAGCAGATGAAATCGGGCGCGCTGAAGCTGCTGTATGTCGCTCCGGAACGGCTCGCGAACGAAGGGTTTTTGCAACAACTCCGCGCCACAGATCTCAGTCTGATCGCGGTGGATGAGGCGCATTGCATCTCCGAATGGGGCCACAATTTCCGGCCCGATTACCTGAAGCTGAGCCAACTCTCCCGCAAACTGAAGGTGAAGCGGGTCCTGGCCCTCACCGCCACGGCGACCCCGAAGGTTTGCCAGGACATTCGCCGCGGGTTCAAGATCGCGAAGGCGGATCACGTGCAGACCGGGTTTCGGCGGCCCAATCTGCGCTTTCAGGTCACGCCCTGTCCGGCCGAGGAACGCGATGCGACCCTCGTTGCCCGACTTCGCGATCGTCCCCCGGGAGCCGCGATCGTCTACGTGACCTTGCAGCACACTGCCGAGCTTGTTGCCGGAACGCTGGCGAAAGCGGGGCTCTCGGCGAAGGCCTACCACGCCGGGTTGCCGGACGAGTATCGCGCCGAAGTCCAGGACGCGTTCATGGCGGGCGAAGTCGATATCGTCGTGGCCACGATCGCGTTTGGCATGGGGATCGACAAAGCGAACATCCGCTACGTTTACCATTATAACCTGCCCAAATCGCTGGAGAATTACGTTCAGGAAACCGGTCGCGCCGGTCGGGACGGGGCCGAGTCCACCTGCGAAATCCTCGCCTGCGCCGATGATCGGATCGTCCTGGAAAACTTCGTCTTTGGCGATACCCCGACGCCTCGCGCCCTTCGCCAATTGGTCGAGCACGTCCTGCTCCAGGGCGAAGCGTTCAGCGTCAGCCAATACGACCTTTCCATCACCAATGACATCCGCCCGCTCGTCGTCGCCACGGCCTTGACGAATCTGGAGCTGAACAAAGTGATCGTCGCGACCGGCCCTTTCTACGCCAGCTACCGCTTCCATTTCGTGCAGTCGATGGAACGGATTCTGGCCGGGCATCCTCCCGCCCGGCAACGATTCTTGAAGAAGCTCTTCGAGGCCGCGACGGGCCAGCGGAAATGGAAAACGCTCGATCTCGCGACGGCGGCAGAAGCGCTGGGAGAATCACCGGATCGCATTCGGGACGCGCTCAATCACCT
>CAYGQD010000249.1:6602-9457 GCA_964351855.1 uncultured Verrucomicrobiales bacterium
TCCCAAGAGCGAACGCAACGTCGCCCGAATCACGGCCGATATGGAGCTACTCTTCGCCCAACGCGAGGCAGGAGAGATTTCCCGACTCAAAAAGATCCTCGACCTCTGCCAGTCCCGCGACTGCATCACCCGCCGCCTCGTCCGTTACTTTGGCGAGACGATGGACGAACCCTGTGGCTCCTGCGGCAACTGCGAAGCGGGATTGCAGAACGGTCGCCGCCGCCTTCCCGGCTCGAAACCGCCCTCGATTTCGGTCGAAGACGTCGAGCGGATTCGAGCGGTCATCGGGGAGAAAAAAGCGGCCCTGCGTCAGCCACGCCAGCTCGCCCGCTTCCTCTGCGGCATCACCAGCCCGGCTGGGCGGCGGGAGCGCCTCAGTCGCCATGATGAGTTTGGGATGCTCCAGGAAGTGCCTTTTCTCGATGTCCTCGCCCAGGTCGAGACGATGATTGCCTGAATCGCAAATTTCCGTTGTGCGGCGGCTCTCACCGTCCTTTGTTCCCCAAAAACCCTCATGAAACGTTCGCTCCTCACCCTGCTTACCGCTGTCCTACCGTTCCATCTCCTGTTCGCGGGAGAACTTCCCCTGCTGCTCGATGAAGGATTCGATTCTGGAGCTGACGCTTGGTTCCCGACCGATCCCGAGAAGTGGTCCGTCGAGGAGATCGAGGGGAACTCCGTTCTGAAACTCCACGGGAAGTCCCGCTACAATCCCCCGGTCCGCAGCCCCCACAGCATCACGCTCCTCAAGGACACCATCGTTGGCGATTTCATCCTCACCGCGCGGGTCAAAACCCTCCAGACCACCCGAGGTCACCGGGACATGTGCATCTTCTTCGGGTGGCAAGACCCCGCTCACTTCTACTACGTTCATCTCGGGGAAAAGCCGGATCCCAACTCCAGCCAAATCTTCATCGTGAACGACAATCCCCGGACCAAGATCACCGAGACGCCGGACATCGGCATTCCCTGGTCCGACGATCAGTGGCACGACGTCAAGGTGGTGCGAAAGGTCAGCGACGGCCTCATCGAGATCTACTTCGACGACATGGAGACGCCCCAGAAAGTCGCCCACGACAACACCTTCGCCTGGGGCATGATCGGTCTCGGTTCCTTCGATGACCTCGGCCTCTGGGACGACGTCAAGCTGGAAGCAGTCACGATCGAAGGATCGGAGCCGGTGTTGCCGGAGCCGAATCGCAGCGGGGAAACGCGCAACAAGCCGAAGTAACAGCGCGGCTTAGAGCTCGCCAGCAGCAGCGGCAGCCTCCTCAGCGGCTTGCGCAGCGCGGCGCGCTTTCCGATTCCCGAACTTCGACGCCAGGTTGGAGACGCCCTTGCCCGCGCCCGAAGCCACGTTTTTGGCGCCTTTTCCGGCCCATTGCAATCCGGAGCCCGCAGCTTCCAAACCGGAACCGGCCAGATGAAGCACGTCGGAAAGGATGCGTCCGGCGCGTTGCCCTCCTGAAATGCTCTCCTCCACGGGAACCGGCGGCTCTTCGGCCAGGAGATTGGGAGCAGCAACCGTCAGGATCGCCATTGCAGTGAGAAAGGGGATTAGAATTTTCATAGCAGGTATTGAGGGGTGATTTCTCCAGAAGGTTCGGCTGCTTGCTCGCTCTGTCAATCTCGGAACCGCAACACCGCTTCCGCCGTCAACTCTCAAAGCTTCCGTAATGGTTGCATCCTCGAATCGGTTCAACAGTCACGCTGTTCTCTCTAATCATGGTGGAACGGAACATGGATGTTCAGGATGTTCAGGATGACGAAAGGGCGCGCTGCTTTCTTTGCCCTACCAGGGCAGGCGAATGGTAGGGTGAGCGAATCCATGTTCATCCTTCACACCATCTGTGTTTCATCCGTGGAGAGATTCCCAGATGTTCACGGATACGGATAGTGTCTGCACCAGTCTCTTGGACATTCCACTACGGGAATGGCGGGAAGGTAGGAGGTTCCCGCAGCTAGGCTTTGGATTCGCTGAATTCTGACACGAGGGGCACGAATTTCCGCGAAGGACACGAAGCACGACGGGACGGGCGCCTGCGCGGCGGCTTGCGTCAGGCCCTCCTGAAACCAGGCGCCATGGCGATGGAAACGCCGGTTACGCCCCGGCCGTTTCGCCAGTATCAGGCAGTAGGCCGCGAGCCGGAGAGCGAAGCTCTTCTTTGGACTTCGCGCCGCCTGCTGCCGCTTTGGGGAAGAGTTGCGGCCTGCCGCAGGTGGTGGCGCGTCAACCGCGAGCGCCGGACCTGACGCACCAGCCTCCCGCAGCGGGCTGCGGCTTCCGCAAAGCGGCGGCAGGCGGCGCGCAGTCCACGGACGGGCGGTGCCGTTGATCTATTGGCCCCGTGAACGTTCGACGACCGAGCGCTGGCACGCGCTACTGGGAGCGCCGCGTCGCAACCGGTTAAGGTGCCGAGTAAAGAGGGTCATTTCGACTCGCCGCCCGTAGCGGGTAGTTCCACCGCAGTATCTTGTTCGATTACTGCCGAATCTATCATGGTTCGATAGACGTCACTAGCCAATCGAGGTGCATCAATGCAAAAATAAATCAAAACCGGTGCAGCGAGCACCAATTGGGTTCTGAAGCGTAGTGCATATTGAGCTGAAATGGTAGCGAACCAAATGGTGATTCCAAACAAAAGAGCAAATGGCAGGCCGAACAGAAATGGCGATATGTCATCAAGTCCGGTTTTGTGATGAAAAAATGCGAGGTAAATTGATATAGCCCACAATGCGACACCAATCAGAATAACTTTGAGTAAAGGAAGTCGTTTCCGATCATGCCTTGTTTTCATTTAGCGATCAAGGTAGGGACACCGGTTGCCCGGCGCCCCCCTCGCAGATCCCGGCGT
>CAYGQD010000250.1:0-9454 GCA_964351855.1 uncultured Verrucomicrobiales bacterium
GTAGTAGTTCGAGCAGTTCTTCCTCCAGTAGTAGTTCGAGCAGTTCTTCCTCCAGTAGTAGTTCGAGCAGTTCTTCCTCCAGCTCATCCGCCCCACTCCCGCTAGAGCCGGAAGATCCATGCGGAGGGAAAGGCTGTGACAAGCAATCAAAGTCCTCCGAAAACGCGGAAACCTCGGATTGCGAAAGCAAAGAGCCAATTCGTTATGCCGATGGGCAAATGAACATGGCAACTACCGATCTCTTTTCGAGAGGATTCGGAACGGCTTGGGGACATACTCGTAGCTACGCGAATCTGCTCCCTCCTATTTCGGTCGGTAACAATGGCAATCGTTGGGAAGTTGCTCAAATCGGTCGGCTGGAATTCGTTAGTGCGGAGCGCATTTGCATTCTCAAAACGGCAAATGATCGCCTTTGGTTCACCAAGGAAAGCCCCGGAGTTTTTGTTCCGCTGACCACCATTTACGGTGAATTGCGTCATGACGCTTCCGCAGAGGAATTCACCCATACCAATTCATCCGGGGAGCGGCGCGTTTACTACGACAACTCGGGCAGCGTTCCCGCAGCATTGCGTGGACGCCTGAAGCGGATTCTCGACCGGTTTGGCAATCAGGCTACCGCTCAATATGACGGAAATAATCGGTTGGCTACGATCGAATGGGATGGTGACGGACAACGTGAAACCTATTTGTACACCTACCATGACGCTCCTCATGCGGGTTTACTCGAAAGCGTGACCCATCAGGTCAATGGGGGAAGCGTCCGGCGAGTCCGATACGCTTACTACACCGCAGCCGACGCGTTTGGCAACCTCAGCGATCTCAAGCACGTTGCGACCGAAGAGTTCAACGTGATCGCCCAGGCTTGGAGCACCATCGATCAATATGCTTACCGCTACTACAAAGGCACGTCTTCAAACCTACTTCGGTTTGTGGTTGAGCCTGAATCCTACGACGCGATGGAGGCCAGTGGAATCGATCCGTTAACGACTGCGGACATTGCGCCCTATGCGGATTTTCACTTCGTTTATGATGCGCAATCGCGAGTCGTTTCAGAGACCCTCCGTGGTGGCGAGCAAACGTTCACGTTTGCCTACCTCGCAAATAACGCCCTTCCGCCTCTCAGTGACAAGAACACCTGGGCGGTGAAAACCACCGAAACGCAGCCGGACGGAAACGAGAAACGCGTTTACTCCAATGAAGCAGGCAGCGTGGTCTTGAACGCCTTTGAAGACAAATCCAGCGGTGAGATCTGGTATGAGTCATTCGTGCGCAATGACTCTGGTCGGGTAATCCAACGCGCGACTGCGTCAGCGGTCTCAACAGTGACGGAGCCAGCTACGAGCACCGACACGCTGACGGTGAATTTGCGCACCTCAAATGGCCTGATTTACGTCTTCGACTATTGGGATAGTACCGATGCGGCTCAAGGGGCAGCCAAAAACTATCCCAAGAGTCAGGGCGTCAAGAAAGGAACCAGCGGGACCGTGGATCTGGTCTATCAAACCAAGTGGAATACCCACACCGTCAATGGAATCGATGCGCATTTGGTGGAGGAAGAATTGGAGTTCCCCAACCCCGGAAGTGTGGTGGCCGAGGCCTTTTCGACAAAAACCGCTTACACCTACTTTACCGACGCGAACGGAGACGACACTTATCAGATCAAGCAGAAAGTAACGACATTGCCAGTCATTCCGGTGAATCAAAACGGTGATGGGCTGGAACACACCATTACAACCGTCTACGACGAACTTGGGAACCGTACTTGGGAACGCGATGCACGAGGATTCATCACCCACTGGAGTTGGGATGAGGCCACGGGAGCCCGCAAGCAGATGATTCGTGACGTTGATACCTCCCTGGTAGCAGGTGCTCCAGCCGGCTGGGCTGCGCCCACAGGGGGCGGATTGAACCTCGTGACCGATTACGAATCGGACGACCAGGGACGCATCGTCAAAGAACTCGGTCCTGCACATGCAGTGCAACTGCATGAAAGTGATACCGAGCCGACCGTGATTCGCACGGTTAGCTTCACGGTTTACCGTGATGACATCCGTGAAACCTGGACCGCACAAGGGTATGCCACTGGCAATGCACCCAGCTACGGGTACGAAACGGTGGGACCAGTCTCAATCGAGCGACGTGATGGGAATGGAAACATTGTCGACACCATCATGAGCAGACGCGAATGCAGTTGCGGGCCCCTCAAAGAGAAGGAGGCGTTTCCCCAACATCGTTGGGTGCGCTGGACCCGGACCTACTTCGATCAATGGGGGTGGAAGACGGAAGCCCGTGCCTACTTCAAGATTCCGAACAATGGTGAGGGTGAGGAAGGCGACAACTACAACGCGACTCGATTTGGATACGATGAGATGGGTCGCCAAATCAAAGAAGTGAGCCCTGGCGGGACCGTCAACCGTCAGGTCTACGACAGTCGCGGCCTTGTGATCGAGCGCTGGGTCGGAACCAACGACAATGGGGCTACGGAAACCGACCCCAGTGGAGGGGGAGCAACTGGCAACAACATGGTATTGGTGCTGAGTCAACAGTTCGATAACGGCAACCCGGGTGGCAATGGAAATGTGACCAAGGAAACCCGACCGGTGGATACCGTTACCGCAGACGACCGAATCACCTGGTTTAACTACGATTACCGTGATCGGCGCCTCGAAACGATCACGAGCGACGGCACAACCTTTTTCATCACGAAAACCAGCTATGACAATCTGGATCGCTTGACTGAATCAACCAACTATCACACGGACGCAGTAACGGACGCCAACCGGACCGCGCTCGCAAAGTCGTATTGGGACAATCAAGATCGCACCTACAAAAGCGAAACCTACGCGGTCAACGTTTCCACCGGAGTGCTCGGCAACGCCTTGCGCTCAGAAACCTGGTTCGACCCGTCTGGGAACCCGATCAAACAACTCGGAATGGGGAGCGAGGCCTTCACCAAGACCGTCTACGACAGTCTGGGCCGTCAAACGGCCATTTACAGCGCCTATCATCCCGGCACTTCCAGCAACGACACCGTCGTCACCCAATCGGAATCCACTTGGGATGCCGCCGGTAACCTGATTTTATCGACCGGTTTCCTCCGCTTCCACGATTCGACCGGGACCGGAGCCTTGAACGGGCCGAACGACGCCCAACCAAAAGCGCGGCGCAGTTACCAGGCAAATTGGCCAGACGGGATTGGACGCGTCCGGGTCCGTGCCGATTACGGCACCAACGGAGGTGCGGCTCTGGTTCGCCCCGGCGTTGCCCCGGAGCGCAGCGATGCCATCCTTGTCACCACCACCCTTTTTGGCCCCGCCGGAACCGCAATCGGGTCGATCGATCCCATGGGTACGGAGTCGCGCTGGTTCAACGACAATCGCGGTCGCCAGATCCGCCTGATCGAGAATTTTGTGGATTCGTCCTGCGCAGCCGTTGAAACAACGAACCAAGCACCAAGCACAACGAACCTGAAGTCCGATGAAAATCGGACTTCAGAATACGTTTACCACGCCGATGGCGGCTTGAAACGGCTCACCTTGATCAACGACGTCACCGGCGATCAGGTCACTCGCTGGATCTACGGCACCACCCTGGACGACTCCGGCCTCGCCACCTCCTATCTCCTTCGCGCCAAAATTTACCCGGAAAGTGACGATGCCGCCGCCCCACTCGGCGATGGCCCCGACGGCATCTTTGAGCGGATCGAATACGCTTACAATCGCCAAGCCGACCTGATCCAAATGACCGATCCGAACGGCACGGTCCACGATTACGATTTCGACAAGCTCGGTCGCCAGACTCAGGATCGCGTCACCACCTTTGCCAGCCACATCGACGATGCCGTGAAGCGGATCGCCAACGGTTATAACCTCCAAGGGAGGCTTGAAACCGTGACCAGCCTGGACAACGCCACCGTCGGAAGCGGCACGGTCGTCAACCAAGTAGCATTCGCCTACAACGGATTTGGTCAAATGATCGAAGACAGCCAATCGCATTCCGGCGCGGTCGATGGCTCGACGCCTGCGGTCGGCTACGCGTATGCCGATGGCAGTAGCGGCAATACCGCCCGGATGACGGCCTTGACCTACCCGAACGGCCGGATCGTCAATTACGGTTACGGAACCACCGATGGAGCCAACGACCTCCTGAGCCGGGTCGAAACCCTCAAAATCCAGGGTGAAAGTCAGGATACCTGTCAATACACCTACGCCGGGCTGGACTGGTTCCCCAAAATCACCTATCCTGAGCCTGCTGTGGAACTCACGTATGTCAAAGATGCCGGTCAACCGGTTGGCGATGCCGGGGACGATTACATCGGCTTCGATCGCTTTGGACGCACCGCCGAGATGAACTGGCGTAAAACGAGCGACAGCAGCGAACTCGATCACATCCAGTACGGCTACAACCGCGCTTCCAACCGCACCTGGCGCAAGAATCTGGTGGCAGCTTCCGGTCAGGACGAGGCCTACCAATACGACGGGCTCTATCAGTTGAGCGATTTCTCACGCGGCAACCTCAACATCAACCACACCTTGGTCGGAGCCATCCCCGAGAACGAAGAACAATTCAGCTACGATCCGACCGGCAACTGGCTCGGGTATGTCCGCAAATCCGACGGCGCGGTCGATCTCGACCAAACCCGAGTCAATAACCAGGACAACCAGATCACCCAGCTCGACGCCTCCAGTGACGGCATCGCCCACGATCTGGCCGGGAACACCACCTTGATGCCGCCAAACGCGAGCGGGGACTGGAGCTACAGCCTCACCCTGACCTGGGATGGATGGAACCGGATCGTCAAGGTCGTCGATGACACCACCGAAGTCGCCGCTTACCAGTACGACGGCCTCTATCGAAGAACCACCCGGACCCTCAGTAGCGTGGTTCATCATTGCTACTTTTCCAATCGCTGGAAGCCGCTCGAAGAACGCCTCGATGCGTCAACTGACGCCGAGCGGCAGTATCTGTGGGGAGCCCGTCCCGATCACCGTGATGAGTTGATCCTGCGCGATCGCGATACCAACAGTTCCGGGACCTTAGATGAGCGACTTTACGTTGCGATGGACTACTTCAGTCCGACAGCAGTGTTTGACACCAGCGGTGTCGTGCAGGAGCGCTACGGGTTCAGTGGGTTCGGGATTCGGCGAATCATGGCTCCGGACTTCTCGGATCGGGCGGTGAGTAATTTTGCGGTGGAGTTCGCCTTCCACGGACAGTTCCTCGACAACGAAACCGGGTGGTATGATTATGGGTATCGGTATTATTCGCCAGAGATTGGGAGATGGCTATCGCGGGATCCGATTGAGGAGGCTGGGGGAGAAAATCTCTACACTTTCGCTTATAATAACCCTAGAGGGTTGATTGATGATTTTGGTCTGGCGCCAAGGATTATAGAAAGAGTTTATTGGGAATCAACATGCACCGTTACCATTCCATGCGTCTGCGCGGACGACACATCAATCGAATGTGGCCGGTCCACTGCAACCGAAACCGAAACTAATCAGACGGGTGCAGCAGAATCAAGATCAGATGCCGTTCGCGCAGCCATTGATTCTGCGCAAAATGGATCCTGTAGTCAGACTACTGATTGTCCCTGTGGGCCTACCTGCGTCCCCAAAAACCCTTCTGGAGGAAGCCAATCGCTTTTAGGTCTTGAATGCGACACTTTCAAAAAGAGTCAACTCCTATAGCCTCAAAGTTTCATGAGTCGTCCAACAACAACTTTCACTTTGTTCATCTTGATCGGTGCTTTCCAGTATGCGCGAGCGGACGAGCCGGTCGATTTCTTATCAAAAGCACCTTTACATTTTGTAGCGAATGAAGATGGTCCCGTTTTGATCGTGGTGGGCGAGTTGGTGAGGTTAGAGGATGAAATATTCGAAGTTTCGCAGGGACAATCTGACCCGTCGAAGAAGGGTTTTCATCTCGGCGCGCTCATTTTTGATCAAATAATTTATGGGGACCCTACCATCAGGAGCGATCTGCGTATTGACCAATTTTTCAGAAGATCAAACCCAACACGGATTCCTATTGCATACAAGTTGTTTTGGCTGCCAGGGACTGAAGCTTGGGGAACGATGCATATCGATAAGGGTAAGCGTCAAGTATTTGTACTGAGACGAAGCGAAGTTATTGGGGCGTACGTAATTGATCCTAGTGTTCAAACACAAGATAGGACAAAATTGCAGCAGGCTATTGCCGTCCGAATCAGTAATTCTCTGGAATGGCTAAGTGGTGAGAAGTGGAAACGATAAAAAAACAATTTGACTGTTGGAGGCAATACCGCGCGGATGACGGCCTTGACCTATCCGAACGGTCGCATCGTCGATTACGGCTACGGGACCACCAACGGCGCCAATGACCTCCTGAGCCGGGTCGAAACCCTCAAAATCCAGGGCGAAAGTCAGGATACTTGCCAATGCACCTACGCCGGGCTGGACTGGTTCCCCAAAATCACCTATCCTGAGCCTGCTGTGGAACTCACGTATGTCAAAGATGCCGGTCAACCGGTCGGCGATGCCGGGGATGATTACATCGGCTTCGACCGCTTTGGACGCACCGCCGATATGAACTGGCGCAAGACGAGCGACAGCAGCGAACTCGATCACATCCAGTACGGCTACAACCGCGCTTCCAACCGCACTTGGCGCAAAAATCTGGTGGCGGAGGCAAGCGGTGGCGGCCAGGACGAGGCCTACCAGTACGATGAGCTCTATCAGTTGAGCGATTTCTCACGCGGCAATCTCAACATCAACCACAACCACACCCTGGTCGGTGCCATCCCCGAAAACGAAGAGCAATTCAGCTACGACCCCACCGGCAACTGGCTCGGGTACGTCCGCAAATCCGACGGCTCCGTCGATCTCGACCAAACCCGAGTCAACAACAAAGACAACCAGATCACCCAAATCGACGCCTCCAGTGACGGCATCGCTCACGATCTGGCCGGGAACACCACCCTAATGCCGCCGGATGCCAGCGGGGATTGGAGCAAGAGCCTCACGCTGACCTGGGACGGATGGAATCGGATCGTCAAAGTCGTCGATGACACCACCGAAGTCGCCGCTTACCAGTATGACGGGCTCTATCGCCGAACCACCCGGACGGTCAGCAGCGTGGTCCATCATTGCTACTACTCCAATCGCTGGAAACCGCTCGAAGAACGACTCGATGCGTCAACCAGTGCGGAACGGCAATATCTTTGGGGAGCGCGCCCCGCGCACCGTGACGAATTGATCCTGCGCGATCGCGATACCAACAGTTCCGGGACACTCGATGAGCGACTTTACGTTGCGATGGACTACTTCAGTCCGACAGCGGTGTTTAATCCCAGCGGCATCGTTCAAGAGCGTTATGGGTTCAGCGGGTTTGGGATTCGGCGGATCATGGCTCCTGACTTCTCGGATCGGGCCACCAGTAGCTTCGGGATGGAGTTTGGGTTCCATGGACAGTTTCTCGACACCGAAACCGGGTGGTATGACTATGGGTATCGTTGCTACTCGCCGGAGATTGGGAGGTGGTTGACCAGGGATCCGATTGGTGAGATTGGCGGGATCAATATCTATGCAATCAATAACAATGCGATTATAAACATGTCTGATCTATTGGGTTTGGCGACCCCAAAAATAGTCGCGGACCTATCCGGAGTACAAAGCCCCGAACAAGCAAGAGTTGTTCGGGTAGGTGGCAAAACCCGAACCACCGTTGCCCTTACAAAAGCGGATATTGAATGTACGTGTATTAAAAAAGAATATTGTTACATCATAGAATCCTGTAAAGTCACTGTCGCATATACAATTTACCTCAACTTCCAGCAACAATACACAAAAGCAAACGGGCTCCCCAGGGAGCACCCATACCCGTGGAAAACCCTTCTTGGTCACGAGCAGGCTCACATTATTGATCGGAACCGCCTTATAAAGGAAAAACTCGCTCCAATGATTGAGGAATCCTTTGGCACTTATACTACCAATGCGGACTGCGAGGGCACAGCAGCGAACAAGGAAACGTCCTGGAAAGGTTGGTTGCGATCATTCTACAAAGATAAGGAAAAATATCCATCCCATGATTACGACCCTTCAACACCTCGCCCTCCAAACGACACTGGCGTTCCGCCTGTTCCCAATACTCCTCGCGACCCAATTAGCGGACCCGCTGTTCGGTAACGAACCCGAAATCGATTATGCTTCGCGCTTGGAGGTTGCAATAATTCATAACGACCTAGAAAAGTTAGAAAGCCTGACTAAAGAGATTGGCGAATTCGATGAAATCGCAATTCACAACATCCCCCTCTTGCATTATGCTGTATATGCCAATGCAGACAAAGTAGTGAAATGGTATATCGAAAAAGGAGGTGATCTATTAACTATGGATATTCTTGGGCATTATGCTGGAGAAATTGCTTTGCAGCATGAGAAACTAGATATTGCTTTGTTACTGAAGCGTGATAAAATCGTTTTATCAGAAGAAAATCTCCGTGAGTACTTTAGTCGAACGCAAGGATGCAGATACAAAGACGACGCCACTATAGACAGCTATTACTGCGAGTTAAGCTGGGAGTCTGTCAGCCCTGACGAGGCGCAAGTTGAAATCCTTAAGTTCCACGACAACTTGCTTTCGTCATTTTTCAATTGTGTCATAGCGGAAAAGTTCGGATACTTTGTCACCACGGAAGAACATTACGATTAGGGTGCATTCGATATTCGAAAAACGATCCTAACACTGCAATTCAAACTAATTTGACGAAACTGAGGGATGCCGATTATGAGCGTCGCCTCAAGTGGCTAAAAAATTTACATAAGAAGCTTGGGTGTTTAACGAGAATATTGGTAAACACGGGCGTCCTCCGTGTCCCCTGGATACGATCTTAGGGATGATCACGTACCGACTGAGAGAGCGCTGTTCCTGGCGGGCTGTTTCGATCTTCGCTCCGTATTCCAGGATCGGGTGAGGCCAAAGCTGAATGTTTGAATGTTTGTAAAAACGTAAAAACAATAAACAAACAGTTTTACTGTTGGAAGCAATACCGCCCGGATGACCGGCCTGACCTATCCGAACGGTCGCATCGTCGATTACGGATACGGAACCACCGATGGCGCCAACGACCTCTTGAGTCGGGTCGAAACCCTCAAGATTCAGGGCGAAAGTCAGGATACCTGCCAATACACCCACGCCGGGCTGGACTGGTTCCCCAAAATCACCTATCTTGAGCCTGCTGTGGAACTCACGTATGTCAAAGATGCCGGGCAGCCGGTCGGCGATGCCGGAGATGATTACATCGGCTTCGATTATCACCTCGTTCCTCGGCGCCCTGCAGTGAGGCTTCGCACTTCAACAACCGCTTCCGCGGCAGGGCAGTCGTTCGGGCGCACCGCCGACATGAACTGGCGCAAGACGAGAGACAGCAGCGAACTCGATCACATCCAGTACGGCTACAACCGCGCTTCCAACCGCA
>CAYGQD010000251.1:0-9400 GCA_964351855.1 uncultured Verrucomicrobiales bacterium
CCGCAATACGGGAACCCGGTCGATGCCGGCGTCTTCCAGGTGAACGACGACGGAACCGCCGAAGTCCGCTTCACGACGGATCAACCGGTCGAAACCGCCGCCGCCTTCGCCGTCAGCCTGGAAAAACAAGGTGGCGTCCCCGTGGCGGAAGGCCCGATGATGGTGGTAGGGAGCTGAATCAGGGGATTCAGCCGGAATCTCCCGATAAATCGATGGACGGCTTCCCGTGAAGGGCCTTGCCTATCCTACCGATTTTATGAGCTTTTCCCCACCACCTTCACCCGGTTTCAGTCGTCGATCCGCCCTCCGCATCGGTTCTTGTTCCGCATTGGGGCTTTCCATGGCAGATCTGCTTCGAGCGGAATCGCGTCCCGGAAAGCTGGAAGGCCCGGCCAAAAGCGTCATTCACCTCAATCTCAGTGGCGGTTTCCCCGCTCAGGAATCGCTCGACCCAAAACCGGAGGCGCCCGGCGAATACCGCGGCCCCTTCAACGTGGTAAAGACGAATACGGGGGAAATCCTCAGCGAAAACTTCGCCAAAACCGCTCAAGTTGCCGATAAACTGACGATTCTGCGCAGCTGCAACTGCCGCATCCCCGATCACGGCCAAGCCACCTACCCTCTCTCCACCGGCTACCTCCCCCCCACGGTGATCGACTACCCGCAGATGGGCGCGGTCGTCTCGCAGCACTTCGGCCCGCGCCAGAATCTGCCGCCTTACGTCGCCATCCCTGGCACCAACGGTTTCGCGGGCGGAACCGGTTACCTTAGCAGCAAGTTCGGCGCTTTCAAAACCGGAGCAGATCCCGGCAGCGGCGGCTCTTTCAAGGTTCAGGACTTCTCGATTCCGGACAACGTCTCGGTCGAGCAGTTCGAGCGGCGGAAATCGGCCCGCGCCGTGATCGAAAATCGCCTCCGCCGGATCGATTCCCAAGCGGAGACGCTCGAGACGATGGATGATTTTTACCAGCAGGCCTACACCCTGCTCAGTTCGCCCAAGGCCCAGGCCGCGTTTTCTCTGGAAGACGAGCCGGAACACGTTCGCCAGCTCTACGGCCAGGGCTATCGTCTGCGGAATCGCAACGCACCGGCTGCGGTCAACGAGCGGCTCCTTCTCGCCCGGCGACTCGTCGAGTCGGGCGTCCGCTTCATTACGGTCGATTACGGTGGCTGGGATTGTCACGTCGATGTCCGCGGCACTTGCGAAGATCGGATGCCGCCCCTGGACCACGCCATCTCCGGCTTGATTACCGATCTCGACCAACGCGGCCTGCTCGATTCCACCCTCGTCATGATCACTACCGAATTTGGTCGCACCCCGAAGATCAACAAGGACAACGGCCGCGATCACTGGGCCCGAAACTACTCCATGATTCTCGCCGGAGGCGGCATTACCCAAGGCCAGATCTACGGCGCTTCCGATGCCACCGCCAGCGAACCTGCTCGCGACCCCGTCAGTCTGGAAGACTTCCTCACCACCGTCTATCACCAGCTCGGAATCGATGCGCGGGAAGAGTTGTTAGCGTTCGGGACACGCCCGATCGAAATCGTCGATGGCGGGAAGGTGGTCTCGGGACTGATCGGGTGATGGATTCCATGAAATTTTCGAAGGGCAAACTTCCCTCCTCCGTTCTCGCGTCCTGCCTCCTGGCCGTTGTCCTGCTTCCGCCGGATCTTCCCGCGCCGCAGAATCGCCACATTGAGGCCGTCCCCACCCGGGTTGGACAACAGGGAAAGACGGTGGAGGTCTTGATTCAGGGGAACTTCATCGAGGACCCCCAAGAGATCATTTTCTATCGGCCGGGAATCCAGGCGATCGAGATCTCGCAATTGCCCGATGTCGATCGTCCCGTCAACTTGGCGCACTCGGCGGAGGCGATCAAACAGCAGGTCACGGCGCGGTTCGTGATTGAAGAGGATTGTCCGATTGGCCAACACCAGTTCAAGCTGAGGACCGGAACTCAGCTTTCCACCCTTTCGACCTTCTGGGTCACGCCTTATCCAGTTTACAAGGAGGGAGAGCCGGAAGGGAAGATGGGGCTGAACGATACTTGGGACATCGCCGAGGCCTTGCCACCAGAGACGGTCACGGTGCATGGAAAGATCGATACCGGACGGACCGCAGACCAGGATTGCTACCGAGTCCGTCGACGCAAGGGCGAACGGATTTCCGTCGAAGTGGATTCCGTGCGCCTGACAGACGTCCATTACGGGGAATCGGAATTTGACCTGGCGGTTCGGATTCTCAATGGGGCGGGGGAGGAGATCGCGGCGGCCGATGACAGCGCGCTGCATATCCAGGACCCGATTCTATCGGTCGTGGCTCCGGAAGACGGCGACTACATCGTGGAAATCCGCCAGAGCCTCTACAAAGGATCGCGTTTTGCCTATTATCTGGCGCACATTGGCGATTTCGAGCGGCCCTTGGTCGCGTTTCCCGCTGGCGGCGAAGCCGGGAAGCCTCTGGAGGTGACGTTTCTGGGGGACCCGACCGGCGATCTCAAACGGACCATCGAGCTGCCCGCAGAAGCGCGTTCGGGGAATTTTCACCCGCGTTTTGGTCCGTCTTCGCTCCCGATGCGCGTTTCGCCTTATCCCAATGCGAGGGAAGGGGAGGGCCGCGCCCATCAACTTCCCATTGCCCTCAACGGCGTCATCGCGCAGAAGGCGGAGACGGACGTGTTTCGCATTACCGCGAAACAAGGCGAGACCTACACGGTTCGCGTCTTCGGTCGCAGCTTGGGCACGCCAATTGATCCGCGCATGGAAATCGTCCACCTTGAATCCGGCGAAGTCGAAGCAACCGGCGATGACGCCGAGCAGGCGGAGCGCGGTCTCTGGGCCGTGGCGAAGTCCTTCCGATTCCCCAGCTTGCTCGATCCCGCGATCGTTTGGACGCCGGAGCACAATGGCGAGTACGAGATTCGCATCCGGGACATGCGCGGACTGGGCGGGCCTCAGTTCGTCTATCGCATCGAGGTGGAGCCGGTCGAAAACGCCGTCCACACCTACATGTATGCACGAGTCATCGATAGCGCGGAGTGTTCCAAATTGACGGCGTTCGCCATTCCGCAAGGGAACCGCTGGACGCTGAATGTGCGGCTGGCCGCCGGGCTCGGAAATCCCTGGAAAGGCGATGTCCGGCTCGTCCCGGAAGGTCTGCCGGAGGGAATCCAAATGAACGCGCCCATCGTGTCCTCAACCCAGAACGAGGTCCCGTTCGAGTTGGTCGCTCTGCCCGGCACCCAGCCGCAAGCTGGCACCTTCCGCATCCGCGCCGAAGCCGTCGATGGCACCCCGCTCGTTTCGCTCTCTCAACAAGCGATGCCCTTTCTCAGCCATTCCGGCGCGCGGGCCTGGAACACCGTGGTGGTCGATCGCTATGCCTACGCGGTGACGAATCCCGCGCCCTTTCGGCTCGACGTGGAGCCGCCGCCGATCCCGCTTTCGAAGAATGGCCAGCTTCAGGTCAAGGTGCGTCTTCATCGCGAACCCGGCTTCACCGAGCCCGTCGAAGTCAACGCCTACTGGGTTCCCAATGGCATCACTGCGCAGCCCGCCGCCCGGTTCGAAGAAGGCGAAACCGAGCTGGAGTTCAGTTTTCAGGCCAATTCCAGCGCCGCCCCGGCCACCTGGACCATCGCGCTTCAGGCCACGACTCTGCGTGGTATTTACTTCAACGGCGTCGGCGATCTGCGCGTCTCCTCGCCCTTCTTCGACCTCGTGATCGACGAGCCCTACGTCGAGCTTGCTAGTGAGCCAGCCTCGATCCGACGCAACGCCAAGGGCGCATTCACGTTCCGAGTCACCCACAAAAAGCCCTTCGCAGGGGAAGCTCAAGTGGTTCTCCTCGGCCTCCCCAAAGGCGTCACCGCCGAACCCGCGCAGCTCCGAGCCGGCGAGACCGAACTCGTCTTCCAGCTCCTGGCCAGCGAAGAAGCTCTGCTCGGACAATACCGCCAGCTCAGTTGCGAAATCACCGTTCAAGAAGCCGGCCAGGCCATTCTCCAACGCAGTGGAAACGGCGTCCTCCGCGTTGATCCCGCCCTCTCTTCCGACTCCCGATGACTCCACGCATTTTCCTCCTTTCCCTTCTCTTCGTCACCACTCCTTGTTCGCTTCGGGCAGAGGAGACCCTCAGCTTCCGGGGTGACGTCATGCCGGTTCTTTTTCGGTCCGGGTGCAATACCGGAGCCTGTCATGGCTCCGCGAGAGGGAAGGATGGCTTCATGCTCTCCCTGTTCGGGTTCGACGCCAAGGGCGACTACTATCGCATCACCGAAGAGATGGTCGGACGGCGGATCAATGTCGCGTTGCCGGAGCAAAGTCTCCTCCTCCTCAAGGCGACTGGCAAAGTCCCTCACACCGGCGGCGAACTCTTCACCACAGATTCGCCCTATTATCAAACGCTGCACGACTGGATTGCCGCTGGCGCGCCCGATGACGAGGGCGAAGTGGCCGAGCCGGTGGAGATTCGCCTGGAACCGGAAAACCTCGTCTTCGATGGCTCCGTCCAGGAGGTCCCCACCCGCGTCATCGCCCGATACACCGACGGGACCAGCCGGGATGTGACCGATCTCGCGCTCTTTCAATCCAATAATCCATCCGTCGTCGAGATCGATGAAGGCGGTGTCGTCAGGCCAGGAAACCGTGGCGACAGCTTCGTCTTCGCCCGCTTTAATCGCTTCACGATTGGCTCAGAGGTCATTGTCTTGCCGACGGATTCGAAGTTCGCCTGGGAAAATCCGGAACCAGCCAATTATATAGACGAACTCATCTACGATCGGCTCCAAAAGCTCCATCTCCTTCCCTCAGAAGTCTGCGATGACGAAACCTTCCTCCGGCGCGCCTATCTCGATCTCTCCGGCTTACCGCCCACCGTAGAACAATATCACGCCTTCCTGGCCAACCCGGATCGTGAAGCCCTCATCGATCAACTCATCGCCTCGGACGCCTTCGCCGATGTCTGGGCCGGGCTTTGGAGCGAGTGGGTGCGTCTCTCAGGCGGTGGCTACACTCCCATCGCCACGGACGTGAAAGCAGCCGATGCCTACTACCAATGGATCCTGAAACAGTTTCGCGAAAATCGTCCGATGAACGAATTCATTGCCGAGCAAGTCACCGCGACGGGCAGCAATCTCACCGACGGTCCCACGAACCTCTACACGATGCTGGTCCACGCCCCCCGCTTTGTCCCGAAAAACTTCGCGGCGGATTTCTCTCAGCTGATGACCGGCATCCAGATCCAATGCGCCGAGTGTCACAATCACCCGTTCGATCGCTGGACGATCGATGACTACTATGGCTTTGTCAGTTTCTTCACCGGAATGAATCGGAAGCTTGGAGCCGAGCCGCGCGAGTTCTATATCTACAACGACATCGAGGCGGAACCCGCCCGCCACCTGGTCGATAACCGACCCATGCCTGCCAAAGTCCTCGGAGGCGAAACCGAGGCTCCCACAGGGATCGATCAACGGGAAGTCCTGGCCGAGTGGCTGACCTCTCCGGAGAACGATCTCTTCGCGCGGAACTTCACGAACCGCGTCTGGGCCCACTTCTTCCATCGCGGCTTGATTGAGCCGATCGACGACCTCCGCGTCAGCAATCCGCCCACCAATCCCGCACTCATGGACGCTCTTTCCCGTCGCTTCATCGAGTCCGGCTTCGACCTCCGGGCCTTGGTTCGCGATATCTGTAATTCCCGAGCCTACCAGCGTTCTCTCCAGCCAAATGCCACCAACCAGATGGACGATCGCCAATTCTCCCGCGCCCAACTCCGCCGTCTTCGCGCCGATATCTTTCTCGATACCGTCGTCGCCGCCACCGAAGGCGAGTATGGCTTCAGCTACTATCCAGCCGGAACCAAAGCCATCCAATATAATCCCCGAACCCCCGGAGACACCGCCCGGGGAAACTACGGCAACGCCTTTTTCGAAACCTTCGGCCGCTCCAGCCGCGCCTCCATCTGCGCCTGCGAATCGAAGCCCGAGCCGACCCTCACTCAAACCCTCCACCTTCTCGTCGGCCAAACCGTTTCTGGGCGCGTCGGTGGTGGCAAAGTCGTCCCCCGTCTCCTCGCGGACGGCAAGACCCCGCCGGAAATCATCGAAGAACTCTTCATCCGCGCCCTCAGCCGTCAACCCGAACCCGAAGAGATGACGGCTCTCCTCGAACTCGTCGGCGAGCAAACCGCAAACGCACAGCCCTACGAAGACATCTTCATCAGCCTGCTCAACAGCACAGAATTCGCCTTCAACCGCTGACACCGCAACGCTCGCGTCACCTTGATTTGAGCCCCGCGTAGCCGCAGAGTCCGTCCTTCATGAACTTCATGTCCTTCATGGTCCAATCCTCCGCAGCCCATGCTCCACCGCCTTCGCGATCCTGAATATCCTGTCCATCCATGTTCGCTTCCTCCGGATGTCTACATGGATCAGCAGGATGGGCAGGATTTTTGAAGGGATTGATCAAGCAGGAGAGGCGCCGAGTTTTCACGCTCCATCCCTCCAAATGACCTGGCGGCATGTCCAAGAGACTCGTGCCGCTCCTCTCCGAATCCGTGAACATCGAACATCTGCGTTTCATCCGTTTCAATCCGTGCCTTCTGGAACCTCGACGCGGATGAAACACCGATTTTGAAGATTCGAATTCGATCGTTCAATGGTGCAATCCGCAGGTTGCAGTCGCGCCTGCGGGTCCAAAGCGATCCGCCAACCCCAGTAAACCAGATCCACAAGTGTGGGTTGGCCCGCACGCGCTGAAATGGCTCGAAGCGGATACAAGCCGAAGAATCGAGCAACATAGTGGCTCAATCGTAGAGGCTCCAATCAACCGAAATGCGGGATAACCATTGCGTGAGCCGGAGCGGCGAATCCGGCGGAAACTGTAATCAGCGCGTAACGTCGCCGGACGCGTCGGCGGCGGTAAAGTCGTCCCACGTCTACTCGCCACTGGGAAGACCCCACCGGAAATCATCGAAGAACTCTTCATTCGCGCCGTCAGCCGCCAAGCCGAGCCCCAAAAATATGCTTGAACATGCAGTCTGACTCAGCTCAGATAACAACGGGAAGGTGGCAAATCTCCCCTTCTTCCCCGTGGCAAAGATGACCCGGAGGCGGGAGGGCGGGAAAGCGATTTCCTAAGAGAAGCGATTTCCTAAGAGAAGCGATTTCCTATGAGTAACCCCGATTCATGATGAGCCAATTCCAACCGTCGCAAAAAAAACGTGTCAAACGATCTCGAAAGAAGCAGAAGGATGAAACCCCAGCGGGATGCGCACTTTGGTTTTTCGGCTTTTTTTGTTCGTGCGTCTTGGGATGGAGTATCTACGCAGTGTTCCAACTTCAATACCAACGGCGACACTGGGTAGAGACTCGGGAATTAGAACCGTACAACTACGAAAAGGCTAGCCAATACAAAACTACCACTTATGTCTACAAATCTTCGGGAAAATTCGCCCGAAGGGAAAATAGCCTCGTCGAGCGAGGCTACCAACTGCAAGGCTGGAAATTTGAAGTGAACGGAGAAACCTACCACCACAGCTCCAACACCGATGAGTTGCCCGATCGACTTTTTTACGATCCCAAGGATCCATCGAGATCAAAGACCAGCCTCTCTTATGATGGCCCGATCGCCGCTGGGTCTGGGGCCATTCTGGCGTTTGGCTTTGGCTGGTGGTTGATTTCACTTCTTAGTTCTTCGTGGTTCGAGAAATTCCTCAAAACCCTAGCACCAAAGAATCCCAACTCGTTCTGGGGTAAGATCAATCAGCCCATTACCTTCACGAAAAAGCCCAAGTCCTGACTTCCCCGCCAGAAAATACTTCGGACGAACGCCCTGCGCCTGCGAATCGAAGCCCGAGCCCACCCTCACCCAAACGCTCCACCTTCTCGTCGGCCAAACCGTTTCCAGACGCGTCGGTGGTGGCAAAGTCGTCCCCCGTCTCCTCGCGGACGGCAAGACCCCGCCGGAAATCATCGAAGAACTCTTCATTCGCTCCCTCAGCCGCCGACCCGAACCCGAAGAGATGACCGCTCTCCTCGAACTCGTCGGCGAGCAAACCGCAAACGCACAACCCTACGAAGATATCTTCATCAGCCTGCTCAACAGCACGGAATTCGCCTTCAACCGCTGACACCGCAACGAACATGGCGCGAGCGTCCGCTCGCGTTGCCGTTCTGAAACGCGAAGCAGCTGCTCGCGTCACCATGATTTGAGCCCAGCGAAGCCGCAGAGCCTGTCCTTCGTGTCCTTCGCGGAGATTCGTGCCCTTCGTTTCAAACCCCCGCGAATCCGAAGCGCCCAAACCCGCAGCCCTCGCTCCACCGGCCTTCGCCATCCTAAACATCCTGTCCATCCATGTTCGCTTCCTCCGGGTATTGACATGGATGAACAGGATGGGCAGGATTTTTTCAAGGGATAATCAAGCCATGCTTCACGACCGGGCGCTGCGTGAGAAGATCGAGAACCGCCTGCTTGTCGTCAGAATCGAATCGCATATATCGGGTGATATGGTTCGATGACAAAGCTTCGGTCGATGCCTTGCCGATGAACTCTCCGGTGCCGATCTCGCTGCTCCCACGGAAGGTTCCACTTTGTCGGGCGGCTTCGAAAAAGCGGTCCCAGTCATCGGATAGGGTAGGGCATCTCGAATTGTCGTGGATGAGAAGAAGATATTGCTTCATCGGATGAGATCGTGGGTGGTTCTGAGGGAAGCGGGTTCGAGTGATTCTGCGGCTCCGGGATTGGGAGTTCGTAGGGATGGGTCCGACTTTCAGAGTTCCTCCGCCGGTCATGGAGCCCGCACCGCTCCCTCCCTCACGCCTTGAAGCCGAGCCACATCTCAGGGCAGGTTCGCCGGATCGATCAACCGAATCTCCCCATTAACCAAAGCCACCAGGAATTGTCCTTTCACCAAGTTGGGATCACGGATGATGGGGGTATCGCCCGGTAGAGCATCCGTCCCATCCGTGACGAGGAGAACATACGGCTGGGTTTGATCCCCCAGCGGACTGAGCAAGATCTCTTCGGGTAGGCCTTCGCTTTCCAGCAACTCTTGCAGGGATGAAGGGAAGGCGCCCTCGTTGCTAAAGGCGTAGAGCTTCATGGCGAGATTCAGCTGATGCAGGTTCGCGCTCGATTTCGCCAGTTGGGCTTTTTCGCTGATCTGGACAAACGCTGGAATTGAAACCGCTGAAAATACCCCAATAAAAAGCGGCCCTATGATGAGCATGATCGACGCCATGACCACGCCGGCGATCGCTTTTCCGCGACCTGCCAATTGGTTCTCCGGCTTGTTGATCTTCACCAAGCCCATGATCGAAACAATCAGACCGGGAAGCGAGGTCAGCCCGCAGGTAACGATGGAAGCAATTCCAAGGCCGAGCCCCCAATTCGCTAA